>UQVK01000114.1 GCA_900544445.1 uncultured Lachnospiraceae bacterium
TCGGAGAGGAGCCGTGGATTTCGACTTTCCGGAGAGCCGGATCCGTCTGGATGAAGAGGGCTGTCCGGTGGAGATTGTTCCCCATGAGAGAAATACGGCGCCCCGGCTGATCGAGGACTTCATGCTGCTTGCCAACGAAACGGTGGCCCAGCATTTTCACTGGCTGCAGACGCCTTTTCTGTACCGGACCCATGAAACGCCGGATCAGGACAAAATGCGCAGGCTGGCGACCTTTGTCTATAATCTGGGATATTCCATGAAAATCGGACAGGAAGAGGTGCATCCGAAGGAGCTGCAGAAGCTGCTGGAAAAGGCAGAGGGCACGCCGGAAGAAAATCTGATCGGCAGGCTCACCCTAAGAAGCATGAAGCAGGCACGCTATACCACCCAGTGTACGGGGCATTTCGGGCTGGCGAGCCGGTATTACTGCCATTTTACCTCGCCCATCCGACGGTATCCGGATCTACAGATTCACAGGATCATCAAGGAGCAGCTTTCCGGGCGGCTGGATGAGGCGCGCATCGCGCATTATGAGGCGATTCTCGATTCGGTTGCTTCTCAGACCAGCCGGTCGGAGCGGCGCGCGGACGAGGCGGAACGGGAAGTTCGAAAGCTTAAGATGACGGAATATATGGAGCGGCATATCGGAGAGGTGTATGAAGGCGTGATTTCCGGAATCACCTCTTGGGGACTGTACGTGGAGCTTCCCAATACGGTGGAAGGGCTGGTACACGTGTCCTCTCTGCCCGGGGATTTTTTCCAGTATGATGAGGCTTCCTGCGAGATGCGGGGGACGAAGACCGATGCCTGTTACCGGCTGGGAGAACGGGTTCGGGTGCAGGTCCGGTTTGCGGACCGTTTTACCAGAAGCATTGATTTCATTCTGGCTGAAGACGAGATGGAGGGAAAGATTGAAAAATGCGTTCGATAGCGAATTTTTCAATCAGGATTTGCGCTGAAGCGTCGCAAATCCCGTTATCGCAGCGCCGAACTGGAGGTTCAGCGCGCGTGCCTCAGCGTAAAACGCTTCGGCATGGAGGTAAATATGGCAAAGGAAGCGCAGAAGCTTGTTGCGAATAATAAAAAGGTATTTCACGATTATTTTGTGGAAGAAAAATATGAAACGGGCCTGGTGCTGCACGGTACGGAGGTGAAGTCCCTTCGGATGGGAAAATGCAGCATCAAGGAGGCCTTTGTGTCCATTGACAAGGGCGAGGCCTATGTGAACGGCATGCACATCAGCCCCTATGAGAAGGGAAATATTTTCAATAAGGACCCGCTGCGGACGCGCAAGCTTCTCATGCATAAGGCGGAAATCACGAAGCTTGCGGGAAAGGTGGCGGAGCGCGGTTATACGCTCATGCCTCTTCAGGTCTATTTCAAAAACGGGAGAGCAAAGATGGAAATCGGCCTCTGCCGTGGTAAAAAGCTGTATGACAAGCGCCAGGATATCGCGAAGAAGGATATGCGCAGGGAAGTGGAACGGGATTTCAAGGTGAAAAATCTCTGATCCGATGCGGCATAAGTCAGGTGAGTCTTGACTTTCCGGAACGGCCTGTGTATAATGAGGTACACAAAATCAGGGCCAGTCAAGGTTTCGACAGGGGTCCTGCAGCTGGAGAAGCTACCCGCAGGTGATGCGTCAAATCACAAACCTAAATATAAACGCTGAAGACAATACTTTAGCTTACGCTGCTGCTTAATGCAGCGTTGTCCGAACCGGGGCACCTACACTTCGGAGCTCGGGCATCGACTATGTAGGAAACGACACGGGCAAAGCTTTGAGCCTGTGGGCGTATGATGAAGCTACTGAACCCGCGGGGATGTCAGTTTCTGCGCGGCAGAGGGAATGGAAGAGGCGCAAGCCTCTTCGGTAAGAACTGACTACGGTAGTAGAAGGACAGGGAATGGGCTTTTGGACACGGGTTCGACTCCCGTCTGGTCCATAGAAAAAAGGATGCTTGAAAACACAGAGGTTTTCGGCATCTTTTTTATATCTGTGTTCCGCTTCCGGCCGTCTTCGCATATGATAAGATAAAAAGGAAGTGTTCCCATGTACTTTGTGAAGACAACGGACGAGGTGAACCTGGCGGTCTATGACCTGAATCCGAAAGGGAAGCGGACGATTCTGTTCATTCATGGCTGGCCGCTGTCCCATTTGATCTTTGAATACCAGCTGGAAATGCTTCTTTCTGAGAACTGGCGGGTCGTTACCATGGATCTGCGCGGCTTTGGCAATTCTGATGTGCCGGCCGGAGGCTACTGCTATGACCAGCTGGCGGAGGATATATACCGGGTGGTCTGCGCGCTCCGCCTGGACCGGTTTGTGCTCGCCGGTTTTTCCATGGGAGGGGCCGTGGCGCTTCGCTATATGAACCGGTTTCAGGGATATGGGGTCAGACGGCTCATTCTGCTGTCCGCCGCATCCCCCTGTTTTGTCAGAAGCTGTGAATTTTCCTGTGGACTGGACCGGGATGATGTAAATGATATGATTGAAGAGGCTGCGTCAGACCGGCCGGCCTTTGCCTGGAACTTCAGCCACAATCAGCTCTTTGCCTGTTGTCACAGCGATGCGCTGCTTGGCTGGTTTGAGGAAATCGCACTTTCCGCTTCCGGAATTGCGACCGTCCAGTGCGGGCTTTCTTTGCGGGATGAAGATGGAAGAGAGGATCTGGAAAGCGTGCGCGTCCCCACGGTCATCATCCATGGGGGCAGGGATCAGGTGGTCCCGGTGGCGCTGGCCCGGCATCAGCAGGAGCATATCCGGGATGCTGTTTTATGTATTCTGGAAAACAGCGGTCATGGAATTTTTTATGATGAACGGGACCGCTTCAATGATGCGCTTCTGCAGGCGCTTGTGTAGTGAGAGAAGACAGGAAAACAGGGTGTTCTCCGGTAGTCAGGTTAAAACCGGGGAACACCCTGTTCCTTTAATTTTCTATTTCCCAAACAGCCGCCGCCGTTTGGCATCCATTTCTTCCTTCCGCTTCTGCGTGGCCGCCCGGTCGATCTGATATCCTCCGCCCTGTTCCGTGAGCACGTCGCCATCCCGGATTCCGTCGGGAAGCTGGCTGAGAAGAAGAGAGAGCATGCCGCCCTCCTTTTGCTCACAGACCGCGTATTCCCCCTCCAGACGGTCCACGATCAACTGCCTGAGTCCTTTTCCTTTCTGCTCCATTACCTTCTCCTTTCTTTTGCTGTTTATGGTTCACACTGCCCGCAGGGAGTGTAGCCCATCTCCATGATTTCTTCTCTGGTGCCCTCAAAATAGACACGGTTTTCTTCCTTCATCTGTGCCACGGAAGAACAGTCCGGCATGTGGAACTTCATCGTGTTCTGATTCAGCACATAGGACGTGGTCTGTCCGGTCAAATCTCCGTCAGGCTGCAGGTCGGACGAAGCCTCTGAACCGGAAACGCCCTCCGTATCCGGCGCGCTGCTCCAGGTGATGCTGCTGCCGTCAGAGACAGCGACGACGGTACCCTGTTCATCCGTCCGAAAAATGGATATGTCCGCCGCATTCAGCTTGTCCATGGTTTCCTGATGCGGATGTCCATAGCTGTTATCCTTACCGCAGGAGATAACCGCGTAATCCGGATTAACCGCCGCAAGAAATGCGTCGCTGGTGGAGGTGGAGCTGCCGTGATGTCCGGCCTTTAAGACGTCCGCCTTCAGGTCCAGGCCGCTTTCCGCCATCGCCTCCTCAGAATCGCTTTCCGCATCCCCGCACAGGACGAAGGCATTGGAGCCGTAAACCAGCCGTATTCCCACGGACAGGTTGTTGAGATCTCCGTTTTCCGCCGCCTGTTCGGCGATCGCTGCCGATGGGGAAAGAACGGTAAATGAGGCGTCGCCGATGGAATAGGTGTCCCCCGGATGGGGAGCCGTTACCGTCAGATTTTTTTCCAGAAGCGCGTCCAGAACGTCCTCATAGGTCTGTGTGGTATGGGACACATCCGGCATGATGACCGTGCCGATATCGAAGGAATGGATCACATCGTCCAAACCGCCGATATGGTCCTCGTGGGGATGGGTTCCGATCAGATAATCCAGTTTTGTTATGTTCAGGGAGCGGAGGTATTCGGTAACAACGCTTCCGCTCTCATTGGTTCCTGCATCCACCAGCATGGCCTGCTCTCCCGCCTGGATCAGGATGGAATCTCCCTGCCCCACATCGATGAAATGAACCCGAAGATATCCTTCATTCGAAACGCTGCCTGCGCTTTCTGTTCCATCGCCTGCTGCCGCAGAAGAATCCGTCTCCGGTTGTTCGAATCCGGCAGCCGGATCGGAACAGCCGGAAAGCATGGCGGCAGAAAAAAGGAATGCCGCGCAAAAAAGCAAAGTGGTTAAAGTTTTAAGTCGTTTCATGTCTGTCGTTAACCTCCTGAGAATTTATCATACCTCAAATTCGCAGGAAAGAAAAGCAGAGATTCGAACATTTGTACTTATTTCGTTTTTATAGTTGCCATTCACAGCCACCCCACCCTCATTCACACCCGTCGCCTCTTGGAGGCTCCAGTCCCGCGCCTTACGGCGCTAAGGCTGCTCATGAACTGCCGCTGAAAGGTGCAAGAGAAAGACGGATGAAATAGCCCCGCGCATGGTCGCAGACCGGACATTTTTCGGGCGCTTCTTTGCCCGTATAGACGTAGCCGCAGTTTAAACACATCCAGCCGGTTTCCATGTCGGAAATGAAGAGCCTGTCCTCCTCAATGAGCTGCGCAAATTTTCCGAACCGGTCGCCGTGGGTCTTTTCAATTTCGGCAATCATGGAAAAGGAGGCAGCTGCCCGCAAAAAGCCTTCTGCCGCCGCTTTTTCGGCAAAGGCCTTATAGACCGGATCATGCTCCTCATATTCGTTATGTCTTGCTGCTTTTAGAAGAGAGAGCATATCCGGATACAGGTCCACCGGATAGCCGCCGTCCACCACGATGGTTTCACCTGCCAGTTCCTGCAGATGATGATAAAAAATTTCCGCGTGTTCCTTCTCCTGATTGGCCGTAAAGGTAAAAATGGCTTCGATGACATGCAGACCGCTTTTTCTGGCCTGAGAGGCGGCAAAGGTGTAGCGGTTTCTCGCCTGGCTCTCTCCGGCAAAGGCGCGCATCAGGTTTTCTTTTGTCTCACTGTTTCTGAAATCTGTCGACATGGCATGACCTCCTTTTTTCTCTGCTTGAAGTATGGCCGAAAAAGAAAGATTTATACTTTTTTAATGGTTAATTTCGCAGCATTTCATTGCATTCCGGGGAAAGCGCGGTAAAATAAGTAACAGAACTTATGAATACAGTGCCGCCTGTGGCGGCAGAAAGCAGAGGAAGAGATGAGAGAAAAACTGATACGGTTTATGCAGGGAAGATATGGAACGGACCAGTTCTCCCGGTTTTTGCTGGGAGCGGCGGTGGTGTGTCTGGTGTTGTCGCTGTTCATTCACAGCGGAATCTGGTCGTTTCTCATTCTGCTTCTGATTGTTTACTGCTATTTCCGTATGTTTTCCAGGAATATCCAGAAGCGGTACGCGGAAAATCAGAAATACCTGCAGATGACGGCGGGAATCCGCAGAAAATGGGCCACATGGAAGCGGGATATGACGGCGCGCAAAACGCATCATATTTATAAATGCCCTAACTGCAAGCAGAAGATCCGGATTCCGAAGGGACACGGCAAGGTGGCGGTACGTTGTCCGAAGTGCGGCACAGAATTCATCAGGAGAAGCTGATATGTTTGGATATGTCATCGTAAATAAGCAGGAATTGAAATTCCGGGAATTTGACCTGTATCAGTCCTATTACTGCGGTCTGTGCAGGAAGCTGAAGGAAAAGTTCGGAGTCAGGGGCCAGCTTACCCTTACTTACGACATGACTTTTCTGATCCTGCTGCTTTCCGGACTGTATGAAGAGAAGGACGAACGTTCTTCCTGCAAATGTATCGCCCATCCGCTGGAAAGTCATGTGACGAGAACCAACGGTTTCACGGAGTATGCGGCGGACATGAATGTGCTGCTTGGCTACTATCAGTGCATGGATGACTGGAATGATGAAAAGAAGGTGTTGAAGCGCGGATACGCAGGACTTTTGAAAAAAGCCTGTGCCGGAGTGGAGGCCAGATATCCCAAAAAGGCGGAGGTCATCAGGACGGAACTTGCCGGACTGCATGAATATGAAAAGGAAGGTTCACAAAACCTTGACACGGTGGCGGGGTGTTTTGGTAATATAATGGCGGAGATATTCGCCTGCAGGCAGGATGAGTGGGAGGAAAACCTGAGAATTATGGGATTTTTCCTGGGAAAATTCATTTACCTGCTGGATGCCTACGAGGATGTGGAGAAGGATGAGAAGAACGGCTGTTATAATCCTTTTTCTTCGAGAAGAAAAGAAGAGGGCTTCGACGATGAGGTTCTTACGATCCTCAGAATGATGATGGCTGAATGCTCCAGAGCTTTTGAAAAGCTCCCGATTCTGGAAAATACGGACATTCTGCGCAATATCCTTTATTCCGGCGTATGGTGCCGGTTTGAAAGCGTACGTGCCCAAAGAAAGGAACAGCAGGAAAATGCGTGACCCATATCAGGTGCTCGGTGTGTCGAGGGACGCATCGGACGAGGAAATCAAGAAAGCTTACCGTGCGCTGAGCCGGAAATACCATCCGGACGCGAACGTGAACAATCCGAATAAGGATCAGGCGGAGGAAAAATTCAAACAGATTCAGCAGGCGTACCAGCAGATCATGGACGAACGGCAGCGGGGAACATCCGGAGGCGGCTCCTATGGAAGCAGTTCTTATGGCGGCGGATATGGAAGCGGAGATCAGGATTTCGGCGGCTTTGGAGATTTCGGAGACTTTTTCGGAGGGTTTGGTTTTGGCGGACAAAGCTACAGAAGAACCCAGACCAACACGGGAAATGATGAATATACCGTGCATATGAATGCAGCGTGGAATTATATTCAGAGCCGTCATTTTAAAGAGGCTCTGAATGTGCTTTCCGGCATCAGTGATCACACGGCTCAGTGGTATTATTACAGCTCCGTGGCGAACGCCGGACTGGGAAACAATGTGGCCGCTCTGGACCACGCGAAGAAGGCAGCCGCCATGGAGCCTGGAAACGTCCAGTTCCATCAGTGGGTTTCTCAGCTGGAATCGGGCGGGAGCTGGTATCAGACCCAGCAGACACCCTATGGTATGCCGGCCATGGAAGGGAATGGCTGGTGCCTGAAGCTTTGTATCGCAAATCTGATCTGTAATTTGTGCTGCGGAGGCGGCGGAATGTGCTGCGGAGGCGGTGTCCCGATGGGAAGATTTTAGTTGTTTTCGGCGGACGGTATGCGTTTTTGGAATTGGAGGTTGACAGGAATGAAAGCGATGGTGGTTTATTCAAGCCGGACAGGAAATACGAAAAAGGTGGCGAACGGTATTTTCGCGGGAATTCCGGGAGATTCCAAGGATATTCAAAGCTTGGAAGAATATGAGGGAAAGGATGCGGAGACTTTTTTTGTCGGATTCTGGACGGATAAGGGAACCTGTGATATGACGGTGATTGATTTTCTGTCCGGGCTGCGGGGAAAGAAGGTTGCCCTCTTTGGTACCTGCGGGATGGGAAAGGACAGCGCTTATATGGAGATGATCGAAAAGCATGTGAAGGTATGGATCCCGGAGGACTGCACGTATCTCGGTGCGTATATGTGTCAGGGCAAAATGCCGATGGATGTGCGAAGAAGATATGAAACCATGGAAAAGAACGGCGTGGATCCGGAGAAAGTGAAGAGCTTTCTGAAAAATTTTGACGAGGCGCTGCTTCATCCGGATGACCGTGATGTACAGGATGCAGCCGCTTTTGCAAAACGGATGATGGAAAAGGCGGAAAGCTGTTAGGCTTCCGGGCAGGCAGGGGACGCCTGCCTTTTTTCATAGGTCTGAAAAATTTGAAGTTTCACAGCTTTTTCATAAATATCTGGTATAATCATATTAAAAAACAAATTATGCCGAAGCGGTGGAAATGAGAGATGGGATCGGTTATATGCGAACCTTCTGCAAAAGGAGCTTCGGAACGGAGGACGTCATGGAAAGAACGAAAATACTGATTGTGGATGACGAAAGCAGGATGCGCAAACTGGTAAAGGATTTTCTTCAGAAAAATAATTATGAGGTTCTGGAAGCGGGAGACGGGAGTGAAGCGCTGGATATTTTCTTTGCCCAGAACGATATTGCCCTGGTCATACTGGATGTCATGATGCCGAAAATGGATGGGTGGCAGGTGTGCAGGGAAATCCGGAATTATTCCAGAGTACCCATTATTATGCTTACGGCCAGAGGGGATGAGAAGGATGAACTGCAGGGCTTCGAACTCGGTGTGGACGAATATATTTCCAAGCCGTTCAGCCCCAAGATTCTGGTCGCCCGCGTGGAAGCCATTTTAAGAAGAGCGGGAAAATCCGCAGCGGGAGAGGTGCTGGATGAGGGAGGAATTCATCTGGACAAGACCGCTCACATGGTGACGATCGGCGACAGGAGCATCGATCTGAGCTTTAAGGAATTTGAGCTTCTCGCTTACTTTATGGAAAACAAGGGAATTGCCCTTTCCCGGGAAAAGATCCTGAATAACGTATGGAACTATGACTATTTCGGAGATGCCAGAACGATAGATACGCATGTGAAGAAGCTGCGCAGCAAGCTGGGAGACAAGGGAGAGATGATCCGGACGATCTGGGGGATGGGGTATAAGTTCGAACCGGAAGAAAAGGGAGCTGAACAGGCATGAGATATTCCATCAGAAAGCAGTTTGCAGGCATTTTTATTGGACTGATGGCCGGAACGATGCTGCTGTGCTGGTTCATTAACAGCACTTTTCTGGAGCGGTTTTATTTTGCAAACAAGCAGGAAGTCGTGATGGAGGCTTACGGCCAGCTCAATGAGGCGGCGCAGAGCGGCAGCATCAGCACGGATGATTTTAACGTGCACCTCCAGCAGCTGAGTGCCACCTATAATATTTCCATCCTGATTCTGGATGAGGATTCAGAAACCATCCGTGTGAGCGGAGGGGATCCAAGTATGCTTCGCGCTGATCTGTGGAGCCATATCATTTTTGATGCCTATGATGAAGCGGAAGCGGAATCTTCTTCCGACGGGCAGCAGTCATCCCCTTCACAGAACGGAAGAGTGCTGAGAACTACCAGAGTACTGGCGAGAAATGAAAGTCCCTTCTACCTGATGCAGGTGGTGACAAGTATCCGGGTGAATGTAGATTACCTGGATATGTGGGGATTTCTTGAAAATGGGAACCTGTTTTTCATTCGTACGGCGTTGGAGAGTATGCGGGACAGTACAGACATTTCCAGCAGATTTCTGGCTTATGTGGGTATTCTGGCTACCATTGTCTGCGGCGTGGTGATCTGGCTGGTGTCCAAGAAAATCACAGACCCGATTCTGGAACTGGCACATATTTCAGAGCGGATGGCACACCTGGATTTTGACGCCAGATATCAGGGAAAGAGCTTCAACGAGATTGCAGTGCTGGGGAATCACATGAATGAACTGGCAGACGCTCTGGAAAGCACGATCTCCGAACTGAAAACCGCGAATAATGAACTGCAGAAGGATATTGAGAAGAAAAATCAGATCGACGAGATGCGCAAGGAGTTTCTCGCCAATGTTTCTCATGAACTGAAGACGCCGATCGCTCTCATTCAGGGATATGCCGAAGGGCTGAAGGAAGGGATCAATGACGATGCGGAGAGCCGGGAATTTTACTGTGATGTGATTATGGATGAGTCGGCGAAAATGAACAATATGGTCAAGAAGCTTCTCACCCTGAATCAGCTGGAGTTCGGAAATGATGTGGTGACGATGGAACGGTTCGACATCGTAGCGCTGATCCGCAACTATATTCAGTCGGCGGATATTCTGGTGAAACAGAATGAGGCGACGGTCAACTTTGACGAGACGGATCCGGTATATGTCTGGGGCGATGAATTCAAAACGGAAGAAGTGGTCATGAATTATTTCAGCAATGCGCTGAACCATCTGGACGGGGACCGTGTGGTGGATATTAAACTGAAAAAACAGGATAAGACCGTCAGAATCAGCGTTTTCAATACCGGAATTCCCATTCCGGAGGATTCCCTTCCGCACCTGTGGGAGAAATTCTATAAAGTGGATAAGGCGCGGACACGCGAATATGGCGGAAGCGGTGTGGGCCTTTCCATTGTAAAGGCAATTCAGGATTCCATCCATCAGAAATACGGGGTGATCAATTATGAAAACGGCGTGGAGTTCTGGTTTGAAATGGAGCTGGTGGAAGAAGGCACCGGGAATCAGGCATCCTGAAGAACAGAGTTTATTCTTTTTTTAGATCATACACACAGTTTTGGCACAAAATGAACACAGAGATCTGATAGGATAAATAACAGACAGGGGGGCTGGCATCAGAAAGATGCCGCCCCTTTGTCAAATCGGAGACAGAAAGGGAGAAACCATGACAAACGAGCAGTATCATTTCCTTTTGGAACCATATCAGAATGCCTCTCAGATGATGCTGACGAGACTGGAGGTATTAAATCATAATCTTTACGCGAAGGATACGGTATGCCCGATTCACACCATGCAGCACAGGTTAAAGGAGAAGGACAGCATTGAAGAAAAGCTGGAAAGGATGCAGCTGGCGGCCGGAGTTTCCAACGCGAGGGACTATCTTCTTGATGTGGCAGGCATCCGGATCATCTGCTATTTTGTGGGAGATATCTACAATCTGGCTGAGGCCGTAAAAAAGCAGTCCGACCTGGTCGTGATTAAAGAACGGGACTATATCATGCATCCCAAGCCGAATGGTTACAGAAGCTATCATATCGTTGTTGGCGTTCCCGTTTATTACAGGGACACCATGGAATATTTTCCCGTGGAGATACAGCTTCGTACAATGGCGATGGATTTCTGGGCCAGCATGGAGCATCGGATCTGCTATAAGAAAAATCCGGCTGACGGGCCTGCTCTCAGGGAAGAATTTGCCAGGTATGCAGGATTGCTGGAAGGAATCGAAGAAGAATTTGAACACTATAATGAAGAAAAGAAACAGGGAGTGCGGCACCCGTTCGGATACGGTTGAAAAGGCCCGTGCGAACTGCTTTGACAGTTTTTGTAAAAAAGTGAAATTTGTTGTTGACAAAGGAGAACGGGGATGATAGAATCATCTTCGTTGCCGGGACGACCGGTAAAAACAAAAGGTGATTCGATTTGTTGAGAACTCCTTTTGAGGAATCGAGCAAAAAAGATTCCTGAAAAAAATAAAAAAGTGCTTGACTTAAGAAACAACATGTGATAAGATAATCACCGTTGCGGCTGAGAAAAGCACGAAGACCTGAGAGGGCCGGAAGGCTGAAAAAGCCTGCAAAGTACCTTGACAAATAAACAGTAATGC
>UQVK01000115.1 GCA_900544445.1 uncultured Lachnospiraceae bacterium
TCGGACGTCTGATTCAGCTTCTGATTCAAAATTCCCGTTCTGATGAAATCAGCAGAGCGGTAACAGACAGGCAGTATCAGGAAGCGCTGTATCAGGAATTCGGCCTGTAGGCCAGATAGGGGAAGTTCCTTCCCCTATCCGATCATGCGATGCGCACAGCTATCGGCCGTTTGCCGGGCTTATCGCCCAAAATCCTGCGACTCTCTGAGAACGTTTTCCTTCTTTATGATAACGTGTTATTCTCCGGCCTGTTCGAATACCTCTGCGCCGTCCCGGATGAAGACCGGAATCCGGTCCACCGGAGCGCTCACCCTTACGGTCTGCCCTCCGTCGTATACGGTCCCTGTCTCCCATTCCGTCCACTGCGCTCCCGCAGGAAGATAAAGTTCCCTCTCACGCGCCCCGGCCGTCAGGATGGGCGCTGCCAGCAGATCATGGCCGAACAGATAGGCGTCCTCCACATCCCAGGCGGCCGCATCCTGCGGGAAATCGTAAAACAGGGGCTTGATCACAGGCGTTCCCTTTTCATGGGCCTCTGCCATGGTTTTCCGGATATAGCCCTTCATGGATTCTCTCAGGCGGATGTAATATACCATCATCTCCTCCATCTGAGGAGTATAGCTCCAGATCTCATTGTCCGCGCCGGACGCACAGATTCCGCCACCATAAATGGCATCCGGATTCATGGGCGCCTTATGGGGATCCCGATCGCCGTGAAGGCGCATGACGGGGCAGAAGGTCCCATACTGGAACCAGCGCATCAGAAGCTCATGGAATGCGGGATCGTGGATATTTCCGCCATGGAAGCCGCCGATGTCAGCCGTCCACCAGGCAATTCCGGCCATCCCCATGTTCAGTCCGGCCACAACCTGATTTCTCAGATAGGTGAAGGTGGAAGGCACGTCGCCGGACCAGACCAGCGCGCCGTATTTCTGAGATCCGGCCCAGGCACAGCGGATCAGGTTGACTGGATTTTCCACACCCGCCTTTTTCATGCCATCGTAAAAGGCCTTCGCGTAACCCACAGGATACTCGTTGGCGCATTCCAGAGCGGAACCGTCATAGTAGCGGTACAGATCAAAATCCGCTGCGGTGTACTCCGGCTCTGCCTCGTCCAGCCAGAACAAGGCGACGCCTTTGTCAAAATAATTTTTCTTCACCGTATTCCAGATAAATTCCTGCGCTTCCGGATTGGTGGCGTCCATGAATTCTTCCATGCCATAGCATTCCATGGTGACCGGAATACCCCGGTTTGTCCGGACCAGCAGATCCCTCTCCTTCATTTCCTGATAGTTTACGGATTTGCGGTCAACGGTGGGCCAGACGGATACCATCAGGCGGATTCCCATCTCACCAAGCTCCCGGATCATCCCTTCCGGGTTCGGAAAATATTCCTCATCGAAGGTCCAGTCTCCCTGATGGGGCCAGTGGAAGAAATCCAGCACGATCACGCTTAAGGGGATTCCTCTTCTATGGTACTCCCGCGCCACAGACAGGATTTCCTCCTGGGTCTGATAACGAAGCTTGCACTGCCAGAAGCCCATGGCAAACTCAGGCATCATGGGAACCCTTCCCGTGACGGCCGTATAATTTTCCACAATCTCTGCCGGCGTATCTCCCGCTGTGATCCAGTAATCGATCTGCTTTGAAGACTGTACGGAAAATTCCGTCCGGTTCTTTCCAAAGAATGCCTGTCCAACGGCCGGATTGTTCCAGAGCAGCCCGTATCCCCTGTCGGAAACCATGAACGGAACGGAAGCCTGGGTGTTTTTCTGCTCCATATCCAGCGTACAGCCCTTCAGATTCAAATAGGGCTGCTGGTACTGTCCCATGCCGTAGATCCGCTCCCTGTCGTCCGCTTCAAAGCGCAGGTGAAGCTCATAATTATCCCCTCCCACGTTCCGGTACTGCCTTCCGGTCATGCGGACCATGGTGATCTGATCCAGATCCTTCCAGCCTTCTGTCCCGTAATCCCAGGAGCGGTAATACTCCCTCAAAAGCTCCTTTCCGTCCTGATTCAGGAAATGCATTTTCCCGAAATCAGTGATCACCGCCCGGATTTTTCCGTTTGATACCTCCGCGTGATCCTCGAAAACCTCAATCCTTCCCTCCACATGGGCCGGTTCGGAAAGCGCCCAGTCCCTTCCGGTAAACTCTCTGTTTTCCGTCGCGCGGATGCGCAGTCCCTCTCCCCATGGCCTGATTTCCAGAAGCTCATGTCTTCTTCTGAAGATCAGCGCTCCGTCTTTCTGCGTGAAATACTGCATCTGTTTTCTCCTTTCGTTTCGCCTGCCATGTCCTTATTCTCTCCCTGTTCGCCAGCCTGCCAGTGGACAGGAAGGTTATTCTGGGGATACTTCATCCTCGAATTCTTCTTGCTTTTATTTCGTCCTTATGATACTTTACCATAAAAGAAAGCGGTTTTCTACCGTACAGTCTTTATGACTCAGACGGCTTACGCGCTTTCTTTTTTTCCGTCATTATCATATAAAACAAGTACAGTCTGATCAACTACAGATTCCCGTAATCAATCAGACTGTCCCTCTTATCATCCGGCTATTTCAAAAACTTATTTACTTCTTTTCCCCATAATTCCCCAGGCTGAAGCCTTCCTCGGCAAAGTTTTCCACCGAGGCCTTTTTCTCATGGAAATGAACCGCATGCTTCAGAATCCCCTGGAAGGTATAATAATCGTCCTCCTTTGTAATCGGCAGGCTCACAATGCTCCGCGTGCAGCCCGCCTTGTAAATGGCGCTGATCAACTCCACCGTCTTTCTTCCGTCTTCTTCGGTGATCATGGGCCGCCTTCCCTCTTCCAGGGCGCTCAGCACATCGTCGATTTCGCCGGTATGTCCCTCATATTTCAGATCAGGAAGGGATTCGTAAAAGGCGTTCAGGCGGTCGATCAGTTCCTGATTTCCTCCGGGCCGGAAGAAACCGTTCGCCTGTCCCACCTCGGCCTTCACATCCCACGGCGCGGAGATCTTCGCGTCCGCACACTGGAGCACGATTCCCTGCTCTTCCCCATGGTGGATCACGGAGCTGGTCACCTCCGCCAGGCTTCCGTCCGCGTACCGCATACAGGCCACGGAAAGGTCCTCCACCTCGGAATTGTCGTGCATCACATTGGTGAGCATGGCGGTCACCTCATCCGGCAGAGTCCCCTTGATCCAGTTCAGCATGTCGATGTGATGCACCGCATGGTTCAGGGTGGGACCGCCGCCCTCTTTTTCCCAGGTACCACGCCACCAGAGGTCATAATAGCAATGCGCTCTCCACCACAGGGAATTGACCTGCGCGAAGCAGACTTTTCCAGCCAGGCCGCTGTCCACGGTCTGCTTCAGCTTATAAATGGAATTGCGGAACCGGTTCTGGGCAATGCAGGCCATGGTAACCCCGTTTCTCTTCTCCGCCTCCAGCATGGCGTCGCACTCCTCCAGACAGGTCGCCATGGGCTTTTCCACCACCGTGTTCATCCCCGCATCCATGGCGTGAATCGCGATCTGTGCATGCACATAGGGCGGCGTGCATACGTGCACCAGATCGATTTTCAGGCCGGAGGCGAGCATTTTCTCATGGTCGTCAAAAACCGGACAGTCCAGCCCGTATTTCTGTTTCATTTTCTCCGCCTTTTCCGGATAGATGTCGCAGAGCGCTGCGATCCTGCATCTGTCCGGAAAGGCCAGAAGCCCTTCCACATGGGAATGGGCGATATTGCCGCATCCTACTATCGCTGCCTGTATCATCTTTACCTCCATTCCGAATCATCCTCTTCCTCTATTTTTCCGTCGTCAGATTGACCGCCTGCAGCTCTGCCCTGACGCACAGCTCGGCCGCCTTAAAGGCGAGCTCCTGCGTCATGGCGTTTTCCGTCCGGTTGATGCAGTCCAGAATGAGCTGTCCGAAGAAGGGATAGCCTACCTTTCCCGCCACCTCAAAATGCTGCTCTCCGTCCTGATTGACCAGGAAAACGTGATCCCCCGTACCGTCGCCGGTTCCCACATTGACATACTTGCGCAGCTCGATGTAACCTTCCGTTCCCAGAATGAAGGTTCTTCCGTCTCCCCAGGTGGAAAGCCCGTCCGGCGTAAACCAGTCCACGCGGAAATGCTGGGTCGTCCCGTTGTCCCCCACAAGGACCGCGTCCCCGAAATCCTCCAGCTCCGGATAGTCGGGATGGCCGTAGTTTCCCACCTGGCTGTACTTCACCTGCGCGTCCGTCGCACCGCAGTAATAGAGAAACTGCTCGATCTGATGGCTTCCGATATCGCAGAGGATTCCGCCGTATTTCTCCTTTTCAAAGAACCAGTCCGGGCGGCTCTTCGGATCTCCCACCCGGTGCGGTCCGAAACCGTCCACATGGATGGGCTTTCCGATGGCTCCCTTTTCGATCAGCTCTCCCGCGAAAACGGCCGCCTCCACATGGATACGCTCGCTGTAATAGACCATGTATTTCCTGCCCGTTTTTCTTACCATTTCCCTGGCCGCTTCCAGCTGTTCCAGTGTGGTAAGGGGCGCCTTATCCGTAAAATAGTCCTTGCCTGCCGCCATCACCCGAAGCCCCAGAGCGCACCTCTCGCTTGTCACCGCCGCGCCGCACACCAGCTTCACCTCCGGGTCGGAGAGAACCTCTTCCTCGCTCGCCGCTGCTTTTGCGGTGGGAAAGCTTTTCTGAAAAGCCTTCACCTTCTCCGGGTCCGGATCATAGACCCACTTCACAACCGCGCCCGCCTCCGTCAGACCGTTGCACATTCCATAGATATGCCCGTGATCCAGCGCCACGGCTGCAATCTGAAATTCTCCAGGGCCAACCACCGGGGAGGGCTTTCCCTTCGGCGCATAGTTCATTCCATCCTTCTTTTCCATATTTATCTCCTTTCCACCCTTTTTCTGCCGTTTCTTCAGGCTGGTTACAGCATAACACATCCGCAGGCGCAGCGCCTACGCATGATACAACCTGTACTTTGCGCAAAACGACTTTTTAACATGGTCAAAACAGGAGTTTTATTGTAGAATAAAGGATGATTCGTGAAACAGCGTTTCGTACATACCAAAAACTGCCGCCGTTACAGGGAGAACTGCCGCCATGAATGAAATCCACCGGAAAATCCTGAGCATCCTGGACCGCGATGTCATATGTGAATTGAAAAATGCCGAAAATCATATCCCGGAATCCCTGCTTTTCCACAACCACGACGGCTGTGAAATCTACCTGTTCCTGAACGGCGATGTAAACTATTATACGGAAAGCAACGGCAAAAAACTGGAGCGGGGGGATCTGATCCTGACCAGGGCCTACGCGTTCCACGGGTCCGTCCTTGTCAGTCCCGCCCTGCACGACCGTATTGTCATCAACATCAGGGAATCGGTTCTTTCCGGGCTTGGAAGTCCCGAAACGGATCTCTCTGAGTGTTTTCTACGCACACCTTCCTGCGAACTGAATCTGCTCCATCTGGAGGAGGATGATATTCGGCGCTTCACAGAGCTGGCCCGGCAGCTTCAGGCTGAACTGCTGAAGCATCCTTGGGGAAGCGACGTCATGAGCCGGGCTCTTTTACAGCAGCTTCTCGTTATGATCGGCCGCCTGACCGTCATCGACCGCCCCCAGGAATATCCGGGAATCATGCCGGATTTTCTGGCGGAGACCTTTTCCTATATTGAAGACCACCTCTGTGAAGAGATCACTCTGAAGCAGCTGGCGGAGCATGTCCATCATAATGGGACCTATCTGAGCCGCTGCTTCAAGAAGCTTTCCGGCGCTTCCCTGACCCAGTATATCCTTGCCAAGAGAATAGCCCTCGCACAGAAGCTTCTGCGAGAGGGCCATTCTCCATACGATGCCTGCGAGCTGTCAGGCTTCAACAATTATTCCAATTTTTCCCGCTCCTTTTCCAGACAGGCGGGGTGTTCGCCGAGGGAGTATCAAAAGGCTGTGAGCGGGCTGTGGAAGAAATGAAGGAATTCACATTATATTCCAACAGGCAGCGCTTCCGTTATTCTTTCATCATGCTTTCATTAGATTCAAAAATCTTTAGCATTTCCGCAATTGCTTCCGGTTCCGGAAGCAATTCCTTCATATCTCCAGGCAAAGAATTACATATCTGATATGTTGCTACTCCAATTGGTGCATTTATTCGCTTCAAGGCATATTCTACATATGTTTTATCCTTTGATTTACAAATGATTATCCCTATAGACGGATTTTCTTCTTTTAGTTTCACTTGTTCGTCAAGAGCAGTTAAATAAAACTGCATTTGCCCGGCATATTCTGCTTCAAATTCACCAATCTTCAGGTCTATTGCCACAAGGCAACGTAATCTTCTATGAAACAAAAGTAAATCAATATAAATATCCCTCTTTCCCACCATCATATGATATTGATTACCGATAAAAGCAAAATCTCCTCCCATTTCAATGAGAAATGCTCTGATGTTATTTATTAACTGCATCTCCAGTTCATGTTCTGAATATTCAGGAGATAATTCTGCGAAATCAAATATATATTCGTCTTTCACAGCCAGTTTTGCCTGAACTTTATATTCTTCTCTCACTGTTAAATCAAAATTTGTTTGATTCAATAAATATTTTTCATAAGTCTTAGCTTCAATAAAGTTGGTTAAAAGCCTTTTGGTCCATCCATATCTTCTGGTCATTTGCAAATAAAACTCTCTTTGCAGATCATCTTTGCACTTTTCCATAATTACAATATTATTACTCCAGCTGATTTCTCGCACCAATGGTGCGAGTTTTTCTGAGTTTCTATAACTCAGGTAAAAATTACGCATTCTCCACAAATTTGCGGCCGAATACCCTTTCGCACCCGGAAATTCTTTCTGCAGTTCACCGGACAGCACCTGAACAATAGACTTTCCCCATCCTTTTTCTTCCTGCTGCCTGCATATTTCTTTTCCGATCTCCCAATACAAATTTATCGTTTCCGAATTCAGCATTCGAAGTGTATGATATTGTTTTTTATGAATCAGCTCTTTAATTTCTTCAACAAAAATTTCATATTCCGATATAGCCGTATTCATAAAAGCATTCCTCCATTTCTCGCACCTGCGGTGCGAGATTTTTATCGTATAACGATATTACATATAAATCTTTATTTATTTTTATATATACCGGAAGATATCGTCTCCATGTCTTCTTTAATTTTTCTTATTTCTCCTAATAAAGAAAAATCGGCTTCTCCCATATTCAGGACATCTACACTTTCGACAATCAGTTCCAGTCTTTTTGCTGTATCCGCAAAGCAATCTGCTATATCAATTGCAAAGGAAGATTCCCCATAACCGACTGTTTTTTTCCTTATGGAATAAGTTCCATCTCCTTTTGCATATATTCCTCTTTCAATTTTTATCAGTTCGCCTTTTTCCGCTAACTGCCTGATCGCTCCCGCCAGCTGACCATCCGTACAATCTTTGTCACTGTGCAGCCTGATATATTGGCGAAAATCTTGTGGTCTGCATTCTTCCATCTGAGCTGCACATTCTTTTAACAATTCTTTGATCTCTTCAGTTGAAATTTTCATATAGTATCACCTTCTAATCTTTTAATATATTATAATAAATTAAAATTTCTATGTCAATATCAGGAAATAAAAAAACAGCCCGGCCGTATTATGGTTATCCCTCATCCAATCGGACTGTCAGTATAATGCAATTAAAGCGCCATAATTATATATCCGCTTTTTATCTATACTCCCTCACGCCTCAATCTCCTGATTCCCGGTAGACCACACATGCTTGTCTCCGGCAGCGGCGCGGGTATTCTGCGCCATCACGCCCACCAGCCTGTGAGGCACGTACGCCTCCTCCAGCCAGGCGATTTCCTCCTCTGTGAGAGCCAGATCCACGGCGGACGCTGCGCCTTCCACATGATGGCGTTTTGTGGCTCCCACGACGGGCGCGGTCACCTTTGTCAGAAGCCAGGC
This sequence comes from uncultured Lachnospiraceae bacterium, assembly GCA_900544445.1. Classification (GTDB taxonomy): domain Bacteria; phylum Bacillota; class Clostridia; order Lachnospirales; family Lachnospiraceae; genus Eisenbergiella; species Eisenbergiella intestinigallinarum. Next base: position 7,937 of record UQVK01000115.1, read on the forward strand.
CAGAGAGATCTCCGTCATGGTCACGCCCCGTCGGTCGGCGAGCTTGGCCACGCGGCGGATGATGATCTCGTCCTGTTCGGCCGTGGAATCGTATTTGAGGCGCGCATAATCGTCCTCCTGAAGGCGCTTTGAAGTCTCTCCGGGATGCTTGGAAAGGCGGCCTCCCGCCAGCGCGCTGTAGGGCGTCATGGCGATGTTATCCTCAGCGCAGAGCTTCGCCATCTCCCTCTCTTCCTCCCGGAAAATCAGGTTATAATGTCCCTGGACCGAAACGAATTTCGCAAAGCCCTCCTTTTCCGCCAGGGCGTTCGCCCTGGCGAGCTGGTAGGCAAAGCAGTTCGAGATTCCGATATAGCGCGCCTTTCCCGCCTTCACGATGCGGTTCAGGCCGTCCATGATATCATAGAGCGGGGTCTCGTAATCCCACATATGATAGATATAGAGATCCACATAATCCATGCCGAGATTTTTCAGACTGGTGTTGATCATCTGCTCGATGTGCTGCTGTCCGGTGACGCCGGCTGCGATTTCCTCCGGCGTGCGGGGCAGGAATTTGGTAGCCACCACCACGTTGTCTCTTTCGGCGAAGTCCTTCAGCGCCCGGCCCACATACTGCTCGCTGGTGCCGCTCTGATAGCCGATTGCGGTATCGAAAAAATTGATGCCGAGCTCCAGCCCGTGCTTTATGATTTCGCGGGAGTGCTCCTCATCCAGCGTCCACGAGTGCTGTCCGTTTTTCGCATCGCCGAATCCCATACAGCCCATGCAGATCCGGGATACATTCAGTTCCGAATTACCAAGCTTTGTATATTTCATGTTTACCTCCATTCTGCTGCCGCAGAGCATCCAGACTCATTTTTCATGATTATTATAAGGCAGCTCTGTTTTTCCTGTCTAATGCCTGTCATGAATAAACGAAGATTGATAACAGGCATTGGACTTTCCGTCTCACGGGGTCTACACTGTAGTCAGCATGGACCGATGGGCCGTGCCGGAGGACGACCCGTACCGGAGGATGGCCCGCGCCACGCTTCCATGAATGCAGTGCCGCCCGCGGCCCGGAATGAAACGCCGTCTGCGACGGCGGAAAGGAGGAGAAATGACGATCCATGAAGCAAGCGAACGTTATAATATCCCTCTGGAAATCCTGCGGGAATATGAAAGCTGGGGATTATGCGGCGCAGTCAAACAGGTAATGGGCTCCTGGCAGTATGACGACACTGACCTGGAGCGTCTGAGCCTGATTATGACTCTGCATGACGCAGGCTTTGAAAGCCCGGAAATTGAAACCTATATGCGCCTGCTGCTGGAGCAGGAGGGCACAGAATCCCAGCGTCTTAAGATACTCAATCAGAAGCGGGATCATATGCTGGATGAGATTCATTTCCGGGAAAAGCAGCTGGCGCGGCTGGATTATCTGCGTTATCATATCCGCAGGCAGCAGGATGTCCATAAGGGATGAGCAGGAAACGTAAGAATATTTTTTACAGAAAAATGGAGGAGACTTATGACAAACTATCGTGAAACCGATCCGGAATTTATGGAACGTTTTGAACATTTCGCCTTTGACGAGGTTGTGAATGAGGCCGGCCAGCAGCTGGACGATCTCACCCGCCACATGGCCATTCTGGCAACGCTTTTAGGCTGCCAGGGGACGGACGCCTTCCTTCTGGAGCTGCCTTGTGCCCTGGACGCCGGGGTCACCCCCGTCATGGCAAAGGAAATCGTCTATCAGGCGGTGGATTATCTGGGAATCGGCAGAGTGCTGCCTTTTCTGCGCATTACCAATGAAGTGCTGACAGACCGGGGCGTGAAGCTTCCGCTGGAGGGCCAGGCCACGACGACCATGGAAAACCGTCTGGAAAAGGGCGCCCAGGCGCAGGCCGACATCTTCGGGCCGCAGATGCTGGAGGCCTGGAAGGCCGGACACATCAACCGCTGGCTCGCCGCCAACTGCTTCGGAGATTACTATACCCGTACCGGACTCACCCTCGCCCAGCGGGAAATGATCACCTTCTGTTTCCTGGCGGCCCAGGGCGGCTGTGAACCGCAGCTTACCAGCCATGCCAAAGGCAATATGAACCTGGGCAACGATAAAGAGTTCCTGATCCGCGTGATCTCCCAGTGCCTGCCCTATATCGGCTATCCCAGAAGCCTGAACGCCGTAGCATGCGTGAACAAAGCGGCGGAGAGCTGACCGGAAAACGGACTGAAAAGGACGCAAAGAAGCGTCATTTCAGCCCGTTTTCTTTGCTTAAAGGGATTGCTTTTCACCGGATGCTGTGGCATTCTTTTTCTATAGAAGGGAGTGCTTTCTTATGGAAATTCGTGTTCTGAAATACTTTCTGATGACGGCCAGAGAAGAAAACATCACAAAGGCGGCCGCTCTGCTGCACCTGACCCAGCCCACCCTGTCCAGACAGCTCATCCAGCTGGAAGAGGAGCTTGGCGTCACACTGTTCCATCGGAACAGGCATCGGATCGTTCTCACCGAAGACGGAATGCTTCTGCGCCGCCGGGCGGAGGAAATTGTATCCCTGGCAGAAAAGACGAAGGATGATTTCCGACACAGACAGGAGCATCTGGCGGGAACCATTTCCATCGGCAGCGGAGAGCTGAAAAGCTCCCGTTTTCTCACCCGCCTGATCACCGATTTCCAGAAAGAAAACCCTCTGGTCACCTTCACGATTTACAGCGGCAATTCCGACAACATCAAGGAGCGCATTGAGCGGGGGCTTCTGGACGTGGGCCTGCTGCAGGAGCCGGTGGACATCACCAGATACAGTTTTGTCCGCACACCGGTCAGAGAAGAGTGGGGTATTCTGGTGCGTGAAGATTCTCCTCTGGCATTTAAGAGCAGCGTTTCACCGGAGGATCTGGCCGGTGTGCCGTTGATTCTTCCATCGCGGGAAAACGTACAGAATGAGCTTCTCAACTGGTTCGGCCCTCATGCGGAGCATCTGCACATCACCGCCACTGGAAATCTGCTCTACAATCTTGCTTTTCTCGCCCGCGACAGCGGAAGCTGCGTCCTCACTCTGAATCTGGACTGCGCCTATGAGGGGCTTCGTTTTGTTCCCCTTTCTCCGAAAATGGAGTCCGGCACGGTGCTGGTCTGGAAAAAGGCGGAAACCTTCTCTCCTGCGGCGACGGCGTTTCTTGCGTATGCGCGGGATTTTATCTCAGGGAAGGAGACGGCAGAGAAAGAACTTTCCGGGAAAGCCGCTTCGGAAACGGAGCTTCTCTGAAAGGATCTGAAACGGGCGGGATGGGCGCGATGCGGCTTCCGCAGACGGAGGAAGGCTTCGCGAAGCCCATC
>UQVK01000116.1 GCA_900544445.1 uncultured Lachnospiraceae bacterium
AGTATGAATATAGCAACAAAGCAATTTCAAATATTAACAGATATAAATCTGGTATGGGATTTTTTTGTGGATATATATGAGAGAGGCAATGGAGGTGTACCGGCTCCGTTTTTTGAATATGCAATTCAATCCTCATGGATGGATACTACTTATCAATACTTGGATCGATTATGGCTTGATGGAGATAAGGTTGTGGGATTTGTATTTAATGAATCTCCTGTGACGGACGTTTACTTTAAGATTCGCCCGGGATATGAATTCCTGGCGAAGGAAATGGTAGATTATGCAATGGAGTATATGCCAAATTTTGATAATAAGCAGCAGTTTATGCTTTTCAACGGACAGGAAATTCTTATGGAGGAGGCAAAAAAGAGGGGGTTCAGACAGATATACGATTATGAGGACAGGCAATTTGATTTTGAAAATAAACTGGATTTCGTGCTCCCCGAAGGCTTTCATTTTGTTAATCCATCGGATGTAGAGCCCATTAAACTTGCAAGATGCTGCTGGTATGGATTTGACCATGGAGATAAGGGGCCGTTTGAAAACTGGGAAGCTAGGGATGATTCTTCAGATTGGACTCCCCAAAAATCGTATAAGGGTATTTTGGGGGCTGTCATGTCCCCGTCTCCCCACTCGACCTGCCAATATGATGTTATTATTGCGGACGAGGAGGGGGAATACGCATGTTATTCCGGAATGTGGTGGGTCCCGGAAAACAAACTTGCATATATGGAACCTCTTTGTACGATTCCAAAGTACCGTAAGATGGGACTCGCGTCAGCAGCTCTTTCGAGACACTACAAAACGATGAAGCCGCTTGGAGCTACCCATATGACAGGGGGCGGTAATCCATTCTATGAAAAGATCGGTTATGGAAAAGGGATTCACTGGTATTGTTGGAAAAGGGAACTGGGGAATATATCGTAAAAATGGAAAATAACATTTCCTGGCATAATGGGTAAAATTTGACAGCGATATACAGAATTAGAAACTTTTTTATGCCGTTAAGAATCTATATATAAAAAAGAAAAAATAGAGTACGGTACGTACCTGGGTGTAACAATTATGGTGTTCAGCAGTATTGACTTTATTTTCAGATTTTTACCGGTTTTTCTTCTGATATATGCTGTCTGTCCATTCAGATGGAAGAACCTTTGTCTGTTTGCGGGGAGCCTGTTTTTTTATTATTCCGGAGTGAAGGAGAATCCGTCCTATCTGTTTCTTTTCCTCTGTTCGATCGGGGTGAATTATATCATCGGCATTCTGATCGGAAACAGGAAAAGGGAGCGGAGAAAGTGGCTGGTTATCGGAATTATTTATAATTTTTTCTGGCTGTTTCTGTTTAAATACAGCGGATTTTTCATTCAGAATCTGAATGGAATAGTATCATTTTTCGGCCTTCCGGTGCAGATTCCTGCGTTTGAGCCGGTGCTGCCGATAGGAATCAGTTTTTATACGTTTCAGAATGTGTCCTATCTGGCGGATGTATACAGAAGGCGGGTTTCGTTTGAACGGTCTTTTACGAATTATGGCATGTATATCAGCATGTTTCCGCAGCTGATTGCGGGGCCGATTGTGACCTATTCTTCCGTAAGGAGCCGGATCAGGAAACGGAAAAGCTTCCTGAAAATGATTGAGAGCGGACTTCGGCAGTTCACGATCGGGCTGGGGCTGAAGGTGCTGATTGCGAATCAGGTTGGAGGCTTATGGAAAAATGTGGAGGCGATCGGCTTTGAAAGCATCTCCACTCCACTGGCATGGCTGGGGCTCGTTTCGTTCAGCCTGCAGATTTATTTCGATTTTTATGGTTACTCGCTGATGGCGAAAGGGCTGGGAAATATACTGGGATTTCGTTTTCCGCGAAATTTCTCCCATCCATATTTGTCCACGTCCATGACGGAATTCTGGAGAAGATGGCATATAACGCTGGGAAGCTGGTTCCGGGAATATGTTTATATTCCTTTGGGGGGAAACCGGGAAGGCTTCTGGAAAACGACCCGGAACCTTCTTGTGGTATGGCTCCTGACTGGATTCTGGCATGGAGCCAGCTGGAATTTTATTTTATGGGGGCTGGTCCTGTTCCTTTTGATTTTTCTGGAAAAGCTCGGACTGGGGAAACTGTTTGCGCGTCGTCCGGTGGCCGGACATATTTACATGCTGTTTGCCATTCCATTCACATGGATGCTGTTTGCCATAACGGATTTATCCCAGATCGCAATATATTTTCAGCGCCTTTTTCCGTTTTTGGCTCAGGAAGGGGAATTTACCTGTTTTACGGGCGATTTTCTGAAGTATGCAGGCAGCTACGCCCTGTCTCTGTGCGCGGGACTGATTTTTATAACGCCGGTTCCAAAGAATTTATATAATCGATGGAAAAATACTCCGGTTTCAGCTTTGATTCTGCTGATTGTTTTCTGGGGATGCGTTTACTGCATGAAAATGGGAATGGACGACCCGTTCCTGTATTTTCGGTTCTAAACTTTTGAAAGGGGAGAAAAAGAAGATATGAGACGATATTCGTATACTTTGTTTCTGTCGGTCAGCCTGTTGGTTTCTGTATTGTTTGCAAAGGAAACCATTATTTTTGGAAAAAACGATCAGACATCCGGCGTTTCGAACGGGACAGAGCGTGTGGAAGAAACAGAAAAGTCTGTGGAAGAAGAGATGCGGGAAGTGGATGCTGAAAAGGGAGAAAGCGGCCTGATGGATTCGGAGGAGACCGCAGAAACTATGGGAAACGGCCTGCAGAATCCGAATGAACCTGTGATCGGGGAGGATGTTCCGCTGTTTCCTGAAAACTTTCAGGGGGTGTTGTTCATCGGGGATTCCAGAACGGTGGGCTTATATGAATACGGGCAGATCGGAGAAGCGGACGTATTTGCGGATAACGGTATGAGCGTATTTAATCTCTGGAGCAGCAAAACGGCATGTGGCGGAGAACGGAAAACGCTGGAGCAGCTTTTGGGGGAAAACAGCTATCAGACCATCCATTTCATGCTGGGAATCAATGAGCTGGGTTATTCGATGGAAGAGATTGTGAAACAGTATGGCGAGGCGGTGGAAAAGATACAGGAAATGCAGCCCCAGGCGAGGATTGTTTTGGGCGCAAACCTGCATGTGACCGGAGAACAGTCCGCAGAGAGCGATATTTATAACAATCAGAGAATCGATGAGCTGAATGGAAAGATAGAAGAAATCGGACGGGAAAAGGGATGTTATTATTTTGACGTCAACGAAAAGTTCGATGATGAAAGCGGCAGTTTGTCGGAGGAATATTCCGTGGACGGCTCTCATGTTTTAGGAAAATATTATGCGGACTGGCTCTGCTGGCTTCAGGAAAAGGAATGAGGATTATGCAGGATTCAATGCCGCAGTCCCCTTCTTTATCAATAAGGCAGCTTATGGCTAAGTAAATTGATAAATGCTTGACTGTAAACCTTGTTTATAGCTTATATTAAATAAAATAGAGTTGCCAGTTGCTTGAAAGGGGATGCACAACATGACTATAAAAGACGTAGAAGAACGAACAGGTTTATCCCGTTCCAGTATCCGCTTTTATGAAAAGGAAAAGCTCATTGAGCCTTCAAGAAATGAAAGGAATGGTTATAGAGACTATTCTGAAAATGATGTGGAAAATATAAAGAAGATTGCATTTCTACGTACATTGGGAATTTCTATCGAGGATATACGAAGTATTATATCCGAAAAAGCAACATTGCAGGAAATGCTTGAGAGGCAGAATGAAGTATTAGAAAGTCAGATTGCTGATTTGAATAAGGCGAAACTCATGTGCGAAAAAATGCTGGATGAAGAAAGTATCAGCTATGAAAAATTACAGGTAGAGCAATATGTAACAGATTTGCATGACTATTGGAAAGATAATCAAACGGTTTTCAAACTGGATTCAGTCAGCTTTTTGTATATATGGGGAAGTATGCTTACCTGGACAACGATTACCGCACTCTGTTTGATTATTGGAGCTTTGTTTTATTCTAAGCTGCCGACAGAAATTCCGGTACAATGGAGCAAAGGAGTGGCAACATCCCTGGTTAATAAAAACTGGATTTTTATTTGTCCGGTTATATGTATCATAATCCGTTATTTATTAAAACCTTTTATCTATGCGAAATTGCAGATGAACAATTATTATGGAGAAATTATAACAGAGTATCTGACAAATTATATGTGTTTTATTGTGCTGTCAGTAGAAATATTCTCCATTCTTTTTACATTCGGAGCGGTAAAAAGTGTTGTTGTGCTGTTATTTGTGAATACGGCAGTTTTTATTGGATTGTTAGTAGCTGGTTTGGTAAAAATGGATTTGAGAAGGAAAAAAATTTTATGATTCAGATTTCAAATCTGTAAAATCAAGGGAAATCGGGACTTCACTCTTTTTTCACAAAATAATTAGCACTCACCTCTTGACAGTGCTAACAATAAGTGTTATAACTGCTATAGAACAAAAAAGAGGAACCGGAAAACACCGGAACCTGAATCATATAGCGAAAAATCAGGAGGAAAAGATGATGTTGATCAGAAATAATTTATTTGATGACTTTTTTGGAGATATGTTTGACGATCCGTTTTTCAACAGAGGATATGTTCCGCAGAACCAGCTCATGAAGACCGATATCCGCGAAAGAGACGGCCAGTATCTGCTGGAGATCGAAGTGCCCGGATATACCAGAGAGGATGTGAAGGCGGAACTGAAGGACGGTTATCTGACCATCACCGCTGACAGGAAGGAGCCTGTGGAAAAGGCGGATGAGAGAACCAGATATGTCAGAAAGGAAAGATATTACGGCACCATGAAGAGAACCTTCTATGTGGGCGAGGATATCACGGAGAATGAGATCCACGCAGCGTTTAAGGACGGCATCCTGAAGGTGATCATCGACAAGCCCCAGCCGAAGAAGATCGAGGATGGAAAGACCATTATCCCGATCGAGGGCTGATTCATATCCATCAGGGATTTTATTTCATAGATCATAAAAAAGAACGCAGGAAAATACCTGCGCAACAGATTTCCACCCGGCAGGCCGAAGAGGCCGCCGGGCTTTTTGCGCGATAAACCCGGAGGGTGGCCGTGCAAATCGGATCATTTTTTTACTCTCCGGCATCCGGCTCAAAGCCCTCAAAAATGAACAGCTGAAAATCCTTCCGGCATTCCTCCAGCTCCTGCCGGGAGCGGATGGTCCAGGCCACGGGAAGGGCGTGATACAGGTCGCAGCAGATCCGCCGGGACAGGTCGTTTCGGTATTTCCAGTTGTAGGCGATGAAATCCGGCCTGGCGGCGATGTTCGTCAGCATTTTTCCCAGAAGAAAATAGGGGAGACTGTGGTTTATATGCTCCTTATTGAAATTGGTGCAGAGCTGTCCGCGGAACACGTCGGGACGGTGTTTTCTGTACCATACCAGCGCGCCGGGATGGAAGGATTCGATGCAGTAGGGGCCTTTATACTCCTTCAGTAGTTCATTTGCGGCTGCCGAAATCCGGGCATCCCATTTCTCCATCTTGATTTCCACGATCAGGGGGACACGGCCGTCTACCATTTCCAGAAATTCCTGAAAGGTGGGGATCTGCTCTTTCGTTCCGCCCAGAGAAAGCGCCTTCAGTTCGGCCAGAGTCAGCTCGCGTACCCGTCTGTTTACGCCGCACATGCGTGTGAGGGTGTTATCGTGAAACACAACGGGAATGCCGTCGGCGGAAAGCTGTACGTCAAGTTCAATTCCATAGCCCTTTTCCACGGCGAGACGGAAGGCCTTCATGGAGTTTTCAGGAACTCCTTCATTCAGATTATGGAGTCCCCGGTGCGCGTAATAATATCCCATGAGCGCTCCGCAGTCCGGGCTGCGGAAGCGCGGAATGAGCAGCAGAAAATACAGGGCCGCAAGAAGGAAGAGCAGCGCGGCGAAAAACAGAATCAGCAATGGAAATAAGATATTCATGGCTCGCTTTTTCTCCAAAGGTATGCGGGAGAGCTTCTCCCGTTTTTCAGTCTGCGGGACGCTTCCGGAAAGGAAACGTCCGTGAATTCGGTCAACAGCCCTATTTTATTCCAATTTGCCGCGAAGGGCAAGCCCGGTGGTCCCGGATCTTGCAGTAGATTACCGCGACGGCGGTACTGATCGCTGTCGCGAGTATGCCGGGAGCGATCACGGCGGTGGGATTTGCGCTTCCATACTGGCTCCGGTAGGCGATGACGGAAACGGGAATGAGCTGGAGGGAGGAAATGTTGAGGATCAGAAAGGTGCACATCTCATTGCTGGCGACGCGTTCCCCTCTTTTGGAGAGGTAGCCGGGATTTTGGCGCTCTTCCTCCAGATGGGCCAGTTCTTCCATGGCTTTCAGGCCGGCGGGAGTGCAGGCCCAGCCGAGACCGAGGATATTGGCGATGATATTTGTGGATATGTACTGCCTGGCGGGATGCTCCTTGGGGATACGGGGGAAAAGAAAGGTGATAAAGGGCTGGATTCCCCTGGTCATGGACGCGATCAGGCCGGATTTGGAAGCGATTTCCATCAGACCTACCCAGAGGCCCATGACGCCGATCATGGTGATGCACAGCTGTACGGCTTCCCCGGCCGCGTCCAGCGCGCCGTTTGCCACCGCCTCCATGTTCCCTGTAAGCGCCCCGTAGATGATGCCGATGGCGATCATGGCGGCCCAGATATGGTTCAGCATGAAAAACCTCTTTTTTTCTTCATCCTATGCGCCTTGAGAAAGCAAAAGAACCGGGGAATGGAGCGGGCGGCGGGCACATAAGATGATAACAAAAGGCGTGTTTGCCTGTGCCTGAAAGGAAAGCGAAATGGGAAACGCTCTGGCCAATCTTTCCAACATCATCATTCCGGCGCTGATTTTTTATGTGGTGGGCTATGGGATCATTCATCACACCAATGTATATGAGGATTTTATCAAGGGGGCAAAGGACGGCTTTCATACGGTGATCGATATCATGCCCACGCTGATCGGTCTGATGATGGCGGTGGGAATCCTGCGCGCCTCCGGATTTCTGGAGTTTTTCGGGGGGCTTCTTGGCAAGCTGACGGAGCCGTTCGGGCTTCCGGCTCCGGTGGTGCCTGTCATCATCGTAAAGCTTTTTTCCTCCTCGGCAGCGACAGGGCTGGTGCTGGATATTTTCAAAAATTATGGAACGGATTCCAGAATCGGCATGATGACCTCCATTCTGTTAAGCTGTACGGAAACCTGTTTTTACACCATGAGCGTTTACTACATGGCTGCCAGGGTGACGAAAACCAGGTACACTCTGACCGGAGCGCTGCTTGCGACGGCTGCGGGAGTGGCCGCCAGCGTGCTGCTGACAGGACTGTTCACGCCGGCGGGCTGACTGTGTAACGCCGGCAGGAGAACTGCAAAAAAGAAGGCCGGTAAAGATAAAAATAAATTGAACTTCTGCTTCTTTGGTGATATAATCGGACACATAAAAATGAACTTTTTGAACCGATCATTCAAAATTGAACTTATCGAAAGAAAATTGAACTTTCTGGAGGGAAGCGGATGGCAAAAGAGACCTTTGCGGACAGGCTGAAATACGCCATGGAAAAAAAGGGAAAAAAACAGGTGGATCTGATCCGGCTGGCCGAAGAGCAGGGCGTGAAGCTTGGGAAGAGCCAGGTGAGCCAGTATGTGAGCGGAAAAACGGTTCCCCGCGCGGATATTCTAAGATTTCTGGCGGATGCGCTGGATGTGGAAGCGGACTGGCTTGGCGGAAGGGAGCCTGCGGATGTGCAGGATGCTCCTCAGGAAAAGAACGACGTACCGGAGCGGGACGCGCCGGTACGAAAAAACGACAGTACAGTGGGAGGAGAAAACATGCAGAAATTGCGGGAATTCAAAAAATCAACGAAGCTGGATAATGTTCTATATGATGTGAGAGGGCCGGTGGTGGATGAAGCGGCCAGAATGGAAGAGGCGGGAATGCAGATTCTGAAGCTGAATATCGGAAATCCGGCTCCGTTCGGCTTCCGCACGCCGGATGAGGTGATTTACGACATGCGCCAGCAGCTGACGGAATGCGAAGGGTATTCCACGGCGAACGGGCTGTTTTCAGCCAGAAAGGCGATCATGCAGTATGCGCAGCTGAAAGGGATTCCGAACGTCTCCATAGAGGATATTTATACGGGAAACGGCGTGAGCGAACTCATCAATCTGTGTATGTCCGCCCTTTTAAACGATGGGGATGAGATTCTGATTCCCTCGCCGGACTATCCCCTGTGGACGGCCTGCGCCACCCTTGCGGGAGGAAAGGCTGTGCATTATATCTGTGATGAGCAGTCGGACTGGTATCCGGATTTGGAAGATATGAAAAAGAAGATCACGGACCGGACCAAGGCGATTGTCATCATCAATCCCAACAATCCCACCGGAGCGCTGTATCCGAAGGAGATTCTGCAGCAGATCGTTGACCTGGCCAGGGAGCATCAGCTCATTCTTTTTTCCGACGAGATCTATGACCGACTGGTCATGGACGGACAGGAGCATGTCTCCATCGCCTCCCTTGCGCCGGATCTGTTCTGCGTCACCTTCAGCGGCCTGTCAAAGTCCCATATGATCGCGGGTTTCCGGATCGGCTGGATGGTTTTAAGCGGAAATAAGAAGATCGCCAGAGATTATATGGAAGGGCTGAAAATGCTTTCCAACATGCGCCTCTGTTCCAATGTGCCGGCGCAGTCCATCGTGCAGACGGCTCTGGGAGGCTATCAGAGCGTGAAGAGCTATCTGGTGCCCGGCGGAAGAATCTACGATCAGAGGGAGTTCATTTATAAGGCGCTGACGGACATTCCGGGCATCAGCGCTGTAAAGCCGAAGGCTGCCTTTTATCTGTTCCCGAAGATCGACGTGAAGAAGTTCAACATTACGGATGATGAGAAGTTCGTTCTGGATCTTCTGCGGGATAAAAGAATTCTGCTGATTCACGGAGGCGGATTCAACTGGAAGCAGCCGGATCATTTCCGGGTGGTCTATCTGCCCCGCGTGGAAGTGCTGAAAGAGGCGGCGGCAGGCATTGCGGACTTTTTCAGCTATTATCATCAGTGAGTGTTTAACGACAAAAATGGCGGAAGCGTACCTTTTTCAGGTTTCGCTTCCGCCGATTTTTTTTCTGAAAGTCAGAGCGGTTTCTGAGATCTCAAAGCCTATGCGCCAAACTTCTGGATATAGCTCATGACCAGAATGAACAGAACGATCAGAGGCAGAACATAGCTGACGTACAGGCGGGCCCATTTGGGGAACTTCAGCCCCTTTCCGGCATCCGCCTCCTGAATGAAATTTTTCCAGCCCCAGCCGTAACGGCTTGTGCAGAAGAGCAGGTAGCCCACGCTTCCCAGAGGCAGCAGGTTATTGGAAACGATAAAGTCTTCCAGATCCTGGATCGTGGTCCCCTCTCCCAGCGGAGCGAAGCCGCTCAATACGTTGAATCCGAAGATACAGGGCAGGGAAAGGATCAGGATCGCTGCCAGGTTTACAAGGGTGGATTTCTTTCTCGTCCAGCCGAACAGGTCGATGCCGAAGCAGATGATATTTTCAAATACGGCGATGACGGTGGACAGGGCGGCAAAGCTCATGAACAGGAAGAAGAGTGCGCCGAAAATCCGTCCGCCGGCCATCTGGTTGAAGATGTTGGGCAGGGTAACGAACACCAGTCCGGGGCCTTCGCCGGGGTTTACATCAAAGGCAAAGCAGGCGGGGAAGATGACCAGGCCGGACAGCAGAGCGACCGTGGTATCCAGGCAGCAGATCCGGACAGATTCTCCCGTCAGGGCGTGATCCCTGGAAATATAGCTTCCAAAAATCGCCATGGCGCCGATGCCGAGGCTCAGGGTGAAGAAGGACTGTCCCATGGCGGCGTATACCACCTCAAACCATCCGTATTCCTGAATCTTTCCGAAGTCGGGAACCAGATAGAAGCGGATGCCCTCTCCGGCGCCTGGCAGGGTAACGCTGCGGATACACAGCAGAATCAGGATGAAAAACAGCGCAACCATCATAACCTTGGTGATTCGTTCCACACCTTTCTGCAGACCCATGACACAGATCCCGAAGCAGACCACAACCACCACGACCATCCAGAACAGCATGGGACCGGGCTTGGCCAGCATGCCGTTAAAGACGCCGCCTACTTCATCGGGCGTAAGGCCTGCGAATTCTCCACGGAGCATTTTTACGATATAGGCGAGCATCCAGCCGGCAACCGTTGTGTAGAACATCATGAGCAGGTAGTTTCCCGCCATGGCAGGATAGGAAAGCAGGTGCCATCTGGTGTTTTTCGGTTCCAGAACGTGGAAGCTTCTCGCTGCCGATCTGCGGCTGGCACGGCCTACGGAAAATTCCATGACCATGATGGGAAGCCCAAGAATAATAAGCGAAATCAGATAGATGACCACGAAGGCCGCGCCTCCGTATTTTCCCGTGATATAGGGAAAGCGCCATACATTTCCAAGTCCGATGGCGCAGCCGGCTGATATGAGAATGAAACCCAGCCGGGATGAGAAAGTTTCTCTTTTTTCCATTGAAATGAAATCCCCCTTTTGACAATTTTCGACGGCACGGCATATATGGATATGTGGAGCAGAAAAAAATATCCCCCGGACGCCGGTCTGTGTCCAGTTTATAAAAGTTGGACATGGAAGTCAATATGCACAACGGCTGAATATATAATCCAGGACAGGAAAGAGAGAG
>UQVK01000117.1 GCA_900544445.1 uncultured Lachnospiraceae bacterium
TCTATGGGTTACAGCATTGGGAATTGAAAATCAGCATAGAGTTTCCGAAATGAATACCAGAATGAACAGATGGCGGAGACCTGCCAAAGCCGAACGGCTTCACAGAAATTTATGCCTGGCTGTATTGTAGCATCTCCCCGATTTACACACAAGAAAAGAATTTCTTAATTTCGGGATGTATAACCTGGAGGATTTCCTGAGCCCCCTTCCCCATATCCGATCCGGTTTTACCCCTCCGGCTTCAACGGCCCATAAAAGTAAGAAGCTGTCGCGCCGCCGTCGATGAGGAAATCCGCTCCCGTTATAAAGGCGCCCTTATCGCTCATCAGAAGCTCCGCCATATTGGCGACCTCGTCCGCAGTACCGGGGCGGCCGGCAGGGCATTTGGCAAACATGTTCTTATAAAAATCTCCGCGGGGCCCGTTGAATTCATCCAGCGCAAGCGGCGTGACGATGATGCCGGGGGATATGGAGTTGATCCTTGCGCCCTTTTCTCCCCATTTTACCGATTCCGCCATAACGCGCTTCTCATTGCAGCGCTTGGCCAGCTGGTAGGCATGAAGGGTGTCACGGATGTTTTCCGGTTGAAGAAATTTCAGATTTAGCAGTTCCTCCGTGGGCGTACAGGCCAGCTGCTCATCCTCCCCTGGAGTAAGGGCAGGCATCCGGTGCCCGGACTGGCTGGAAATGGTCACCCCCACGCCGCCGGGAGCGATGACCTTTCCCACCTCCTCCAGCAGTACGGCAGTGCCGTACAGATCTACCTTCAGAATGGCCTCAATGGGAGCCTGGCTGGGAGAAACGCCCGCAGCGTTCACCAGCATGGTGATGGGGCCTGCTTTCTGTGCTTCCGCGATCAGATTGCGGATCGATTCGCGGGAGGAAAGATCCATTTCCAGCGCTTCGGTATCAAATCCGGCCTCATTCATGATCCCGGAAATGGTCCTGGCATTCTCCATTTTTTTATCTCCAATGAAGATCTTCTTTCCATATCCCATTCTGCGGGCAATCGCCATGCCGATCTGCCCCGCACCAGTTAAAATCATAACGTTTTTCATATAAGCGCTTCCTCCTGTTCTGCCGCCGCAGGCGGCACTTAAATCCTGATTTATATTTTAATCCGTATTGAAAAATCAGCAATTTTCCTTTCACGGTTTTCAGATCAGTACAGCTTATATGAAAACGGCTGCGGCCTCCAGGACTCTGCTCCTGCCGGATCATTCCGGCACCTGCCCCCGCACCAAGTACGGTCAGGGTCTGACATGCAACCTCGTTTCATTCCCTGAGGATCAGTTTTTTCAGCAGTCCGGCAAATTCCTCGATGTAATAGTTGCTGTGCTCTTTGTTCCAGAAAAGGCAGTAATTCCGGAAAATCTGTCTGTCCCTGCGGCAGACCGGAAGCCTTCTGATGGAAGCGCCCACCGTAGGAAGCGTGCCGATGCTTTCGACAGGCAGAAAGCCCCTTCCTCCCACCACCATCAGGCGGCCCTCCTCCAGATTTTCCGCGAACAGAAAGCTGCCTCCGAAACCCAGGGTATTTTTATAATAGTCCTGTTCCACGTTCTGCTGCTCTCTGGAAGAAATCAGAATACAGGGCAGGCGCTTCAGTTCCTCCAGCTGCACGGACTGCCCTGCGCTCAGCGGGTTCTGTACGGACAGCTCCGCGTAGCAGCCGCAGGAAAGAAGCTGGAAATTCACGTATTCCTCGGAAAAGGCCCGTCTCTGATCACTGAGAATCACGTCCACGCCGCCAAAACGCAGCAGATCATACAGTTCCTCATGGGTGCCGTTGACGATATGAATGGAGACTTCCGGATACAGCCGGGAAAATTCCGCGACTGCCTGATAAAGCTCCTGACCGCTGTAGCAGCGCAGATATCCGATCCGAAGCGTGGATTCGTCGTCCTGTCCGATACGGATGGTCTCCCGGCAGATCTCATCCGCCTCGTCCAGAAGTCCCTTTCCCCGTCTGTAAAAATATTCCCCCGCCGGCGTCAGGGAAAAACGGCGGTTCTGCCGGATGATGAGCTGTACGCCCAGCTCCTTTTCCAGCGCCTGAATCTGCTGGGAAATGGCGGACTGGGAAATGAACAGCCGCTCCGCCGCCTCCGTAAAGCTGTTGCAGTCAACGACGGTTACGAAATATTTGATCTGTCGAAGCAGCAAGAAAATCTGCCTCCTTTCCAAAATGCGTTCTCCGATTCCTGTGTTCTGTCTGAAGCCCGCTGTTTTCAGTCTATCAGAAGGCCGGGATGAATTCAAACGATATCTGCTCTCCCCAAGTTGTCAGAAAATAAAGATCTGCTATAATGAAATCGTGGCTGCGTTCCGGCGGCTGCCGGGAAGGGCCGCATTTTACCGGAGCTTTTTCATTTCAGTCACAAAAATTATGGAAGAAAGAAGGAATCTCACATGCATTTCACATATTGTCCCCATTGCGGAAGCAGGCTGGTAAAAAAGGAAATCGGCGACGAAGGGCTGATCCCCTTCTGTGAAACCTGCAGCGTTCCCCTGTGGGATATGTTCACAACCAGCATCATCGCTGCGGTGGTCAATGAACAGAAGGAAGTCGCGCTGCTGCGGCAGGACTATGTCTCCACCGCCAGCCATGTGTGTGTCGCAGGAATCATGAAAATGGGAGAATCCGCAGAGGATACGGTCGTCCGCGAGGTGAAGGAGGAACTGGGCCTCGATGTGGAAGAACTGAATTTTGTCAAAAGCTATCCCTTTGAGAAAAAGGAAATGCTCATGCTCGGCTACCGGGCCCGTGTGAAAAAGAAGGATTTTACCCTCTCCGGCGAAGTGGATTCCGCCGAATGGGTTCCCTTCGGACATGCCCTGGAAAAGCTGCGGGAAGGGAGCATTGCCTGGCAGCTGGTGAAAAGCGTGATTGACCCTGAAATTAATTGAGTATACTTTAGTAAAATATAATTTAGTAGTTTATGTTTTACTAATTTAGAATGACATGTTATAATCAAATTGGTACAGCTCCCAGGCTGTACCGATAAACGATTGTTTCTCACAGTTTCATCACTGCCCGATGCAGCCAAAGAATGACTGGCGCCATTCGGCAGTGAAAGGAGGGGAAATATGTTTGTTGGACGTGAACGTGAACTCGCTTCCCTGAATCATCTATATGCTTCTGATAAATTTGAATTTGCCGTCATTTATGGACGCCGGCGTGTGGGAAAAACAGCCCTTATTAACCAGTTCATAAAAGGCAGAAAAGCAATCTACTTTATGGGGGTGGAGAGCAATCTGCAGCAGAATCTGGAAAACTTCAGCAGAAGTATCCTGGAATACGCCGTAGGAATTCCGGCAGACACTGTCTTCTCGTCTTTTCAGGCCGCTATGGAATATGTATTCAGGCTGGCGGAAAAGGAACGGCTTATCCTTGTCATTGATGAATATCCTTATGTCGCCCGTTCCGACAAAAGCCTGGCTTCCACGCTCCAGATGCTGATTGACAGATATCAGGACGCTTCCAGACTGATGCTGATTTTGTGCGGTTCCTCCATGTCCTACATGGAAGATCACGTTCTTTCCTACAAAGCTCCCCTGTATGGAAGAAGAACCGCTCAGTTGAAAATCCTTCCCTTTGACTTTACGGATACCTGCCGCTGTTTCATGAACTTTTCCGAAGAGGATCTGGCGCTGATCTATGGCATCATGGGCGGAACGCCCCAATACCTTCTTCAGATGGATGACAGACTGAGCGTATCGGAAAATATCAAAAATACCCTTTTGAATCCGGCCTCATTTCTTTTCGAAGAACCGGAAAACCTGCTTAAACAGGAAGTACGGGAACCGGCACTTTACAATGCGGTCATAACCGCCGTCGCCTCCGGTGCCTCCCGCATGGCGGAAATCTCCACAAAGACCGGAGAGGATACCAGCGTCTGTTCCGGTTATCTGAAGAACCTGACGGCGCTCGGCCTGATCAGAAAAGAAACGCCCTATGGAGAAAAAGCCTCCAGAAAATCCATTTATACCGTTGCAGACAACCTCTTCCGTTTCTGGTATCGGTTTATACCGGAAAATAACTCCATCATTGCCCTCGGTGCCGCGGACCTTGCTTACCGGAGAATCGAGCCACACCTGTCCGACTATATGGGAAAGGTATTTGAAGATATCTGCACACAGTACCTGTGGAGGCTTCTGCTTGATGGAGAATCTCCCATTCTTTTTGGGAATCTCGGACGGTGGTGGGGTACGGATCCATCCACACGAAGCCAGACGAAAATTGATATTATGGGAGAGCAGGATAAGGATACCGCAGTATTCGGCGAGTGTAAGTGGATAAACGAAAATGTGGATACGGGCGTTCTGAACACTCTGGTAAAACGCAGCCGGATGTTCTCCTATCAAAAAACGCACCTGTATCTGTTTGCCAAAAAAGGATTCACAAAAGGATGCATAGACGCTGCAAAAGAACTTGGAAATGTAACGCTAATGACATACCATCAGATATGTAGCAGGGCCGCCGGATAAACCGGCGGCCCGTCCTTTTTATTCTTTAATGAAAATTCTCTTTCAGAAAATCATCCTCATCCGGTTCAGTCCTCCAGAGAGACGATTTCATATTCCCGGCTTCCCAGGCCATGCTGTGCGGCAGCTTCCACGGTGTGGATGCCGTGGCGGGAATCCATACGCTCGATGAGCGCCTTTTTGCCGGGGTCGGGGGAATTTACCACCGCGTCATAGCAGGCCTGATCCACCGCTACCGGGTCCGTGGATGCAAAGATGCCCAGATCCGCCATCTCCGGCTCCGCAGGATGGGAATCGCAGTCGCAGTCCACGCTCAGCCGGTTCGCCACGTTGATATAAAGCATATTTTCCGCGCCTTTGTGGCTGATGACAGCCTTGCAGGCATCCGCCATGCTCTCCAGAAAATGATCCTGCGGCGGCAGGTTATTGAACAGCTCCGCCGCTTCGGTGGTCACGCCTGCCGTATGGATATTGGTCTTTCCATGGGTGGAGGCGATACCGATGCTGATGTTCTTCAGCGCGCCGCCGAAACCGCCCATTGCATGCCCCTTGAAATGGGACAGCACAAGGATGGAATCATAGTTTTCCAAAATACGCCTCAATCTCCTTCATCCTCGCGCTCTGATGCGTGTGGAACGGGCAGCGTCTGTCACAGTGGCCGCAGCCGATGCAGGCGTCCGCCTTCACGGCGAGTTTTTCGTAATGATTCGCCGCCATATGATCGCCGGCGAGCGCCAGGTCATAGTATTTATTAACCAGCCCCACGTCGATTCCTGCGGGACAGGGCTGACAGTGATTGCAGTACACACAGTTTCCCTGCGCCGCCTGCGGGGTAAATTCTCCGATGACAGAGTAGTCCTTTTCCGCTTCCGGCGCGTCGACAAAGCCGAGCAGGGCGTTTAAGTCCTTCAGATCCCGCACACCGGGGACAACAGCAAGCACGCCGGGCCGGTCCAGAGCATACTGGATGCACTGAAACCGGGTCATCGCCGTATGGAAGGGGGAGGTCTTTTCATCCAGCAGCTTTCCTCCATGGAAGGGTTTCATGACGGAAATGCCGACTCCCATGGATTCACAGCGGCAAAAAAGCGCCGCCCGTTCCGAGGTGGAACCGATGCCGAGCTCGTCGCCCTGCTCCAGGTCATAAGCCGGATTGATGGAAAACATCATCATATCGATAACTCCCGTATCCAGCACCCGGTTGGCGACGGACGGGGTATGGGAGGAAAATCCGATATGATGCACCTTTCCCTCTTCCTTCAGTTTCTTAATATAATCAAAAATACCGGAGCTTATCAGTTCGTCAAAATCCTCGTCCTCATCCACACAGTGCAGGAATCCGAAATCCACATAGTCCGTCCCAAGCGCCTCCAGTTCCCAGGCAAAGGTTTCTTTGATGACGTCCAGGTTCCGGGACCATCCGTATTCGCCCTTCTCATTATAGACCGCGCCGAAATGCAGCTGAAAAAACACCTTTTCCCGCTGCTCTGCAATGGCTCGCCCGAAGGGCTCATAAACGTTTTTCCCGCCCGCGCACAGATCAAAAAAATTGATGCCGTTCTGAATGGCGGTGCGCACCACGCTCTCTATTTCCGCATCCGGGCTGTTCTGAATGCCGCCCATTCCAAGGCCGAGGGCGCTGAATTTTTCCTGCGCGGTTCCGTGGGGCAGCTGTCTGTACTCCATAAAATCCTCCGTTCCGGAGCGTAGCAAAACATCGATTTGCCGTGATCGGGGCGATGGGTGCCAGAAACAATCTGCGACGCTCCCACGCAAATTGCCGGCCAAACCTGTTCTGTTTTCATTATATCTGTACCGCCACTCTCATGGAATTGCGCAGTTTGCCATGCGGTATAAACCAAAAGATAATACCAAAAACGCCTCATCTGTCAAAGAGCCACCCCATAATCTCCTCATCCGAAGCGAACAGGCCGCCTCCGCCATGCTGATTCCTCCAGCCCCGGCTCTCAAACCAGGCCGCGTCCTTCACATCCAGCACCAGAAGCTCCCCGATTTCCTCGTCGGACAGCCCTTCCTGGCGGTACAGCCCATACAGATTCTCATAAGCCTCCTCGGATGGCCCGGAGCCATAATATTCATCGCTCTCTCCCACCGCCAGATAGACCGGAGTCCGGCTTTCCACCACCGGCTCATACGCGCCGTCCCACTGGGAACTGCACTGCAGATACGCGGTAAAAAGCTCCGGCCGCATTCCCATCACCTGGGACATGGTCTCTCCGCCGCCGGAGTAGCCTTCCGCATAGACCTTTTCCGGATCAATGTTATAGTGGCAGAGAAAATACTCCACCAAGGCGATGGTCTGCCTGGCCGATGTTTCTCCCCAGTCGGAAAGCTGAGGCGCCACAATGATCATCTTTGAATTGTAATTCTTCGCCTCAAAGGCAAAGTTCTCGCTGTACAGGTTCTCTCCCACGCCCTGAAAATACAGCCCCTCATATCCCGGCAGGGTGAAGAAAACCGCATAGGGCTCGCTGCCGTCGTAGCTGTCGGGAATATAAACGCTGTAATGAATGTCCCCGTCATTTGCCGAATGCAGCACATTATCCAGCAGAAAATCCCGGTATTCCTGCGTGCCCTCCGTCACCGTTGCCTGAGAAGGGTCCGTCTGAAAATCAAAGGTCGATGTCTCTTCTGGTCCGGCGGATGCTTCCACAGGCTGCTCTGTCTGTCGCTCCGCCTCTTCCTGTACCAGCCCGGAGTCTTCCGCTTCCAGAACGGCAGCCTGTGTGCTTCCGTCCGATTCCCGCATTGCTCCCACATTGGCACAGGCTCCGAGCAGAAGCAGGCTGCCTGCCGCCAAAATCATCCATCTGTTTCTCTTCATCCTGATGTTCACCTCATTTCTTCCGGTGCCTTTCACAGACCCCTCTATCCACTATGCTTCCTCCTGCTGCCTGCAGGGAATTTCCTGAAAAGCCCTTTACAGCTTTCCACACCGACTATCATAAAACATCCTTTTCGCGGAAGGAAGAACCGATGAGTTTCCGAGTATAAACCGGAAGGTTTTATGTAAAAAAAAGCACCTCCTGTTACAGAGATGCTTCCGTTTAAAATTTGTACTGCACAGAGTATCGAGTAACGGCCCATTCCGACCGGCTTTATTCTGCGGACGGACGCGCATGCACATGCCTGTCTGCGGAATAAAGCGCCTCGATGTTTGCGACCGGGACGTCTCCCTCAAATGCCTGACTGGCCATCAGGATGTAGCCGCCGCCCTCCCCCAGCGTATCGATAAAGAGCCGGGTCTCCCGTTCCACCTCCTCAGGCGTGCCGTAAGGGAGCACTCCCTGGGTGTCAATTCCGCCGTGGAAAGTGATTTTTCCCGCATACTTTTCCCGAAGCGTTTCCACCTCAAGACTCTGCACCTTCTGGACCGGCTCCAGCACATCCACGCCGCAGGCGATGAATTCCGGGATCAGCGGTCCCACCGCCCCGCAGGAATGCTGCTGATAGAAGGCGCCATGGCTGTGGGCGAGACGCACCAGCTTTTCCGTGTTTTCCTGGAAGAATTCTCTCCACATATCCACGCTGAAAAGAAGGGAAATCTGCGTTCCATAATCATCGTGGGGTCTTAAAATATCGATTCTGCCGGGCACCGCTTCAAAGCATCTGCGGTAATATTCCAGCTCGAATTCCACCATTTTGTCCAGAATATATTTTGCCGTTTCCGGCTCGTCAACCATCAGCATGAAAAACTGATCCATTTCAATGAGAAACGTCACCATCTGAAAGGGGCCTTCATGTCCCATGATCAGCGCCTTATCCGGATACCTGTCGCACTGCTCCTTCAGGGAATCATAGTCGAACCAGTCGGGATCGGGAAAGGTATACTGCGCCTTCACATCCTCAATGGACTCCACCCCGTTCAGCGGGAAAAAGGTGGTCACCCCGTAGGTATCGATATCCGTCACATGCTCCGTGGTTTCATAGCCCCAGAAGGACTTTGTCACCGTCTCCCCCTTTTCGTTCTTCCATACAGGAAGTTCAGGGCCGATATATCTGGGTCCCACCGGGACCACATCGATTTCAAATTTTTCCAGAAGCTGGTCATAATCCGTAAAACCGTAGTGCTCCATCAGCTTCTGATTCACTGAGCCTACCGCTTCAAAAGCGGCCGGCACCCGATCCGGATTCTGATGCAGAATCGCCGCGCGCACGCGCTCTCTTGAAGTCATAACCCCTCTCCTTCCCAGCCATTTTCCTCATCTGAAAACAGCATGCCTTCCATATAACTGTTCTTAAAGTACTCATCCGCGGCAAGCGCCACCGTAACGGTCCGGCGGGCAAGTTCCTCCGCTGCATTCCGCCTGCTGCCGTCCAGAAGCAGATCTGCCGCTCCGTTCAGCGCCGCATTGCCGCAGATCACAACCCGCTCTTTCTCCATGTCGGGCAGAAGGCCGATGGAAATGGCATTTTTCATATTCAGGCTGCTCCCGAAGCCGCCTGCCACCAGCACTTTTGCCAGCCTCTCCACAGGCAGACCCGCCCGGTGAAGCATGGTCCAGATTCCGGCAGAAATGGCTCCCTTGGCGAGCTGGATCTTCCGGATGTCCTCCTGAAGAAGCTCCACGCCCTCCGCCAGCACCGCATCCTCTTCCAGAAAACCGGTTTCATCCAGCCATCCGCTCTGCAGCAGGCAGCTGACGGCGTCCACCACGCCGCTTCCGCAGATTCCTTTTGCCGGTCCGCCTCCGATCACGCTGCTTTCCAGATGGCCGTCCTTCCATTCCACACGGAAAATGGCCCCTTCTTTTCCCGGCATTCCGCAGCTTAAACCGGCTCCCTCAAAGGCCGGGCCCGCCGCCGTCGAACAGCAGAACAACTCCCTGCCCTGATTCAGCACGATTTCCCCGTTGGTTCCGATATCCGCAAGAAGCTCCGGCTCCGCAGATTCTCCCAGACCGGTGTGCAGCATGGCGCAGGTGATATCCGCCCCCACAAAGGCAGAAATACAGGGAGGAAAATACACTCTTGCATCCGGGCAGGGCAGCCCCAGGGCTTTTCCGTCCGTCCACTCTCCCGCCAGCCAGTCCGCCTGAAAGGGCGCATGGGAAAGACATTCCGGGCTTCTGCCCGTAAGAAGGTACAGCATGGAGGTATTGCCTGTGATCACAAGCGTATCGATCTGTTCCGCTGAAACGCCTGCATGAGCCGCAAGCTCATCAAGCAGCGTTCCGATCCCGCCGCACACGGCTTTTTTCAGCGCTTCTCCCTCTCCGGCAAGACTTCTCTCCACCCTGGATATCACATCCGCGCCGTAGGCCTTCTGGGGATTCTCCAGTCCCGTCTGGGCCAGCAATCCGCTTTTCCCATAAAGCTGTGCCGCCAGCGTGGTGGTTCCCACATCCACCGCCGCTCCCAGCCTGTCAAACAGAGGCTCTCCGCCTCCGAAGGAAGCCCTGTCGCCAAGCCGGATTTCCATATCCCTTTCCGTTTCCCATTCCACCTGACAGGGGCCGAGAATCACGGTCCGGCAGGCCAGACGGATGTTGCCGGAAAGTTCCTTCGCCGAAAGCTTCTGCTGTTCCACGGCGTCCGGCTCACTCAGCCTGCCTTCCGCACGGACCCGGCATTTTCCACAGCGCCCCATTCCTGCGCAGGGCATGGCCAGCCCTTCTTTTTTCAAAAGTTCTCCCAGGGTCGTTCCCTTTGCGGCCCGGAGGATCCTGCCGTTTACCGTCACATCGGTTTCTTCAGCCGCACCTTCCGCCCTGTTTTTTTTGTATGCAAATTCTTTATTTTCCATAAAAATCCGCCACCGCCTGGAAAAAGGCGTCAATGTTTTCCCACTTTGCCATGGGCGGGATGTCACAGCCGGAAGAAATCACAAAGTTGGGATACGTGCAGCACTTTTCCATGAGCGAAAGCGTCGCTGTCCGGATGCTCTCCGGCGTTCCATTCCGAAACTGTCCGGCCGGATCCACATTTCCCATGGCAATCGTATCCGCCGGGATATGCTTCAGCATTTCCGCCATATCAATGGCATTTCCAAAATGGTATGCCGCAGCCCCCGTATCCAGGATGGAGTCGATCATCTGGATCGTGCTGTTTCCGCAGTTATGATAAATCACCAGAAAATGGT
>UQVK01000118.1 GCA_900544445.1 uncultured Lachnospiraceae bacterium
AAGACATCGCCCTTTCACGGCGGTAACACGGGTTCGATTCCCGTTGGAGTCATTTTTTACAAAAGATAGAATATATATTATTATGGCGCAGTAGCCAAGTGGTAAGGCACCGGTCTGCAACACCGTTATTCACCGGTTCAAATCCGGTCTGCGCCTCTTATTAAAACCTCGAAGTTTTTCGGGGTTTTTTATTTTGCAAATCTTTCTATCCAGCGGTCAGCTGAATCTGTAATTTCCAGAAAGGCTCATAAAAATCTGAAATTTTTCTCACAGTTTTCTCACAAAAGATTTTTATCGTAGTGACGTAAAGAAATACGAAAGAATCGATTCCGGGTGAAGTGAAATGAATGAGAAAACGAAAAGACTTACAGATGGATTCGAACATAGCAATTTGGACGAGCTGGCAAACCGGTTACGAAGATATCTGCTATTTCTGGGGGAATATCTTTTCATGGAAAGGCCGAGAGGGCTGGACTTTACCATGAGGGGTACCAGGCTGTATCAGCAAAGCGCTGGAAAGTATCATGGGTACAGCAAAACGGACGAGAAACATCTGCAGGAGATTTTCCAGACACTGGATTTTTCCAGGTGCAGAAACCTTCTGGATGTGGGCTGCGGCAAAGGCGTGGTCTTGAAGGAGGCGGCAAAGTTTCCCTTTGAGAGAATTGCAGGAATTGAACTACAGGAAGAGCTGGTGAGAACCGCCGGGAAGAATTTTCGGATTCTGGGACTGGAGAAACGGATTTCCTGTATGCAGGCGGACGCATTGGATTTTGATGGATATGGGGAATTTGATGTATTTTTCTTCTTTAACCCTTTTTCCGAAGAGGTTTTCGGAAGGGTGATCGACCGGATCCTGGAAAGCAGGAAAAGCGACGGACCGCTGACCTTTATCTACCACAATCCGCGGTATCTGGATGCGCTGGAAGAGCGGCTTAAGCGGGCAGCATCGGGGCCGGAACAAGTCCGAAAGGTTATGCTTCACGATAAAAGAAAGAATTATGATACCTGCATTTTAAGTATGTAACTTTGGGAACTGTCTGAACGGTTTGGGGCTGTTCAGACTGCAGAGGAAGGAGAAGAAATGGAGAGAAAATGGCCTGAGGTGAAAATCCCCGCAGAATGGGAGAAAAAGGATATATACAAGCCTGTTTTTCTGAACAAGTACGGATATTATGAGCTTCGGAAGCAGAACACGCCGGAGGAGAGAGGAAAGAATTTTGAGGAAAATTATTTTCAGAATTATGCAGGACAGACCTATGCAAAGGAGTATCCGGAGAATGAGCTTGCGTTCATTCAGAACAAAATCGAAGAACGGGAACTGGTAATCCGGGAAAATCTGAAAGAAGCAGGAAAAAATCCGGAGGAGGGCTATTCCCTTCTGGATATCGGCTGTGGCGAGGGCTTTCTTCTGAAGCATTTTCATGATAAAGGGGTACGTGTGAAAGGAATTGATTTCGGGGTGTACGCGCTGGAGCATTTTCACCCGGAACTGCTTTCCTGCTTTGAGCAGGGAGATATGGAGAAACTGCTTCCGCAGATGGCGGCACGGAAAGAATATTTTGATGTGGTGAATGCGGACCGGGTGCTCGATATGGTGCCGGATGCCGGTGAGGGTGTGGAGCGGATGAAGGAGGTAATGTCGGAGCATTCGATTCTGGTGATCAAGGTAGCCAACAATTATTCCAACATTCAGCGGATGCTGCTGGCGGCCGGAGAGATGAAGGAGGAATACTGGCTGGATGATCCGGACCATACGGGATACTTCAACCGGGAGGGACTGATCGCCCTGATGGAGGATCATGGAATGGAGTGTCTGGATTTTTACGGGGATACCTTTGTGGATCTGCAGCTTCTGAACCCGTATTCCAATTACTATGAAAAGCCGGAGACAGGCCACGCGGCGCACCAGACGGCGGTGCGGATGGAGAATCTTCTGCATGAAATTTCTCCGGAGAGAACGGTGGAGGTGTACCGTCTGCTGGGCGAGATGGGTTTTGGACGGGAAATTGTGGGCGTTTTTCGGAAGAAGGGAAAATAGGAAAAAAGGAAAATAGAAAAAAGGGAAATGGAAAATGAAGAAAGAGCGGTTCACAAAAGCGAGCCGCCCTTTCTTTTTTGCGAGGTTATCCCAGATATTTTTCCAGCGTTGCATTCACCGCGCCGGGGCCGGCAGTAAGTTCCTTAAAGTAGTCCTTCACCAGATCGGCAAGGCCGACAGCGAAGAGGTTTACGCCCCAGATGCTTTCATTGGAAAGAAGAGCATCCAGGAAGGACAGATCCTGCGGCATGTCGCCAAGACGACAGGAGGCAAAAATCGGACGCAGGGTGGAAAGCAGGGGATCCGGGCTGGGTTCGAAGGCGGTTCCGTTGTCATCCACAGCCATCAGATAACGCAGCCAGCCTGCGAATACCAGAGGGATCATTTTCAGGGAGGAAACGCTCAGGGAAGGATCCTTGTCGTAAGCCTTGATGGTCTCGCCGAAGCGGATGGGCAGCTTCTGAGAGGTATCGGTGGCAATCCGCTGCGGAGTGTCGGGCATGAACGGATTGGGGATTCGCTTCTGTACCACTTCATCGATGAACTGCTTCGGATCCAGAACACCCGGATTGACCACAACGGGAAGGCCTTCGGTATAGCCGACGATTTCCACGAATTTTTTCAGGAGCGGGTTCTTCATCTCTTCAGAGATGAGCTGATAGCCAAGAAGGCAGCCGTAAATGGCGAGGGTGGTATGAAGGGGATTCAGGCAGGTGCAGACCTTCATTTTTTCCACCTTGTCCACGGTCTCCCGGTCGGTGTAGAGAATGCCCGCTTCATCCAGCGGGAGCTTTCCGTTGGGGAAGGCGTCTTCAATGACGAGGTACTGGCATTCTTCCGCGTTGACGAAGGGCGCAACATAGGTTTTCTTTCCAGTGACGCAGGCTGCCAGGTCACTGATTCCATCCTGTTCCAGCATGGCCTTAACGGTGTCGTCCGGTCTGGGGGTGATCTTATCGATCATGGTCCAGGGGAAGGCGGTTTTGGTTCGGTCATTGACGTAGGAAACAAAGCCGTCTTCGATCAGGCCGTTATCTTGCCAGGCGGATGCAAAAGCGCTCACTGCTGCGTACAGTTTGTCGCCGTTGTGGGAGCAGTTGTCCATGCTGACCAGGCTGATGGGAAGCGCTCCTGCCAGAAAACGCTCATAGATGAGGGAGGAAACCTTTCCCAGATAGCTCTTCGGGGCCTGTGGTCCATGGGCAAAATCCCAGGCGATGTCCGCAAGGGTCTCGCCCTTGCCGTCTGTTAGGCTGTACCCCTTTTCCGTGATGGTGAAACTCGCCATCTGCAGGGAAGACGCGCGGAAGATTTCCTTCAGACGTCCGTATTCCTGCGGGTCGGCGCTGTCCAGGATGAGGGATTCCACAATGCTTCCCACCACCGTTTTTTCCACGGTTCCATCCGCCTTCAGCGTCGCCAGGATGCTCAGGTTGTCGTGAGGGCGGTACATCTTTTCAATGATCTCATAGTCGTAGCCCTCCGCCGCGATCAGGCCCGTATCCAGCACGCCGCGGTTTAAGAGCTCCTGAGCCACGTTTGCCTGGAAGGCGCGGAAAATATTTCCTGCACCGAAATGAATCCAGCGGGGATTTTCACGCGTGCGCGCGGCTACGGCGGGAATGTCATACTGCGGAAGGCTGTAGCCTGCCTGCTTCCAGTCTTCAGTCTGTTTCAGTCCCTGTAAGGTCAGTTCCATTCTGATACACTCCTTTCCTGTCCGGCCCTGCCCGATGGTACGGACAGGGGCATTTTACAGTTATTTATTTTTATGGGATTTCACAATGGCTTCCCAAAGTCCGTTCAGATATGTTGCGCCGAGGGCGCGGTCATAGAGGCCGTAGCCGGGCATGGCGACCTCTCCCCAGATCATGCGGCCGTGGTCGGGACGGATGGGGCCGGTAAAGCCGATGTCATAAAGGGCGAGCATGATTTCATACATATCGAAGGTGCCGTCGGAGGAAAGATGGGCGGCCTCTTCGAAATCGGTCGGGGAATTAAATTTCAGGTTGCGCACATGGGCGAAATGAATCCGGCCCTTCAGGGAGCGGATCATGTCCGGCAGGTCGTTTTCCAGGTTGGTGCCGTAGGAGCCGGAACAGAAGGTGACGCCGTTGTGCGGGTTATCCACCATTTTCATCATGCGAAGGATGTTGGCCTTATTGATGATGATGCGGGGAAGTCCGAACACGCTCCAGGCGGGATCGTCCGGATGGATCGCCATGTTGATGTCGTACTTGTCGCAGACCGGCATGATGCGCTCCAGGAAATATTTCAGATTGGCAAACAGCGCCTCATCATCCACGTTGCGGTACATCTCGAACAGCTCTTTGATGTGCTCCATGCGTTCCGGTTCCCAGCCGGGCATGATGGAACCATTGGTGTCTGAGGAGATGGAGGAAAACATTTCTTCCGGATTCAGGTTGTCCACGGCTTCCTGGGTGTAGGCGAGCACGGTGGAGCCGTCTGGACGCAGGCGGGCCAGTTCCGTTCTGGTCCAGTCGAACACGGGCATGAAGTTGTAGCAGACCAGGTGGATATCCGCCTTTCCCAGATTTTCCAGAGTGGCGATGTAGTTGTCGATATATTTGTCGCGATCGGGAAGCCCGGCTTTGATGGCGTCATGGACGTTGACGCTTTCAATGCCTGCCAGGCTCAGCCCGGCGTCTTCGATTTCCTTTTTCAAAGCCAGAATGGCATCCAGTTCCCAGACATCTCCGGGCGCGGTGTCATACAGCGTGGAGATCACGCCGGTCACGCCGGGGATCTGGCGGATCTGCTGCAGGGTAACGGTGTCGAAGCGGCTTCCGTACCATCTCAAAGTCATCTGCATAAAAAAATACCCTCTCTTTCCCAAAAACCTTTTCTGTCTGCAGCCGTTTCCGGCCGGACAGCGTTTCTTTATGCTTCTATTATAAAGGAATAAAAAATGCTTGAAAATACCATTTCTTGCTTGATGGCATGCAAAAATTGCTCTAAGATGGGAGTGAGAAAAGAAAGGGCCGCCGACAGCGTTTCTGCGGCAGGAAAAAGGAGAAAATATGGCGGCGATCAGGACCAGTTTCATGAGCGGGGAGGATGAAAGGCAGTACATGATCCGCGAGGATTATGAGATTTATGAAAAATATGGCGCCCCCACCGGGGCGACAGCCCTGCATTATCATGATTTTTATGAGATCATCTACATCCTGGACGGGGAATTTTCCAGTCTGGTGGATAATGTGACCTATTTTCTGAAAAAAGGGGATTTCCTGCTCATCGGAAGAAATGTTCTCCATAAATATCATTTCATAGAAGGAAAACATTCCAGATCCCGGCGGATCGTTCTGTGGATTACCCGGCAGATGCTGGACAGGCTGTCGGGCGGGGAGCAGGATCTGAGTCTGTGCCTGGAGCGGGGAAAGGGGGCTGTCTATCATTTCCCTCTGCATTATGAGGGGATTCTTCATGAGCTGCTGGTGCGGGCGGCCATGACGGATGTGCCGGATATGGAGGGCATGAAGGGGAAACGGTTATATGACCGGGCGCAGCTGACGCTTTTTTTCCTTTATTTGAATGAGCTGTGTGAAAAGGACGCCTTTTCCTCCGGAGAGAAAACGCGGGTGCACCATGAGCTGGTGGAGCAGGTGAACGATTACATTGAAGCCCACATGCAGGAGGCGGTCTCCCTGGACGAGCTGGCAGAGCAGGTGCACATGAGCAAATATCATTTTCTGCGCCGTTTCAAGGAACTGACCGGAACCACTGTACATGTCTACCTGAATAACAAGAGACTGATCCATGCCTGCGAGCTCCTGCAGAATGGAGAGGCGGTGGGAGAGGTATGGGGACGCTGCGGATTTGCGGATTATTCCTCCTTCCTGCGGAATTTCAGGAAGGAATACGGGATGGCGCCCACCAGCTATAAGACCTATCTGGGAAAGCGGGGAAGCTCTTTTTCGGAGATTTAACATAAGATGCTATTGTGAATCGGGCTGTCGTTATGTTACAATGTATCGTAAAGTGTGTAACAGTTCTGTAAAAAATGGAAGAGCGGCGGGCATATACCGGCAAGCCGCCCGGATGGAAGCGTAGAAGACAGGAAACAAGAAAATGAAACGAACTTCGAAAACAGAAGAAGTTCCCGAGGGAAGCGGGGAGGCTAGATCGGACAGCAAAGCAGGGCATCCGCTGTCCAGGCGCAAAAACGTCTTGCGGGGCGCGGCATTTATTGTCTGCGTCCTTTTTCTGCTTGCGGCGGTGCTGTTCTGGCGCCTGAGCGGACAGGGAAGGGAAGGAGAACCTGTCAGCGTGCCGCAGGAGGCGGTGATGGCAGGAACGGCCGGAGAAGGCGCGTATTTTCTGCTTTCCGCCATGGAGGATGCCCAGGAGCAGATTCAGGTGGAATCCTGCATGGCGCTTTCTGACGGGGAAAATTTTTCTCTGAGCGGAACCGCGCAGCGGATTCCTGCAAATGATGACGGCAGGTTTTATCTGTTTGCCCTGGAGGTATATGAGGAGTCGATCCCAGAGGGGGAGGAGCCCATCGCCCAGACGGAGGCGGCGCGGAATTTTACGTTGACGGCCGCCATCAACGAGTATCAGGCGGATTCCCATCTGTATGACAAGTTCGTCGTGGCGGTGAAACAGAACGGAAGGTACTTGGCTGTGAGCACGCCCCACTATATCACCAATCCGGAGGCGATTGCAGATTATACGGCAGCTTTCCCGGAGGTGGATTCCATCAAGGGGCTTCTGGTGGACTCTCAGAAACTCGGCACCACGGAGCTGGATGAACTCGGCGTGAAGCATGCCGTGTATAACGTTCCGCTGTCAAGACTTTTGGGTCCCACTACGGACAAGAACTATCCCACCATCACCTATACCTATAACGGAAAGGATTACAAGCTGAACGGCCGGGTGGTCAGCGAATACGATTACGCCTTCAGCACGCTGACGGAGAAGGGGATCGTGACCACGGCGATTCTGCTGAATGATAAGTCGGAGGATTATCCGCAGATGATTCATCCGCTCTCACGGGACGGGAACGCCTATTATTATGCGTTCAACGCCGCGGAAGAGGAAGGCAGCGAATATCTGGCGGCGGTGGTATCCTTCCTGGCGGAGCGTTACCGGGATACGGAGCACGGCATTGTGATGAACTGGATCGTCGGAAATGAAATCAATGTGCGTTCCCTCTGGAATTACATGCAATATGTGGATCTGGAGACCTATGTCCGGGAATATGTAAGAGCCTTCCGCATCTGCTATAACGTGATTAAGAGCGCAAATGCGAACGCCAGGGTGTATATTTCCCTGGACCAGCAGTGGAACCGGGAACTGACCGGCAACAGCAGCTACAATTCCAAAGCCATTCTGGATGAATTTAACGCCCAGATTACGGAAGAGGGGAACATCGGGTGGGGGCTGGCCCATCATCCCTATTCCATTCCCATGACCTGGCCCAAATTCTGGGATATGTCGGGACAGGATGAACGGCTTGTAAAAGATACGGAGGATACCTCCGTGGTTACGATTTATAACATCGGGGTGATAACGGATTACCTTCAGAAGGAAGAGTTTCTGGATCCGGACGGGCAGGTGCGCCATTTCCTGCTGAGTGAAATGGGATTTTCCTCCGCCTATGGGGAGGACGCACAGGCGGCGGCTTTTGTATATGCCTATTATATTGCGGAAAACGATCCGTATATTGACGCGCTGATTCTGTCCAGGGAGACGGATGCCGCCGAGGAGGTTTCCCAGGGACTTGCGCTGGGTCTGTCCTATCAGAACGGCCGCAAAAAAATGATCTATGATGTGTATAAATATATCGATACGGATCAGGCGGAGGAATACACGCAGTTTGCCCTTGACTACATCGGCATCTCGGACTGGTCGGAGGTGATCGAGATGCAGGAGGATCAGGACAGTTCAGGACCGGATCAGGGATAAAAAGCGGGCGAGCAGGAGGCTTCCGTCGGGCGTATCCGGCCGTTTACGGGCAAAGCACATGCGCTCCGGATGCCACTGGATGCCAAGAATGGGCAGGGAGGTGTGTACAATGGCCTCTGCCACGCCGTCCGGGGCGTGCTGGATGACGATCAGGCCTTCGCCTGGCTCCGCAATGCCCTGATGATGGGCGCTGTTGACAGGGAAGTTTTCTCCATACAGGGTGTGGAGAAGGCTTCCCTTTTCCGTATACGTGGGGTGGATCTGATCTTTTCCGATGTATGCATGCCGTCCGGCGGTGGGCAGATCCTGAATGATGCCGCCTCCCAGGCAGACATTGATCAGCTGCATGCCTTTGCAGATGCCGAGTACGGGAAGATTTTTTCTCAAAAAAGAGCGAAGGAGGAAAAGCTGAAGCCGGTCCAGTTCGGGATCCATGGCACGGGCTCCCTGATTTTCCTGATGAAAAAGAGCCGGGTCAATGTCGCCGCCCCCAGGAAGAATGAGAGCATCGAAAGAGGCAGCAGGATCCGGAAGAAAAGCGGAGAGCGGTTCAGACGGATCGATGGGGAGCCTTTTTGGCAATGCATCGGGCAGCGCCCGGCAGATGGAGCCCAGAGCTGAGAAGGCAGAAAGATAGTTTTGAACCTGGCCGGAAGGGCCGGCAATCAGAAGATGGGGAGCGGTCATTTCGTTTCCTTTTTTCGCTTTGGACCTTACTGTTACCTTATGCCGGAAATATGCCTGTGATGCAGCTTTGGGGCAATGGGAAGGAGAAAAGTTTGATAAAAAATTAACTTTTTTCGTTTGTTCTTAAGCGGTATCCAAATCATAAAAAGTATGGTATACTTGGCTCACAGAGCGGATGTAGGGCTGAGTCATCCGCATGTTGCACGCGGTATGGGGGGATCGCGGCGACGCCGATTTGTGGGGAGGACGCCACTGGAGACGCTGCGTTCTCCGCCGGAGTTACTGGAGATGAACGCGGCGGTGGAAAAACCGCTGCAGGACAAGGAAGTGGGGTAGCAGGCAGATGAAACATTACGAGATCAGTGACGAATACCGTACCGGAAACGACAAAATCGATCAGCAGCACGCGAAGATGCTCGACTATACCTGGAGGGCGCATGAGCTTTTTTCGGATGAAAATATGCTTTTCAAATCCGACGACATCCGAAAGATTCTGGAGGGGCTGGAATATTATACGATCGTCCATTTCGCGGAGGAAGAGGAGTTTATGGAGCAGATCGGTTTCAACGGGATTGAAGCGCACAGAAAGCAGCACGATAACTTCCGGGCGAAGATCCACAGTTTCATCGAACGGGTGCCGGAGCTCTCTCTGTCTACGCAGGATGATATGCTGGGTGAGGTTTTTGAATATCTGCAGGATTGGTGGAAGGTCCACATCACCCATGAGGACCAGAAGTATGTGCAGTTTGAACGGGAAAACGGACTGATTCCGGAAGAAGCCTGAAAATGGACGCGCTCTGGTATATATGAGCGGCATATCTGCCGGAGCGGCCCGTATATGTGAACGATGTGTATATGGATATGCCGCGCAAAGCGCGGCATATTATTTATGGAAAGGAAGGCGGAAAAGTGGAAGCAAATGTACGGAAAATGAAGGAGCTGATTGATCAGACAGACAATATCGTCTTTTTCGGAGGAGCCGGCGTATCCACGGAAAGCGGAATTCCCGATTTCAGAAGTGTGGACGGGCTGTATCATCAGAAATACGACTATCCGCCGGAAACGATCCTGAGCCATACCTTTTATCGGGAAAGGCCGGAAGAGTTTTTCCGTTTTTACCGGGATAAGATGCTCTATCTGGACGCGCAGCCCAATGCGGCGCACAAAAAGCTCGCCCAGTGGGAGCGGGAGGGAAAGCTGAAGGCGGTGATCACGCAGAACATCGACGGTCTTCATCAGAAGGCCGGAAGCAGGAACGTGCTGGAGCTTCACGGAAGCGTTCTGCGCAATTACTGCGAGCGCTGCCATAAGTTTTATGACGCGCAGTACATGCTGAATTCCGAGGGGATTCCCCGGTGTAGCTGCGGCGGGATGATCAAGCCGGACGTGGTGCTTTATGAGGAAGGACTGGACAGCGATATCCTGAACCGGGCGGTGAGAGCGATTGCGGAAGCGGATGTGCTCATTATCGGCGGAACCTCTCTGGCGGTCTACCCGGCGGCAGGGCTGATCGACTACTACCGCGGACATAAGCTGATTTTGGTAAACCGCACTCCCACGCCAAGGGATGCGGAGGCGGATCTGGTGGTGCAGGGAAGCATCGGAGAGATTTTCGCACAGCTTTCATAAATAAAAGGAAAAGGAACGATAAAAAGAAATGGAGATTGCAGTTGGAAATATCGTCAAACTGAAGAAAAAGCATCCCTGCGGCAGCCAGGAGTGGGAAGTCCTGCGGGTGGGCGCGGATTTCCGCCTGAAGTGTCTGGGCTGCGGGCATCAGATCATGGTACCCAGAAAGCTTGTGGAAAAAAATGTCC
>UQVK01000119.1 GCA_900544445.1 uncultured Lachnospiraceae bacterium
CCGATAAAGCGAATACCCGGCTTCGAAGCAGGTATTATAAAATGATCCGCCATGGGAAGAAGAAAAATATAGCAGTAGCAGCAGTAGCAAGAGAACTTGCATGCTTCATCTGGGGCATGATGACAGGAAACATCAGCATTAGCATCCGCGTCACGGCAGGTACATCAGGTCCGGCTGTCCGTCAAGGGTAAAATGAACCGCTGCGCGGCCCCTGACAGCCAGCCGTCCCTGATGGAAAGCGCAATCAAGCAGCAATCGGCAGTAAACTGCAGCTTGCTGCCAGAAGAATAACAATTGAATATCTGTCAGTATCTGAAAGGAGCTGTGATCACTGTAAGGTTCGAGTTATCTGCGCCTTTTCTATGTTGGCACTTCGGTGATCCACGCTTTTAGATCGCAGGGCTCTCGGCGGAACCATTAGCCTGTCGGTAACCAATCCACGAATAACAGAGTGGCCACATGCCGGGAACTGTTAAATCAGAGCTCCTTCCAGATGCTGACAGATCGCACAAGTGTGACTGTCAAGAAAAAGTTTCTTGGAAACGGAATTTACTTCTTGACAAAAGTCACTTCATAACAGAAAAGGAAAAATGCAGCTGCATTCCATACAATTCCTCCGCTGCATCAACCTGCTCTTCAAAAAATCTGGAAAAAGGCTTTGCATGAACGCGTCCGATACAATCATAAATATCCTGATCCAGAGAATAATCATTAAGGTCTGACAACAAAGCCAAGCCGTTGTCAAAAACGGGGCAATATCGAAACTCCATTGTTTTTTCATTTCGTATGACAGCCAGATTGTTTGTATGACGATCCTCGTTCAGAAAAAAAGCGTCCAGCTCCAGCAGTAAGGTCAGATATTCTCCGGCTCTGGTCAGCCCGGTTGTCCGCTCCATGAAATCTGTCGTGTAACGAATTCTCTCCTTCGCTTCCTTCATTTTGCCAAGCGTCTCCGCCAGTCCCCGCCCCATATAGGCACGATGCAGCCGCTCAAGCGGCACCAGTATTTCGTCCTTATCCCGAAAGTTGTCACTGACACATCCGGAAAGCTCCCTCCCCTGATACCGAATCCGCACCGGCCCGTATTCTGCAAAGCCGGACACATTGGACCGTTTCAGTAGCCGTGATATCAAAACCTCTGAAAGCGCTTCATATCCCATATAGTCAGCCTTGTACCACTTTCCCTTCCACTGCCATTTGGGCTGATCCCCCTTGGAAGTGTGTCCCTGATCCGGCTCACGGATGACAACATCAAGATCAATTCTTTCCATCCGCAGCTCCTTTCCGTGGATAATAGCGGAATTTCAGCCACATATCATCATCAGCGGTTCTTCCCCCGGTCTTTTCCACAATCTGCAGCGGGTCATAGGAGGTCAGCTGAAGCTCTCTCAGAATATCCTTTGCGTTACCGCGTGAAGCCGGAAAGCAGCGCTCCTCCAGAAATCTTTCAAAATCTTCCCAGGATGGATTCTCAACGACACCAAAAGCACGATGCAGCATATCCCTGGTTTTATTCCGGATCAGGACCTTCCGATTCATAAAATCCACATCAATAACCGTACAAGGGTACTGCCGGTACATATATGTCATACGCAGCGTGAAGGTCTCTGACGGCTTTTCATTGATATATCTTCCAATCACCTGTCGGGAAGTTTGAAACTGCTTCGCAACTTCATTCACCGTCATACCGTTTTCAATCATATCCCTGATCTTCTGCACATCCTCCGGTGTAAACTTTTTCTTCCGCCCTGCCCCGCGGGGGTTCTTTTCCTGCAGCGAACGCGCAATTTCTTTCAGCTGATTGACATCGTCCGTCCCAAACAGTTCCACACACAATTCCCGATAATCCACATTCATGGAAATCCTCTTTTTCATTCTATTATATGCAATTATTTTAATTTAATTCCATTATATCAAAAGAGTGGGCATTGTCAACGCTGATGCAGCAGGCGCAGTCCCCAGAAACATCCATTTCAACCTCTGTACCGTTTACAAATCCGCAGGAAATCCCGCCAATGGCAGGAATTCCCATTTCACGGGCAAGAATGGCCCCGTGGGACAGGATACTGACTTCAGGAAGCAACAGACCGTTGATATTGAAAAAATAGGAGGACAGCACAGGTGAGATCCACTGACTGTATACGATACTTCCCCCCGGGATATTCATGATTTCAAAAATATCCCCCGGATTCTGCAGGCAGTATATTTTCCCCTTGGCATGGCCCGGAGAAATGGTTTCTCCCTGAATCACAGAAGCCGTATTCCTTTTCTGATAAACGCATTTTCCGTCCTGTATCCGCAGAGGCATTTCATATTTTCCGCTGTTTTCAAAATCTCGTTTTCGAGTTTGAATACAGGCTTCAAAGGCTTCCTTTTTCTCCCTTCCATCCAGAACCTGTTTCAGTTCATCGTATTTCAAAAAATAAATTTCATCCCTGTTCAGTCCAATCCGCTCCTCCAGCCGCTCCAGAAGTCGACGGATTGTATAAGACCCCAGACACAGCAGATAATCATCGTCCTCCGTCCGCTTTATGGCCGCTTTGCAGGCATCAATCAGGGGGCTCAGCTCTTCATCATCCGTCACCCCGCCTTCATCCTCTTCCGGCGCCACTCTGACGATTTGCCTGTCCTGAGCAATCTGTATCATTTCATCAAAATAATCACTCAGGCTCCTGCATCTGATATAAAAGGGATGTGAAGTTTCCGCACCGTATTTCTCAAGAAAAACTGTTTTCTTTGTTTCAAACGCTTCTCCTCTTTTTTCTTTCAGCAGATTCACAAAATCAATCCGTTTCTGGACATTAATGGTTCTGACGGAACGAATTAGCCGAAGGAAAATATCCTGATAATTTTCATATTTTTCCTTCAAAGCATCTAACAGCTCCTGCTGGCACTTTTTCCGATAGAGAAACCAGTCCAGAT
Source organism: uncultured Lachnospiraceae bacterium (assembly GCA_900544445.1). Taxonomy (GTDB): domain Bacteria; phylum Bacillota; class Clostridia; order Lachnospirales; family Lachnospiraceae; genus Eisenbergiella; species Eisenbergiella intestinigallinarum. The sequence goes on from UQVK01000119.1 coordinate 2,923, forward strand.
TCATGTACATGGAAACAAGCTCTCTATACTTTCTGACCGCGTCTTCCAGCAGAATCAGGCTGCTTTCCTTTTTCTGAATTTCCAGGAAATAATCCGTGAAATGTTTCCAGATACCTTCCCAATTCTTCCAATCCCTGTCAGGCTCTCTTTTCAGTCTGTAATCCGTGCTGAAATAAACATAATTTTCAAACACGATATGAGGTCTTTCACTCAGCAGGCCGGAGGGATCCATTGTCCTCACCAGCGGTGTAAACGGAAGCTGAAGTTCTTCCTGTAAAACCCATGTTCCAGCCGGTATGTTTCCCCGGTATTCCGGCCTCGGCCTTTTTCCTGTCGTTATCGGCCGGCACTGAAGCAGGAACAGCCTGTCCTGCGAAACGCAGAATTCCACATCCACATTGCATCCCAACATTTTTCTCAGTCTTTTTTCATGCTCCAGCAATTCTTCGATTTTTTGTGCGGAAACATATTCCGCCTTTCCGGATTTCCAGCCTGTTTCCGCTTCATAGACATCCGGGGTTATATTTCCCTTTACCAGCCGTTCGCAGGGCCCCTGCGTGAATTCTATGACAGGTCCGTCTCCTTTTCCAAAGGGAGAAGCCGAAAACAGAATTCCGGAATAATCCGCTTCAATATATGGCTGTATCACCGTTCCCATATGAAACCAGTCCTGTCCTGCGGATTCCCACACCTCTTTTATGGCTTCTGCTGTTTTGTTTTTATCCCGGACAAAAATGGATTTGAATTTTCCGGCCCTGGATGAGTGTTCCAGATCCTCAAATTCAAAAGAGGACCTGACCATGATTCCCCTGCAGTCCACAAATGCTCTCCTTACCTCTTCCTCTGCCTGATGAAGGATATTTTCTTCCTTTTCTTCGTGAAGCCAGCTTTGCGGGCAGGCTATAAGAAGGGTCTGCGGTATCCGGACGCCTTTTTCATACATCTTCCATAGATTCTGCGCTTTCATTCCATAGCGGCTGATATCTTCTGCCGATACACCGTTAAGTGCTGTAACCACCCCGTCCATTTCTCTCCTCCGAAAGATAACTCAAATTCTTTATTTCCCAGCATCCCCGGTCATTTTCAGTTCTTCATACACGTCTTCCAGATTACGCCTGGCTCCCCGAAAGGCAGGCCATGCATCGATTCCGTCTCCCTTTTTTCTTGGAATGATATGGATATGAAAATGAGGTACGGACTGACCGGCGCTTTCATCGCTGGCATTCAGCAGATTCACGCCGTCATATCCGCAATTTTCCGTGCAATGACCGGCAACTCTCTTTACCGCAGCCATCAGGTGATTCAGGGTATCCGAATCGCAGTCCAGAATATTCTTCACGTGCTTTCGAGGCACAGCCACCATATGCCCGTCCACATCCCCTGCAATATCCATAAATACCACTGCATATTTGTCTTCGTATATGATTTTTCCCGGCAGTTCGCCGGATATGATTTTGCAAAAAATACAGTCCATGTTTTCTCTCCTTTTGCTACTGTTGACAATAAAAATTTTTTAATTGGATATCAACATTCTCTGGCAAAAGCTGCAGATTCCTGGCGGAGAATAACCACCTCTTCTTTCAGACTCCTCTTGATGTCAGATACTGCTCCTCATCCTCCCGGGCCGAAAGGAATGCCCTTTCCAGATCAATCTGATAACAGTCCGCCAGTCTCATTACCTGCGCGATCACATCCGCCATCTCATTTCCAAGACGTTCATCCACATCCGGGACCTCATCGGTAAGAGCATAATACTTTTCCTTAATCATCACCTGCTTTGCCAGTTCTCCAACCTGCTTGGACAGCTCAATCATTGCGCCCTGGGCATTCCATTCCCGCAGTTCGATTTTGTTGAAACGCCTCACCACTTCCCGATACATCTCCTGCATTTCTTCAAATGTTTTTCCCATCCTCTGGTACCTCCCACAAATCCTGTTTCTGATCGTTTCTGCCATCAATTTGGTATTCTCTATTTTATCATAATACAGCATGATCCTCCAACATTCTTCCGGTCTGAATCTGCTGCACATTCCTGCCATCATGTAAAGCAAAACTGCCCCAAGTATACTGTCGCAAATTACTGTACCGCTTAATATTTTAAAAGCCCAATCAGAACCGTGTGAAAACAAGAAACTTTACGGTTCAAATTCCATTCATCCCCGTTGAAACCGTACACCGGTATTCAGTTACCGTAATCAGGAAATCGAAAACGGTGCCACGAACAGTAAAATTCATTTTCCCGGGCACCCCTGTCACCACCAAATACTCCCCCTATTTTCTCATAAAAACAGCCCCGGCCATCCACATTCTGGAGCCGGGGCTATTCTTAGCAGGTACCCTTTTTTCCTTTTTCGTTTATGTATTACATTCCCATCTTCTGCGCAAAATCCGCCATTGCTTCCGAAATCTTAATCTGCTGCGGGCAGACCACTTCGCAGCTTCTGCAGCCGATGCAGGCGCTGGGCAGCTTTTCCTGCGGATATGCCGAAAGGGCCATCGGCGCGATGAAGCCGCCTTCCGTGAAGCAGTGTTCATTGTACAGGGCAAGGAGCTCCGGAATGGGCAGGCCCTGGGGGCAGTGGCTGGTGCAGTAATGGCAGGCCGTGCAGGGAAGCACGATTTTCTTCACCATCCCGTCCGCGATCTGAAGCAGGGTATCCATTTCCTTTTCCGTCAACGGCTTATCCTCCGCGAAGGTATGGATATTATCCTGCATCTGCTGCAGGTTGGACATGCCGGAAAGCACCATGGTCACGCCGGGAACGGACTGCAGAAAGCGGAAGGCCCATGCGGGGATGTTCTCCTCCGGACGGAGCGCCTTTAATGCTTTCTCATCCTCCGCCGCCAGCTTCGCAAGCTTTCCGCCGCGCAGAGGCTCCATCACCCATACCGGGATATTCCATTCTTTGAGAAGCTCCACCTTCTCCTTCGCGCCCTGGAAGGTCCAGTCCAGGAAATTCAGCTGGATCTGGCAGAATTCCATATCCTTGCCATAGGCGTCAAGGAAACGCTTCATCACGTCCAGATTTCCATGGGCGGAAAAGCCCAGATGACGGATCCTTCCGGCCTCTTTCTGCTTCATCAGATATTCGTAAATTCCGTATTTTTCATCCAGATAGGCATCTATGTTCATCTCGCAGACGTTGTGGAACAGATAAAAATCAAAGTATTCCACGCCGCATTTTTCCAGCTGCTTTTCAAAGATTTCCTCCATCTTGTCCATGTTGGAGAGGTCATAGCCCGGAAACTTGGTCGCAAGGTAATAGTTCTCTCTCGGATAGCGGCTCAGCGCCTTTCCCATTACGGTTTCGGAATGGCCGTCGTGGTAGCCCCAGGCCGTATCGTAATAATTCACGCCCTGTTCCATGGCGTAATCCACCATGGCCTGTGTTTTCGTCTCATCGATTCTGGAATCGTCCCCATCAATGACAGGAAGGCGCATGGCGCCCATGCCAAGGCCGGAAAGCTTTATCTCCTGAAAATTTCTGTAAATCATTGTCTCTCCTTTCCGCACGAACTGCCGGTTCGTGCGCCGCTCTTTTTTTCCATCCTGTTCCTGATTCTAAGTATAGCTCCTATGGATATTTTTTATCAAGTAGCTGTTTTTTATGGAATTGCATAGAAAAAAACTATGGGAAAGCGGGCCGAATGAGATCTTAAAAATCCTGAAACAAATTTCAGAAACAGTTTATAAAATTTATGACTTTTTATGAAAACGGACATATTCCTGTCACATTTTTCCTGTATGATAATCTCAGATAGATGAACAACACCTATCTCCCCCCTCATAAAAAATAAGATACGAAGAAGCGCTTCTCCCGTAAAATCCGGATTCCGGATGTGCGGGGAAGCGCTTCTTCGTCTTCTGCTCCGTTATGCATTTTCTCAGAGAGGCAGCTGCAGTCTTTCCACCTCAACCTCTTCATACAGGCTTTCGGCAAGCTCCTTTGGAACGCTTCCGCTTTCCAGAGAAGAGGCGCTCGCTGCGGACAGGGCCACCGCGCGCCGCAGCATCTCCTCCTCATCCAGCCCGGCGGTCCGTGACATCACCATGGATGCGACCACACAGTCGCCGCAGCCTACGGTATTCAGCGTTTTCACACGAGGCGGCTTCGCATAAAAGAGGCCTTCTTCTCCGGCCATCAGAAGCCCTTTGCTTCCCAGAGAAACCGCCGCCATATGGACGCCGTTTCTGCGCAGAAACGCCGCGGCCTCCAAAAGTCCGTCCCTGCCGTTCAGCTTATGTCCGATCACATATTCCATCTCCCTGCGGTTCGGCTTGATCGCCGTGGGGGCCGCCTCAATTCCCTTTCGCAGAAGCTCCCCGCTGGTATCCAGAATCGTTTCCTTTCCCTGCGCCTGTGCGCGGCGGATCAGCTCCGCGTAAATGTCTTCCGGGACGCCCTGCGGCACGCTTCCTGACAGCACTACAATGCTGCTGCCCGGCAGCAGGCGGTCAAAACGCTCCAGGAATTCCTCCATTTCCGCTTCCGCAATCTGCGGCCCCGGCTCCAGAATTTCCGTCACATAGCCGTTGTCCGCAACCACATTCATGCTGCTCCTGGTCTCCTGACCGATTTTGATAAATTCGCAATTCATCCCGGTACGGCGCAGCTCGCTTTCGATCCACTGTCCCGGAAAGCCTCCCAGAAATCCCGTCGCAGTCACCTCACAGTCATACTGCCTCAGGATTTTGCTCACGTTGATTCCCTTTCCGCCCGCTATGTTGGTGACGGAACGCATCCGGTTCACCCTTCCGCAAAAAAGTTCTTCCGTGCGGTAGGTCTTGTCCACCGCCGGATTCAATGTCACTGTCAATATCATATGTGCCTCTGTTTCTGCCGCAGGCGGATGCGTTTTTCCTCCTGCCGGCCCTTCTCTTTATCGTTGAAACAGTACGTCTCATTCCCTTTTTCATCTATTATTATAGGATAACGGGTGCCATCCTGCAAGCGCTTACTGATACTGTTTCATCACCAGCTGCAGCCTGGAATCTCCCTTCCAGGTATTCACCGAAGGATAATAGGTTACGGACAAACGGATCTGAGACGTTTCCCCGCCTCCGGTCATGGAAAATCCCATTCCATACAGCCTTCGCACCGCTTCGCTTCCGAATTTTTCCTCCATATAGGCGTCCATGGGGGCGGGATCGCCAAAGGCCATCATCTCCCAGCGCTGCCCCGCGTCATCCAGAACCGTAAAACGCACCGCGTTTCCATTTTTCCCCAGCACGCGGGCAGAGAGGAACAGAAGGTCCTTCTGCGCAAACAGCGGCCTGGGATTGCCGTTTCCAAAGGGCTCCAGCCGGTCCAGCTCGTCCACCAAAGAACGGGTGATGTAGGAAACCGGCATGGGCACGTCGATATGGACCCTTTCCTCCAGATCCTGGGGCGTGAGGGTACAGACCTCATTGATCCGCCTGCGGAACGTCTCCACGTCGCCGCTTTTGATGGAAAGCCCGGCCGCCATCTTATGGCCGCCGTATCTGGTGAAAATCTCCCGGATCTTCGTCATTTCCTCAAACATGTGGTAGGTTTCGATGGAGCGTCCGCTCCCCTTCACCCCGTCCTCCGCGCGGGTCAGGACGAAAACGGGCTTATAATATTTTTCCCGCACCCGTCCCGCAATGATGCCGGCAAGGCTTTCATGGCAGTCCGGCAGAAAAATGACCAGTACCCGGTCCTCTCCCAGCTCTTCCTCCTCCACCAAGGCGACGGCCTGCTTCACGAAATGTTCCGTCATTTCCTTCCGGCTGTCGTTGAGCGCCTTTAATTCGGATGCGGTCCGCACCGCCTCCGCCCGGTCCTTCTCCTCCAGAAGCTTTAACGCCCGCACTGCCGTATCCAGCCTGCCCGTGGCATTAATACAGGGGCCGAGCACAAACCCGATGGTATAGGCGGTCAGCTTTTCCGGCTCGATGTTGTTCACCTCCATCAGCGCGCGAAGGCCCTCGTTTTCCGTATGCTTCATATGAGAAAGACCATAACGGACGATGATCCGGTTTTCATCCAGAAGCTCCATCACGTCGCAGACCGTGGCAAAGGCCGCCAGCTCCAGAAGGCCGTCGAGAAAGCTTTTTTTCGATTCCAGAAGCCCAAGCTTCCCGTACAGGCACAGAATCAGCTTATAGGCGACCACCGCTCCGCAAATTCCCTGAAATGGACAGGTATCCCCTTCCTGCTTCGGGTCCACCACCACATCGGCCGGAGGAAGGCGCCAGATCCGCTCCCCGTCCCGCTCTTCATAGGGAACCTCATGATGATCCGTCACGATGACTGTCATGCCCTTTTCCTTCGCAAGAGCGATTTCCGCTCCCGCCGCAATCCCATTGTCGCAGGTGAGGATCGTATCGATTCCCGCCTCATAAGCGTCCAGAACCAGATGCTCATTCAGCCCGTAACCGTCCTTCATCCGGTCCGGAATCGCCGTGTCCGCATCCGCTCCCGCTTCCTTCAGTCCCTGATGCAGGATGCAGGATGCGCAGACTCCATCCGCGTCATAATCGCCGATCACGCGGATTTTTTTCCCTTCCCGGATTTTCGCAGTCAAAAGCACAGCCGCCTCTTCCATGCCAAGAAGCGCTTCCGGTGGATACATATCATCCACCGTTCCATACAGAAATTTCCGGAATTCCTCGTCCCGCGTAAGCCCCCGGTTTCTCAGGATTCTCGCCGTCACCGGGCTGATGCCGAACTCCTTCGCTATTTTATTAAAATCCGCCTTTTTGGCGGCAACAAACCATTTTGCCATAATTACCTCCATGCCGAAGCGGTACGCTGAGGCCAGCATCCAGTTGAAAAAAGCGTTCTGCCGGCTTTTCGCCTCCGGCAGAACGCCTCCGCTTTGTGTTTCCTTTTTTCTGTTATGAAGTGACTTTTGTCAAGAAGTAAATTCCGTTTCCAAGAAACTTTTTCTTGACAGTCACACTTGTGCGATCTGTCAGCATCTGGAAGGAGCTCTGATTTAACAGTTCCCGGCATGTGGCCACTCTGTTATTCGTGGATTGGTTACCGACAGGCTAATGGTTCCGCCGAGAGCCCTGCGATCTAAAAGCGTGGATCACCGAAGTGCCAACATAGAAAAGGCGCAGATAACTCGAACCTTACAGTGATCACAGCTCCTTTCAGATACTGACAGATATTCAATTGTTATTCTTCTGGCAGCAAGCTGCAGTTTACTGCCGATTGCTGCTTGATTGCGCTTTCCATCAGGGACGGCTGGCTGTCAGGGGCCGCGCAGCGGTTCATTTTACCCTTGACGGACAGCCGGACCTGATGTACCTGCCGTGACGCGGATGCTAATGCTGATGTTTCCTGTCATCATGCCCCAGATGAAGCATGCAAGTTCTCTTGCTACTGCTGCTACTGCTATATTTTTCTTCTTCCCATGGCGGATCATTTTATAATACCTGCTTCGAAGCCGGGTATTCGCTTTATCGG
>UQVK01000120.1 GCA_900544445.1 uncultured Lachnospiraceae bacterium
ATGAAGCAGATGACTTCTTTGTAGTCCGGGGCGACCTGTACTTCCCCGAAGATCCGGTCTTCTGCCCCGATGGTGGGTTCCATTGCACATAAAGTGTAATTTTTACTATGGACATCCATGCCGATTTTGATTATTCTATTCATAGGTGGCCTCCTTTTGTATGCGGTAATCCCTGTTACCATTGTTGTTGTCAAACTCCAGTATACAGGTAAATCCACGTTGCTACAAATGTGGGGTCACTTCATATTATCTAAGAACAGAGCTCGTTCTGTCCTGTCGTCAGGCCTTCGCCTTTTTGGCGATTTTCGCCGTTTCCTGTCCTTTTCCCTTACCGCCGATCTTTCTCAGCACCAGCCAGAGCGCTCCGGTGATGCACACAGAGGAATAGGTTCCGCAGGCAATACCGATCATCAGAGGCAGTGCGAATTCCCGGATGGAACTCACCCCTACCGCATACAGCACGGCAACCATGATGAAAGTGGTCAGAGAGGTGAAAATACTTCTGGAAAGCGTCTGCGTGATGCTCCGGTTCACCAGTTCCGGCAGGTTGTCTGTTCCTTCCGCCCGCATGTTTTCACGGATACGGTCAAAGATAACGATTGTGGCATTGATGGAATAACCCACGATCGTCAGGATGCAGGCGATGAAGGTACTTCCCACGGAAACGCGGGCCACCGCATAAAAAGCGAGCACCACCAGCACATCATGAATCAGCGCCGTCACCGCACTGGCACCGAAACGCACATCCTTGAACCGGAACCAGACATAAAGCAGCATGAAGAAAGCGGACACAATCACAGCGATCAGAGCTTCCTGTCTGGTCTCTCCGCTGATGGTGGAACTGATGGATTCCGCCGTCGTCGTCGCGGCGTCCACATCAAAGTTATCCGCCAGCATCTGGTTCATCTCTTCTCTTTCATCCGCGCTCAGGGTTCTGGTCTTAAAGATGACCTGCGTGGTTCCCTGCACCTTCTGGGTCTGCACATTGCCATCCCCGGTAATCTCCTCGATGAGCGGAACCACCTGTGTATCCAGCTCCTCAATGCTCATATCCTCATTAAAGGTCACATTTGTTGAGGTGCCTCCAACAAACTCCAGGCTGTAATTGAGCGCCTGGCCCGTGCGTGCCTGAAACACTCCCATGGAAATGAATCCAACAAGGATCACAGCGATGGACACCGTAAAGAAAACTGCCTTTTTGGAGACAAAATTGATGGTTTTTCTTTCCTTCGCCCTTCCGTAGAACTTCTCGTCCCGAATGCCCAGGGCATAGAACGCGTTCATCAGACTTCTGGTCACAAACAACGCCGTGAACATGGATACCACAATACCAAGCGCCAATGTCTGTGCGAAGCCGCGCACCGTTCCGGAGCCCATGAAGCCCAGAACCGCCGCCGCGATCAGCGTGGTAATATTGCCGTCAATAATGGCTGAAAGCGCCTTCTGGAAGCCGATTTTCATGGCGGCTTTCACCGTTTTTCCCGTTGCGATCTCCTCCCGGATCCGGGCGAAAATGATCACATTTGCATCCACCGCCATACCGATGGAAAGGATAATTCCCGCAACACCGGGCAGCGTCAGCGTGATGTCAAAGCCATACAGCAGAAGAACGGTGAGCTCCACGTACAGGCAAAGAGCCAGTGCGCTGGCAAGGCCGGGAATCCAGTATACCGCAATCATGAAAATCATGACGATCGCCATGCCGATGGCTCCCGCCAGCAGACTTCTCTCAATAGCCTCACTTCCCAGCTGGGCACCTACCACGTTGGAACGCAGCTCCTCCAGTTCCAGGCTCAGTCCGCCGATCCGGATGGTGGACGCCAGATTCTGCGCCTCTTCAAAGGAGGCCATTCCCGTGATCACAGCCTTCCCGTCCGTAATCGGATCGTTTACCGCAGGAGAACTGACCACCTCTCCATCGTAAATGATGTAAATGATATCATGGTTCGGAGCCGCCGCTTCCGTAGCATCCGCAAACTTCTGCGTGCCTTCCTCCGTCATAGTCAGCTGAACAACAGGAGTCTGGTTCCCCAGGCTGTCGGTCTGATAGCCCGCCTGTGCATCCGCAATATCCGTTCCGTCCAGCACCGTATTTCCGTCAAGATCCTGGAAGGTCAGAGAGCCGGGCCTTCCCAACTCCTCCAGCACCGCGTTTGCGTCGGACACGCCGGGGATCTCGATGTTGATCCGGTCCGTTCCCTCCTGATACACCTGCGCCTCGGTGGAATAGGCCTCCACACGCTGCTGCAGCTTGTAAATGGTATCGCTCATATCTGCGCTGTCAGGCTCCTCGTCTCCCACCACCTGGTAGGTGATACTCACGCCGCCTGCCAGATCAAGTCCCTGCTTGATGCTGGCCGCAGAACCGGAGCGGTCGCTTCCCACACCGAAAACGGACACATAGCCCAGCCCGGCAAGAAGGACGAAAAACACGACAAGCGTAATAATGCCTTTTTTCCTGTTCATCCTTTTTCTCCTTTAATTCTCTTCGGCAAGAGCCGCCTTCATCATGATCGCGCATTCGACGCGTTTCCGCTGAAGCTCACAGCCGATTTCATAGCAGCCGTTGATATCGCCGGAAAAATTCCAGGCATTTGCCGCACAGCCGCCGCTGCAGTAGAACTTTGCAAAGCAGTCCTTACATTTTTCTTTTGTATAGACATTGCAGCTCTTGAACCTGTCCCGGATATCCTCCCTGGTGATTCCCTCGTCCACATTTCCCATGAGGAATTCCTCCTGGCCCACGAACTGATGGCAGGGATACAGGTCGCCCCAGGGCGTCACTGCCAGGTATTCCGTTCCCGATCCGCAGCCGGACAGACGCTTTGCCACACAGGGACCGCCGCTTAAGTCAATCATGTAGTGGAAGAAATTCACGCCTCTTCCTTCCTTCTGACGCTTAATCAGCTCCACCGCCAGCCTGTCATATTCTTCCAGGATCGCCGGGACATCCTCCTTGCGGATCGCATACGGTTCCTTCGAATCCGCGACTACGGGTTCCACGGAAAGCTGTTCAAATCCCAGATCCGCCAGATGCTTCACATCCTCCGCAAAATCCAGATTGTAATGGGTGAACGTGCCGCGGGCGTAATAATTGAACTGCCCTCTGCTGTCGGCAAGCTTCTGAAATTTGGGAACAATCTCGTCATAGCTTCCCTGTCCGCCCCGGTGCGGGCGCATCCGGTCGTTCACTTCCTTACGTCCGTCGATGCTGAGAACCACATTCGCCATTTCCTTATTCAGAAACTCCTGGATCTCGTCGTTTAACAGAACGCCGTTGGTGGTCAGGGTAAAACGGAACTTCTTGTGATGCGGCTCCTCCAGGCTTCTGCCATAGGCCACCAGGTCCTTTACCACCTGCCAGTTCATCAGCGGCTCGCCGCCGAAGAAATCCACTTCCAGGTTCACCCGGTTTCCGGAAGACGCCACCAGAAAATCCAGCGCCTTCTTTCCCACCTCAAAGCTCATGATGGCCCGTCTGCCGTGGTACTCCCCTTCCTCCGCGAAGCAGTAGCGGCAGGCCAGGTTGCAGTCGTGGGCCACATGCAGGCACAGCGCCTTCACCACCGTCTGACGGTTCTTGAAGTCCCCGATATACTTCTCATATATATCTTCCGTAAAAAGCTGTTCCGCTTCCGCAAGCTCCAGGATCTCATCCACCGCTTCGGAAAGCTCCTGCTCCTCAAAATGATATCCACCCTTCAGCACGGCATCCAGGATGCTCTCTCTGTCCCGGTTCCCCTGTGCAAAAAGCTGCTCCACCGCCGGCAGAACCTCATAAACACAATCGTCCACAACATGCACGCTTCCACTGTTGACATCCATCACGATGTTGTAGCCGTTGTTTCTATACTGATGTATCACTGAAATCTTTCCTTTCTCCACAATTTCCTTTGGACGATCGGATGGGGGAAGCTTCCTTCCCCCATCCGATCCGCGATACACCGCTCATCTCGCGGCATTGCCGCTCGATGACCGTTGCCCGTCGGATGTCCGCATGGCTGTACAAGCAAGCTTGTCCATCCATGCGAACGCCCTCCGGTCTTATCGCACATAATAAGCAGCGACTGTTCATCGCTGCTTATAAGAACCGTCTTCGGTTGTCCGCTTCAGGCTGCCTATTTCATCTTCTCGCAGCTCTGATTTCCTACCGTGCAGGACGTCTTGCATGCAGACTGGCAGGATGTCTGGCATTCTCCACATCCGCCCTTCTTCATGGATTCCTTCAGGTCTCTCGTGCTCAGTGTCTTAATGTGCTTCATACGATCGCCTCCTTACTGCGCCATTATCTTCGTAAGTATAGCATACATTTTTCTGTCAGAAAAGTGTTTTTGCTAAAAAAATCGACTTTTACAGTTCACTCGTCCGCCAGAACCGGTCAGATGTCGTGCTTGCACGAACAGATAACTGGCTCTGATCGGACAAAGGGCACTCGCTCCATCGTGCCGCACCCGTCATTCAGCTCAGCATTCCTCCCAGCATCCCCCCAGCCGCACAGATCGTAAACGTGGAGAAAAAGTGGGTATCAAGCCCCTTCAGACTGTGATTCACGGCCAGGGACACCAGAACCATCACACCGAAATAAGCCAGTCCCAGTGCAAGCCCCCACAGGAATTTTCTGCTCTTCATTCTCTTTCCCGCAAGAAATCCTGCAAGAAATACGGCTGCCACATAAATGATGATAATGGCAATGGATACGATCTGCTCCGACAGGCGCAGTTTGTACAACAGCAGCGCCAGAATCATCAGACATGCTCCGGTCAGCAGATAAGAAAGCAGCAGGCATTTCAGCAGGAAAAGAATGTCCGCATTTCCGATTCCCTTTCTGTTCATTCTGTCCAATCTTTCCTCTCTCCTTTGGAAAACACCATGATTTTCTCTTTGAAACATGTATATTCCAAAGGTGCTCTCAACTTGCCTGCTTTCCAATATTGCAGAATCTCTTTTCCCCGCCATGAAATTCTCCATCCGGGGCTCTTCCTGTAACGGGGACCTGCCCTTACCCATATAGTATAGGAAAGGTCTCCCTTACAGGTGAATCTCCTATGGCAAACTATGTCTACACCATTTTTCTTGATGCAGGGCACGGTGGCTCCGATCCCGGCGCTGTATACAAAGGCCGGCAGGAAAAGGACGATACGCTCGCCCTCACCCTTGCTGTCGGCGAAATTCTGGAAAGCTATGGTTTCCGCGTCATTTATTCCCGTACGGAGGACATCTACGAATCCCCCTATCAGAAAGCCGCGAAAGCCAATGCTTCCGGAGCGGACATTTTCATCTCCATCCACCGCAATTCCAGTCCTTATCCGAATCAGTACAGCGGCGTGGAAAGCCTGGTTTTCAACGAATGGCTTCCCGCAGGCACCATAGCCACCAATATCAACCGACAGCTGGAGGAAATCGGCTACAAAAATCTGGGAGTCAACGCCCGGCCAAACCTGGTAGTTCTACGCCGTACCGATATGCCAGCCGTTCTGGTCGAAGTCGGCTTCATCAATAACGATCAGGACAACGCTCTGCTGGATGCACAGTTTGACGCTACGGCAAGGGCCATTGCCGACGGAATTGCCGGCACACTCTGGACCTGGTAATTTCCGCCCGCCGATACCCCTGCCGCTTCCACCGGCCGGTCTCCGGCCGGTTTTTTTATTCAATAGGAAATTTCTTCCGGCTGTCCTGAAGCGCCTTCGTCTGCTGATTTCATCTCTGCTGCCTTCGTGGCTTTCTCTGTCTCCGCGCTCTTCTCCATTTCCGTTTCTTCGTTTTTCTCTGTCCCGGTTTCTTCCAAACCGGTGCCGGCTGTCTCCGCCACCGTTTCTGTTACAGTCTCTGTTGCAGTTTCTGTTTCCATTTCTGTTTCTGTTTCCGTTTCTGTTTCAGTCTCTTTCGTCTCCGTTTCCCGGATATCTCCGCCGCTCTCCACCGATTCTGACGCGGTCTCTTCCGGTGTCGGAACGGTTTCCCCGTTTTCCACCGTTTCTTCCGTTTCGGTATTCCCGGACGGCGTTTCCTTCTCTTCCTGATTCGATTGTCCATCTTCCGGCAGTTCTTCCACCTTTTCTGATGGATAAGCCTGCAGAAGCTTCTTCATCTCCTCAAAGGAAATGCTGTTCTGCGCTGTTGCCTTTTCATAGACAGCAGCCGCTTCCGATACGGCCTCTGCATCATATACAATATGAGCGCCGATGATCTGCCCGTCCTGCAGTCCGCATCCGGTTTTCCAGCCATAGTGCTGCCCTTCCGTTTTGGAGCAGTTCAGAATGGCATGAGTGGATGACCCGCCGCTTCTGTGGCCCGACTGGCTTCCTCCATGGTTGGGATGATCGTAAGTCTTATACATCGGCTGACCGTTATTGCAGACACTGTGCGTTTCCCGGTAAGGACAATGGGAAATGCTGTTTCCGTCTGTCCAGCCATCGCCTGCACAGCCGGTCCAGGAATAGGTGCAGAGCCGATAGCAGCCGGCATTATGATGATGGACATCCTCCACCGTATAGCAGCCTCCGCCATTTTCCGGGCTTCCGGTATGATAATGATATTCATACTCGATAGTCCCTGGTATTTGATCCACACCAATCACGATTTCCTGTTCAATACTCAAAATGCCGTCATGAATTTCCTGAAAAGTTGCATCCTCGTCGATTACGACGTTCTTTGTGAGCAATGCGGATGCAAGAAGCTTTTTGCCATTACTCACACGCTGAAAAACCGACTGAACATCGCCGGAAAGCCCGGAAAGCATTGCGTTCGTACTGTTTTCCATCTGAATCAGCTTCTCCAGTATTTCCGCGTTTCCATCATTTACATCCTCGGCAATCTGCGCCGTATTCTGGGTGAGACTGCTGTTCATCGCTTCCAGCTGCGCTTTCATTGTCTCTGTCTGAGAATTTAAAGACTGAATCAGCGCGTCATAATTCTGGCTGTTCTGTTCCGTGAAGGAGGTATCAATCTGATTCAGCACACCAAGCAGTTCCTCCTGATTCTCCCCCGCTTCGGTTCTGACCGCCTCAATCAGCGTCTTTAATTCCCCGTGGGCCGTATCCATATCCGTATTGATCGCCGCAAGAGATGCGTTGATTCCGGTAAAGCTTTTCATGATCTCTTCCATCCGCAGACTGTCGGAGGCGTCCATATTCGCAAGAACCTGTTCAATTTCCGTCTGTGTTGCAGTGATATTATTATGTACCTCATCCAGCTTCCCGGAAAGCTGATTCACCTTCTCGTTGATATTCTGATTGGTCTGATCACTGCGGCTGATGTTTTCCTGCTCTGTTTTCTCATACCGGAGCTGATTCGCGTTCTCCAGTCCGTTCAGCAGGGATACAAGCTCGCTCTGTGATCTGCTGATCAGCTCGGACAGACTGGTATTCATTCCGTTTCCGTTCGATTTCAGTTCCGCCAGCATATCAGACAGCCTCTGATTGAGTTCGTTCACCTTATTCTGCAGCTCCGAAGAAAGCCCGTCCAACTCTTCCTCCAGCGCTTCATATCTGCCGCCGTTGTTCCCGTCCGTGCTGTTTATGGTTTCCTTCAGACGGTTTTCCAGTTCCAGAATCGCCTGAGAAAGGCTGTCCATCCTGGTCTTCATATCAGCAAATTCCTGTGTGGATATGATCTGCTGCTCCGACTGGCTGTCCTGGTATCCGGCAAGCTCCGACTGAATCGTGGAGACCACGTTTTTAAGCCCCTCCAGATATTCTGTCAGCTCAGTGTAATTTCCGTCATGCACCTCCGTCAGATGAATCAGTTCTTCCTTATTATTGGTCACAGATGCGTCGAGCTGCGTCAGATACTCCGATATGTTCTGCAGATCTGTGCGCATTTCTTCCAGAAATGTGTCCGAAAATTCCGTCACCGTCTGGCTGACCCCGGAAGGCTCTCCATATATGGATTCATAATTCTGCAGATATACATCAACCAGCCATTCCGCCAGTTCTGATGCCTGTTCGTCTGTCAGGCCCCATTCCAGGTCAAGCAGGTATTCCTGAAGCCTTTCCGCCATTTCCTTCCGGTCAGCGCCCATACTTACCAGTTCATCCAGAAACTCAGCGGCTGCCTCCGCCGCCTTTTCCAGTTCCCGCTCCTCGCCGGGCAGATAGGAGAAACCGGAATTCTTCAGGCTTTCCACCATTGCTGATGCCATTCCTCCTGCCCTTCGTCCGGTATTCTGCCTTACCGCCGCCACGCAGAGTATCGCCGCAATCAGAAGAAGAAATGCCGCGATTCCCGCGAGAATCCTTTTATCTTTCACTGTTTTTACCGTGTCTTCTTTTTTCATATTTACACCATCCTTTTTATTTTTTACCGGTTTTTCGTGAAATGACTTTTTTTCTTCGGGATCCCCCCTTTCGCAGTGAAACGCTTTATTTCATCTTTTCATTCCTGAAAAGCTCCCCAGCATGTTGATATTCCGATTAGGGCAATAGAAAAAGACGTGTTTTTTGACAGCCGTTCCATTCTGACCGGCCTGCGCCAGGATTGTAGAAATGTTGATAAACAAAATAAAAAACAGAACAATAGCAAAATAAAAATGAAAAATACCTGAAAAACAGAGATTACCGTTCTTAGCGGTTCTTTGCATGAAACAGACAGGAAACACCATGCAGCAGATACGAATATGAAAGAAAAAATGACATGTCTGCCACAGCTTTACAGCCGGCAGATATTTGATAGTCCGAATCATAACATCATTTTGCCGATTCGTCAATCCTGAATTTTACAATTCGGCAACTGTTCCGAAGATTCGTGCCACAGACGGCACCGGCCGTCTTTAACACCATGCCGGAAGCGGACGCGTATCAGAGGCGGACAGTTCTGCCGGAGGGAACGCACCACCATGGGCGGCCGCCTTTGCCGGCAGCGGTCAGGCGCTCAGATCTCGTGGATATACTCCGCAAGATCCTGCCTGAACTGCTCCCAGGCCCCTTCGTTCTCCACGAAATAAAGCGGACACTTCTTTCCGCCCTCATCATAATGCCGAAGAACGTCCTCGCTGGAAAGGCCATATTTCTTTAAAAGCCAGCCCGTCAGCCTGATCAGAGAATCATAGGTCTCCTCCGTGAACCTTCCGTCCTCGGACTGATAACAGCATTCAATGGAAATGGAATCATAATTTCTCGTTTTCACCGCATAACCGATTTCATCCAGGGGAATACACTGAATGATCGTTCCGTCGAAGCCGATGACAAAGTGGGCGCTGGCAGAGGTTTCCCCCGTGATCCCAAGGTTCTCAAAATAACTCCGGTTCTGCTCCGCCGTTGTCCCCGGATTTGCCGTATAGTGTACGAAGATGTTCCTGACCTCCGGCAGCGCTTCCCCTGGTCTTGAATAGGGATTTATCGTCAGAAAATCCTCCACAATCAAAGGCTTCGCCGAATCATTCGATTCGGTTTCCTTTCCAGCCTCCGTCAGCTCCCTGATTACCGCACTGTTCTCCGCACTGCCGTGCTGCGTCACCATCACAAGCAGGCGCCAGAAAATCACGCCGAGCAGAACCCCTGCAAGAAGGACAACGCCTCCAAACATCATTCTTGCAAGAAGCAGCCTTCTCCTTCTCTTTCTTCTGCGTGCAGCGCTCCTTTTCACCGGCTGCCTGACAGGCACCCCCGGCGCCTTCTCCTGCGGTTCTCTCAGTCTCTCCCATCCGGAAATATCAATATAGTCCACTTTCCTCATCCTTTGTACATGATTCCGGGGAATTTCCCCACACTATAGAGAATTATAGCAGGCAAAAAGTTTGAATTCCACCGTGAAAATCTGAATTTTTCTTTAAGATTTTTGCTTTCTGTACTGGATTTACACATAGATTTTACATAAATTTTAAAAGAAAACACCCTCATCTTTTCTCCCGGCCAGATATAATAAAAGCAGCATATTATCAGCAGCGGCGGACATTTCTCTCAGAAAGGATGCTTTATGAATTCAAACGAAAAAAAGAATGACTCCAATTTCACATATGATATGCAGGATGCGTATTACTACGATGATGCAACGGGCTCCTTCAAAAAAAGAACGGACGAAAAAACCCCAGACGCTGCCGACGATACTCCTTGTGTAGATCTCGGTGGTCGCCGTATCATTA
>UQVK01000121.1 GCA_900544445.1 uncultured Lachnospiraceae bacterium
GTGATTATCTTATCACATGTTGTTTCTCAAGTCAAGCACTTTTTTCAACTTTTTTAATTCAGTTGATTTTGTTTTCCACTGCTCTCGCAGTGGAGTTTTATTATAGCACCTTCTTCCTTTTTCTGTCAACAACTTTTTTAAATCTTTTTTACAAGAAATTTGCCAGCTGTTAACATCCATCGAAAGGGCGAAAAAAAAGAAATCTCAATTGCTTAAGATTCTTTCCTTCCGAAGCTATAATAAAGCTTCCCGCATCCTTTTGGTAAAGGAAACGGAGAAAGAGGGATTTGAACCCTCGCGCCGCTTGCGCGACCTACACCCTTAGCAGGGGCGCCTCTTCGGCCTCTTGAGTATTTCTCCACAAACCGAACTGCCCTTTACCAATATGAATACGGATGCGCCGCTTATCTGTGACGCATGAGTTATTATACATAAGAGGAAACCGTTTGTCAATCATTTTTTTGCAATGTCCGAACGGCTTCTGTTCTTTATTTCTGACGGCTTTGCAAGTGTGCCTCTATTTGTTCATCAATCCGCCTTTTCACCTCTTCTGCGATCTCTGTCGTCTTCATATTCTGATACTCTTCATAATATAAAGGCTTCAGATAATACAGATGAACGGTAACGGGACGAATGCTTTTCTCGTCAAAGGGGATAAAGGAATCAATGAGGGCACAGGGGACGATGGGACATTTGGCCTTGACTGCACTTTTAAAGGTTCCGCCTTTGAACTCCAGCGTATGATTTCCCTGTCTGCTTCTGGTTCCTTCGGGAAAGATGAGGAAGTTTCTTCCCTTTTTCACTTCCTCCGCCATTGTCTGAATGACCTTCATCGACTGTCGGATGTCCTCTCTGTCCATGACAAGGGAACCCAGAGCCTCGCGGACCTGCTTGAGCAGGATGATGTTGGCCGCTTCCTTTTTAATAACGAAGGCAAAGGGGCGCGGGCAGGATTCAAAGAAAACCAGAACATCAAACAGCCCCTGATGATTGGGGAACATGATGAATCCGTCCTTCTCGGGCAGATTTTCCAGGCCATGGGCTTCTATTTTCACTCTTCCGGCACGGTTCGCCAGAATCGTCGTCCTTTTGATCCAGCGGAAGCCTTCCTCATAGCTGATATCTTCCCGGGAGGCGCATTTACAAATATGGTAAAAGTAGTAAAAGGCCTTGTAAAGGAGCCTGAATACCATTAACGCGATTCTTCGCATCTCTTTCCTCTCTATTCCCGGCGGTACTGTTCCAGCGCCGTTTTGTAAAGGTCATTTCCCTGGCTGTCCATTACGACAATCACGGGAAAGTCCCGGACCGTAAGCTTTCGAATCGCTTCCGTCCCGAGATCTTCATAGGCGATGATCTCTGAATGAATAATCGACTTTGACAGCAGGGCGCCCGCTCCGCCCACGGCGGCGAAATAGACCGCTCCGTTTCTGATGACCGCATCCCTGACGGCATCGCTTCTTTTGCCCTTTCCGATCATACCGCGAAGGCCCAGATCCAGAAGAGCGGGGGTATATTTATCCATACGGCTTGCCGTCGTTGGCCCGGCAGAGCCGATGACCTGTCCCTCTCTCGCAGGGGAAGGCCCCATATAATATATGATATTTCCGCTGACGTCAAAGGGAAGCTCCTCTCCTCTGTCCAGCGCTTCCTGCATTCTCTTATGAGCAGCGTCTCGCGCCGTGTAAATGGTTCCGGTGAGATAAACGCAGTCTCCGGCTTTCAATTGGGCAGCCGTTTCCCGATCAAATGGTACCGTATATTTTTTCTCCATACTTACCTCTTTTTCGAATCCCTTGTTCCGTATATCAGATGGTCCGTACCGCGTGGCGGTTCACATGGCAGCAGATATTCACCGCCACAGGAAGTCCCGCAATATGGGTCGGATAGGTGTTGATGTTGACGCCAAGCGCGGTCGTGGTGCCTCCCAGTCCGCCCGGGCCGATTCCGGAACGGTTAATTCTTTCCAACAGTTCCTCTTCCATCACACGAACCCAGGGGATTTCCGAACGCTGATCCAGCGGACGGGTCAGAGCCTGTTTTGCCAGGAGCGCGCATTTTTCAAAGGTTCCCCCGATGCCAACGCCGACCACCATGGGCGGGCAGGCGTTCGGGCCAGCCTCTTTCACAGCAGTGAGCACAGCGTTCTTCACACCTTCTTCTCCATCTGCCGGCTTCAGCATAAAAATCCGGCTCATGTTCTCACTGCCGAACCCCTTGGGCGCCACCGTTATTTTTACCCGGTCTCCGGGAACGATGGAATAATGAATGACGCCCGGCGTGTTGTCCTTCGTGTTTTCACGGATGAGGGGATCGGAAACCACCGATTTGCGCAGGCAACCCTCGGTATATCCCCTGCGTATGCCTTCGTTGACCGCATCTTCAAGAACGCCGCCCTCAAAATGGACTTCCTGTCCCACTTCCAGAAAAACCACCGCCATTCCCGTATCCTGACAGATCGGAATGGAATCCTCTCCGGCGATCTGAAGATTCTGGCACAGCTGATTCAGCACGCTGTGCCCGAGCGGCGCTTCCTCGCTTTTCTGCGCCTGCTTCAGCGCAGCTTCCATATCCTTTGTGAGAAAAAGATTAGCTTCTATGCACATCTCTTTCACTGCATCCGTAATCTGTGAAACCGGTATTGTCCTCATCCGCTTTCCTGCCTTTCCAAAGGTTTTAACTGTTATCTGTAAACTTTCTGTTTTATTATAAGGCAGGATGAGGTTTCTGTCACGATTAATCTGGATTTTCCCATCCGGACATGATACTCTTGTATGTGTAAATCCAACGGTAAAGGAGAATACGGAAAATGAAAGATTATACCGAATATATGGTGGAACAGGCGCAGAAGCTACTCGCCATCGACAGCCCTTCTGGCTATACGAAAAAGGCGGCGGAATATCTCTGCAGCGTTTACCGGGAAATGGGCTATGAGCCTCAGGTAACCGTAAAGGGCGGCGTGCTGGTAAAGCTGTGCGAGGGAAGCGCTGAGACCGGGAACCATGCCTCGGATCCCTCCTGCGGCCCCATTCTGCTGATGGCGCACACGGACACGCTGGGAGCCATGGTTTCCGGAATCACGCCGGAAGGAAAGCTGAAGCTCACTCCCCTGGGCGGGCTGAACCCGAATAATACGGAAGCGGAAAACTGCCGGATCATCACCAGAAAGGGGAAAATCTATACCGGAACCTTCCAGCTCATCAACGCCTCCATTCATGTGAACGGAGAATATAATGAGAAAAAGAGAAGCTACGACAGCATGGAGGTTCTGCTGGACGAGCTGGTTGAAAATGCGGATGATGTGAAGAAACTGGGAATCATGACGGGTGATATCGTCTGCTTCGACCCGAGAACCGTGGTCACGCCTTCCGGCTACATCAAGAGCCGTTTTCTGGATGACAAGCTGAGCACGGCCATTCTTCTCGGCTATGCCAGATACCTGAAGGACGAAAACATCACCCCTGCACGCACCATTTATCAGCACATCACCGTATTTGAAGAGGTGGGACACGGGGCCTGCGCTTCCATTCCTGAAGGTGTCACGGAGCTGCTTTCCGTGGATATGGGCTGCGTGGGAGAAGGGCTTTCCTGCACGGAGCGTCAGGTTTCCATCTGCTCCAAGGACAGCCACGGACCGTATCATTATGACGTGGTGAGCGGTCTGATCGCTGCCGCCGAAAGAGCGGGCGCGGACTACGCGGTTGATGTCTATCCCCATTACGGCTCCGATGCGGACGCGGCGCTGGATGCGGGAATCGATGCCAGGCACGGACTGATCGGCCCCGGCGTCTACGCCTCCCACGGCTATGAGCGATCCCACAGGGACGGGGTAAAGAATACCTTTGAGCTGCTGAAGGCTTACCTGGGCTGATCTCTTTTGACACCCTGACAGGGCAGGTCATGGACAGGACAATATAATAGGGAAGAAAGGAAAGGATAATCCATTTTTTATTCGGAAGACCTGAGGTAGTATGAGGCTGAAAACAGGGATCTTCCTTATATGGATTATCCTTTTTGTTCCGGAAGCGGAACGGTCTGTCCATGTATGCAGAGGCATGCGCGGGGGTACGGGGTATGACAGGCTTCAGGGTAAAACGGCGCAAAGAATCTTTGGGGGATATGCTGTATTGGAAAGCGGGCCGGATCGCCGGTTCCCTTTATCGGATCTATTTCATGGCGCTTCCGGAAACGGAGGAGGATTATGAAAAAAGCCGGCGGTTCTACATTTCAGGGGACAGCGCCGCACAGACCATCGCACAGCTTGCGGGCGGAACCTTCCTGGTTTCCCTGCTGCTGTCAGCCGGTTTTTCCGATGCGGAAACAGGAGTTGTCACTTCCACTGCGAGTCTGGCCGCTGTTTTCCAGCTTTTCACCATGCAGCGGATCAATCGTCTGAGAAAAAGAAAGCTGTTCGTCTGTTTCTGTGTGCTGCAGAAGCTGCTTCTCGCCCTTCTGTTTTTCCTCCCTCTCACCCGTACAGCAGGAGGACTGGAGCAGGGTCTGCTTCTTGGCGGCTATTTTCTGGCTCAGGTCTGGTCACAGATCGCAACACCTGCCACACAGGACTGGATCGCTTCTCTGGTTCCCATGAAAGAGCGGGGAAGCTACTTTTCCAGAAAGGACGCTGTGGCCGTCTTCGTCACGGTTACGCTGATGCTGGGCATGGGCGTCGTGATGGATGTCTGTTCCGGACCAAAGCAGCTTCTGGGCTTTTTCATCAACGGCAGTCTGATCCTGTTTCTCGTCCTTCTGAATTTTGGAGCGTTCAGCTGTATGAAGGAGCCCCGCATGGGTGAAACCAACCCTGAAGGAAGAGAAATCCATTGCCGGCCTTCCAGAAAGGGGTCTGATAAAGAACAGTCCGCCGCAAAAGCCAAAAAGAAAAACCGGAATATCCACAATTCATTGAAGGCCGAGATAAGCGCTGCCTTCTGTGACGGGGATTTCCGGATGGCTTTTTTTACCAATATGCTCTGGCTGACAGCTTATTATACTGCCGCCCCTTTTAACACCAGCTATCAGCTCGGCGAGCTGTCCCTTTCCTTCACCTTCCTCATGGTGGTGGGTTTTCTGGGTAATCTGGCAAGAATTGCAGTCACGCCCGCAGTGGGGCGGCTGGGAGACCGATATGGAATGGCCTGTATCTATAAATATTCCCTGATCGGTATCCTGCTGAATTTCGCTTCCTTTGCCCTGGCCGTTCCCTCCAACGCGCTGGTCATGACGGTTTTGGGAACCCTCTTTTCCGCGCTTGGGTGGAGTTTTGCGGGAATCGGCCTGTTCGGCATCCAGCTTGAACTGATCCGGGAGGAAAAGCGGACCATTCAGCTTTCCATCCTTTCCGCGCTGGGCGGGGTGTACGGCTTTCTGATCTCCTTCCTGGCAGGAAAGCTCCTCTCCTTCCTGCAGCAGGTGCAGCCGTCCCTCTTCGGTGTCAGGCTGTATGCCCAGCAGATCACCAATACGCTCGGAGTCTGCTTTCTTACGATACTGATTCTGTATCTGAAATTCTGCGTCCAGAAGAGGGAGCGCTCCGCACGGGCAGAGCGCACGGGGGCTTCTACATCAGCCTGATATCCTTGATGGAGCCACTCTCCTGGAAAAGCTCCCATTCTGCAATGTTCACCGCATGGTCGCCGATTCTTTCCAGATATTTGGCGATCATCAATACATCCACGCAGGCGTCCACATCAGGAACACCCTCCTGAAGCCTTCTCACAAGATCATCTTTCACCTTCGAGAAAAGCTCATCCACTACATCGTCGTGGCGGATTACTTCGTCTGCAGCCTTACTGTCCCTGTTTACAAAAGCGTCTACTGCGTCGTGCACGATCTCCTTGGCAACCCCCAGCATTCCCGTGATATGTCTGGAATAGGTATCCAGCTCGGTTCCCTTCATGCGCAGCATCAGCTCCGCAATATCAGCGGTCTGGTCTCCGATTCGCTCGATATCCGTGACCACCTTCAACGCTGCAGAAATCATCCTCAGATCCCCTGCAATCGGCTGCTGTCTGGTGATCAGAGACAGGCATCTGGATTCGATATTTCTCTCCATATCATTGATTACCCGGTCTCCGCTGATGATTTTCATTTCCAGATCTTCATCCTTGCTGTCAACGGCAGTTAAAAGCTGGTCAAAGGATGCCTCAACGGCCTCTCCCATTTCCTTCACGCTTTTGCGCAGGCTGTCCAGCTCCTCCATGTAGATTGATCTCATTGCCATATCCTTTATTCCTCTCTTTACCTTTGCTGTGTCTGATCAGCCAAACCGGCCGGTGATATAATCTTCGGTTCTCTTATCCTTCGGCCTTGAGAAAATGTTGCTGGTGGAATCCTTCTCAACCACTTCTCCCACGAGGAAGAACGCGGTATCATCCGATACACGGGCAGCCTGCTGCATGTTATGGGTAACCACAACCACTGTGTATTTTTTCTTCAGTTCTTCCATCAGATCCTCAATCTTCAGGGTGGAAATGGGATCCAGAGCGGAAGTGGGCTCATCCATGAGAAGCACCTCCGGCTGAACCGCCAGCGCTCTCGCAATACAGAGCCTCTGCTGCTGTCCGCCGGAAAGGCCGAGTGCGGATTTTCTGAGGCGGTCCTTGACCTCGTCAAAAATAGCGGCCCCCTTCAGGCTCTCTTCCACAATCTGATCCAGCTGAGATTTACTCTTAATGCCATGGATTCTGGGGCCATAGGCGATATTGTCATAAATACTCATGGGGAAGGGATTGGGCTGCTGGAATACCATGCCCACCTTTTTTCTCAGAAGGGTGGTATCCACTCTCTCATCATAAATGTTCTCTCCGTCGATGGTAACTTCACCCTCGATCTTCACACCGTCAACCAGATCGTTCATGCGGTTGAGCGTCTTTAAAAATGTGGACTTTCCGCATCCGGAGGGACCGATAAAGGCGGTGATCGCATTGGGCCTGATATCCATATCAATATCCTTCAGCGCATGGTTGGTTCCATAATATAAATTCAGTTTTCTGGTACTGATTTTTACGTTTTCCATTGCTTTCCCTTTCTGGTTCTTTAGTCTCTTGTTTCCACGTTAAATTTTTTGGACAGATATTTCGTCAGCATGTTGATGATCAGCACAAACACGAGGAGGACAAGGGCGATACCGAACGCTTCATCATACTGCGCCTTCTGCATGCACAGATAGAGCTGGATGGTCAGCGTTCCGCCGGACTGGAAAACTTTATCCAGGAATCCTCCGATGGTTTTAGGAAGCAGATAGCCGCTTCCCGCAGTGAACAGAAGGGCTGCCGATTCACCCACAATCCTTCCCACTGCCAGAATGATTCCGGTAATGATGCCAGGCATGGCGGAAGGAAGCAGAATGGTGCGGATCATATACCACTTCGTAGCCCCCATTCCAAGCGCACCGCTTCTGTAGCTCTCAGGAACGGTCTTCAGGGCCTCCTGGGTATTTCTTGTGATCAGCGGAAGCACCATCAGGGTCAGGGTCAGCGCACCGGTCAGGATGGAATATCCCAGTCCAAGAGTGGTTCCAAAGAATACCATTCCGAACAGACCGAAAATAATGGAAGGGATGCCGGAAAGAATTTCTGTGGTAAATTCGATGGCACGGACAATTTTTCCCGGCTTCGCATATTCATTCAGATAAATGGCAGAGCCAACGCCGATGGGCGTTGCGATCAGCAGCGTGATCAAAACGATATAAAGGGTATTCAGCAGATTTCCTGCGATACCAAAGGTTTCATTCAGTGTGCTGGGAACTGTTGTAAGGAATTCAAGACTGATACTGGAAAATCCTCTGTAAAAGGTATAGCACATGATTCCGACCAGAAGCAGGATGGAAATGGCTGCTGCAAAATAAATCAGCACTTTCAAAACCAGATCAGAAACTCGCACTCTTTTTACTAATACACTCTGGTTCATAAGGTCACCGCTTCCTTTCTGTCAGGTTCATTCTGCTCCGCTTCCTTAGCCAGCTTCGCAGCTTTTTTCTTTTCTTTTGCCTCAGGATCCCCTGCCTTCAGAATGCTGGTCAGCCCCACGTTAATAATCATGATGAAGACGAACAGCACCAGCCCGATGGTGAACAGCACCTGTCTGTGCAGGCCGGACGCATATCCCATCTCGCTGACAATTGCCGTGGTGAGGAAACGGACGGAGTTGAACGGAAGCGGGAAGTTCACAGAGCTTCCGGACACCAGAGTGATGGCCATGGCTTCTCCGATGGCTCTTCCTACGCCGAGCACAATCGCAGTAATGATACCGGACTTCGCCGCAGGGAGCATGACCTTGAAAATGGTCTGAATATGGGAAGCCCCCAGAGCAAGAGAAGCAGATTTATACTGAGCGGGAACTGCTTTCAAGGCGGACTCACTGATGTTTATAACAGTAGGCAGAATCATGATTGCCAGTACAATCACGGCTGAGATCAAGTTTGCGCCTCCTGTAAACTGATGGGTTTCAGAATCTCTGAATATTGCAAGCTCAAGCTTATACATCAGCGGGTTCAGAATCATGATACCAAGCAGTCCATAAATAACAGAAGGAATTCCCGCCAGGAGTTCAACCGCAGGCTTCACAACGGAAGCCAGCTTCTTCGGTGCCACCTCCGCAAGGAACACCGCTGTAAGAACGCCGATGGGCACGCCAATCAGAATAGCAAGAGCAGTTCCGATAATACTTGTAAGAATAATGAAAAGAATACCAAAAGCCGGATCCTCAGCTGTCGGTTCCCACACCGTTCCGAAAAGGATCTCTCCCAGTCCTACCTGGAACAGAGCCGGAGTTCCATTGATGATCATATATAATGTGATGGAGAAAACTGCCAGAATGGCAAAAAAAGCACAGACAGTAAAAATGATTTTTGCAGTTTTTTCAACCGCGCTTTTAGCATGTCTGCCATGTATGATGGAAAGAGGTTCGTTCATTCTATTACCCAACCTTTACTTCTATAAAGACTTACCCGCTTTGAGGCCCTGTTTTCACAGAGCCTCAAAAGTAGTCCGTATCAAATGTTCCTTTTCAGAATCAGTCAACCGTGATGAGTCCTACGCTCTCAACCAGAGCCTTTCCTTCATCAGAAGCAAGGTAGGTGAAGATCGCCTGTACTGCTTCGCTCTGCTCGGAAATCTCGCCGTTGGTAGCCATTACGAAAGGTCTGCTCAGCGCATAGGTGCCGCCCTTGATATTTTCAACAGTAGGCTCAACATCATCTACAGCAACCGTCTTAACGGTATCATCCAGAACATCCAGAGATACATATCCGATTGCTCCGGGAGTGGAAGCTACCTTTGCCATAACCGCACCGGTGCTGTCCAGCTCGTTTGCGTATGCACACTGATCCTCGATCGCAAGCAGCTCTTCAAAAGCGCTTCTGGTGCCGGATCCCGCTTCTCTTCCCACTACTACGATGGGCTGATCAGCGCCGCCGACTTCGCTCCAGTTGGTAACTTCACCCTTATAGATAGAAGCAAGCTGGTCAGAGGTCAGGCCTGCAACCTCGTTTGCGGTATCAACTACAACCGCGATTCCGTCGATTGCAACAATGTTCTCAGCAATGCCTGCTGCCTTTTCATCCTCGGTCAGATTTCTGGAAGCATTTCCGATATCAACGCTGCCAGCGGTTACAGCTTCAATACCAGCGCCGGATCCGGTGAACTCAGCCGTTACGGTAACGCCGGGATAAGCTGCCATAAAGGACTCTGCAAGAGCGTTTGCAAGTTTCTCCATAGAAGTGGAACCAGCCATGGAAACGGTGCCGCTCAGATCAGCGGGGATCTCAGCAGCCGCTGCCTCAGTAGATGCTTCTTCGGTGGTCGCTTCGGTAGTAGCCGCCTCAGTGCTTGCTGCTTCAGTGGAAGCTGCTTCGCTGGAAGCTGCCTCAGTGGAAGCCGCTTCAGAAGCGGTGGTCTCTGCCGGTGCAGAGCTTTCAGCCGTCGTGCT
>UQVK01000122.1 GCA_900544445.1 uncultured Lachnospiraceae bacterium
GGAACGCTCATCATGACCGTGTTCGGCTCCGCTTTTAACGCCGTTTACCTGATCCCCAAATTCGCGCAGCTTTACGGGCTTCCGCTGGATTCCATCATCGAGATGGGCCATGCGATCAATCCCGCCATCAACAGCGTGACCACCCTCGCCCTGTTCGCCGTGGTTCCCATGAATCTGCTGAAGGGAGCGGCGGTGTCCGTCGTGACCGTTCTGGTATATAAGAAGTTAAGCCCGATCCTGCACAGGGCCTGACGGAGGACGGCTGCTCAGGCAGGGCCGGAGGGGATTCCTCCGTCCGCCTGTACGCAGTCTGTAATCAGGCATTTCCGCCTGGCGCGTACGCAGTCCGTGGTCGGGCATTTTCTCCGGAAAGTTGAAAAGGAAAAGAGCAAAAAGGGTTCCCGGCCGAAGCGGTATGTTTCGCCGGGAGCCTTTTTTATTACGATGGAAAATTTCATTACGACAGGAAATTTCATTCTGTCAGAAAAAAATTTCAGGATGCTGAACTTTTTTGCCTGTTCCCGGGTTATTTATAACAGGAGCGGACGAGAGGAGGAAGAGGATGACGGACAGAGAGCTGATCCGAAGGATACAGAACGGGGACAGAGAGGCGCTTGGCAGTCTCATCGAGAGGTATTATGACGATGTATACCGGTTCTGCCTGTACCTCACCGCGAATGAAGCGGATTCCTGCGACATTTCTCAGGAGGTGTTTTTCCGGTTTATCAGGCGCGCGGACCGCTATCAATATAAAAATCTGAAGGGCTATCTGCTGATCACGGCGAGAAATCTCTGCCGGGATTATCTTCGGAAAAGGGAGCGGGAGAAGCGGATGGAGCTGCCGGATGATATTGTCTGTGAAAAGAAAACGCTGAATGAGCTGGAAACAAAGCTTTTTATCAATGAAATTTTACAGCGGGTCCCGCTGGAGCAGAGGGAGGTGGTTCTTTTGAGAATCCGGGAGGAAATGAAATTTCAGGAAATCGCAGATATACAGGGGTGCAGCCTGTCCACGGTAAAGTCCCGCTACCGGCTGGGAATCGAGAGGCTGAGAAAGGAGATGAGAGACGATGAAAAGAAAAGATGACGATCTGAGAGCGCTGTTTGAAAGAATGGACAGGCAGATACCCATAGATCAGGAGCGGAAGGCCCGGACTCTGACAAGGCTGTCTGAAATAATGGAGCAAAAACACGCTCCCCATACCGCGTCATGGTTTTCCATCCTCAAAAGCCAGCTGCGCTATATGGAAAGGAAGGTCTGGCTTCTGGGACTTCTGGCAAATCTGGGATTTGCGGGTCTGATGCCGGTTTTGCATTTTCTGGGAGCGGATACGGGCGATATGACCGCCTGCTCCATGCTGGCTTCCTCGATGTTGGGGGTGTGCTCCATCTGGATTCTGTCGGAGCTTTTTACCGGAGGAATGACCGAGCTGGCGGATACCTGCTATTTTAACGTGAGGCAGCTGGCCGCGCTGGAAATGCTCGTCCTTGGAACCGTAAATCTGATGGTGCTGGCCGGAGCGGCCTGCTACGCGGGTATCCGCTGGAAAATGTGGGTGATCCGGGCCGGACTCTATATGGGGGTTCCGTTTCTCTTTACCGTATCCATGTGTCTGGGATGCCTGATGATGGAAAGGGGAAGAAGAAAAAGGTATCCGCTCGCGGCTGCGGGAATCGCTTCGGTGGTTCTGACCTGGTTTCTGACATTGCTGCCGGGGCTGTATCTTTTGTCGGCGGCGGCCGTCTGGTGCGCCGGTCTGGCTGCCGGGCTGACCGTTCTGTTTCTGCAGGTGGGACGGCTGTTTCTGGCTATTGAGAAAGGAGAGCTGCTATGCACAGATTAGAGCTGAACGGCATTGAGAAGCGTTTTGGGGACAGGATCGCGGTGCAAAGCACGGAGCTTTGCCTGGAAAACGGCGTTTACGGTCTGCTGGGTGAAAACGGAGCGGGAAAAACGACGCTGATGCGGATGATCTGCGGGATTCTGAAGCCGGACAGGGGAAGCGTATGCTGCGACGGTATGGACATCAGGCGGATGGGAAAGGAGTACCGCGGCCTGCTGGGATATCTGCCGCAGGATTTTGGATATTATGGCGATTTTTCCGTATGGAGGTTCCTGCATTACATGGCCGCCCTGAAGGCTCTTCCTGAGCCCTGGGCAAAACAGCGCATCGAGGAGCTGCTGGAGCTGGTGGATCTGAAGGACTGCCGGAAGCAGAGGCTGAGAACCTGTTCGGGAGGGATGCTGAAGCGTGTGGGAATCGCGCAGGCTCTGTTGAACGAGCCGGAGATCCTGGTCCTGGATGAACCGACGGCCGGGCTGGATCCGAAGGAAAGGGTCCGCTTTAGGAATATCATCAGTTCGTTTGGAAAGAACCGGATCGTGCTCCTGTCCACCCATATCGTTTCGGATGTGGATTATATTGCGGATCAGATTCTGATTATGCAGAAGGGGGCAATCATACGAAAGGGAACGCAGCGGCAGCTTGCAGAGGAAGCGGGGCAGATCGTCTGGAAATGCCGTGTGCCGGAAGAGCAGGTGGAAACATACAGAGAGACATTTCTTGTCAGCAATCTTCGAAACGGCAGGGAGGGCGTAGAGCTGCGCATCGTTTCGGAGCAGAAACCGTTCCCGGATGCGGTTGAAGAAGAGGCTTCTCTGGAGGATTTGTATCTGTATTTTACCTGTCCGGGAGCGGAGGCGGCTTCGGTAAGGAGGAAAGAATGAGACTGTTTTGGATGGAGCTTTATAAGCTTTTGCGCCGGAAAGCTTTTCTGGCGGGGCTGTTTGGAGCGCTGGCAATTCTTCTGCTTTATTTTTGCGTTGGAATTGTGGGAGAGGAAAGAAGCACAATAAACGGGAAGCTGTATACCGGCTGGGAAGCTGTCCGGATGGACAGAGCCGTCACGGAAGAATTTCGGGGAACTCTGTCGGATGAGACAGTCGGACGGATTATTGAAAAATATGGGTTTCCCTCACAGGTGGAGGAAGGATATGGCGGTTTCCGGGATGAAAATTATTGTAACGGCTTTATTACGGAATATCTGGGAAACGGCTGGTTTCGGGACTGGGATGATTTCCGGATTTCCACTTCTCTTAAGCCAATTGCCGAAAGCGAGCTGGGGCAGACCGCAGAAAAGAAGGGGGAAGGGTTCTTTTTCGCCTATGCCAGGGGATGGGCTGTCCTTCTGGATACGCTTCAGCTGGGAATGATTCTTGGCAGCGTTCTTCTGATTGTGGGACTTTCACCCATCTATGCGGAGGAGCATCAGACCGGGATGGCGGCGCTGCTGTTCACCTGCAGGGATGGAAGGGAGAAGGATATTGCGATAAAAACGGCTGCTGCGTTTACGCTGGCAGCGCTTGTATACGGGATGATCGTATCCGCCGCTTTTCTGGCCGTCGGCCTGGTATATGGCTTTGACGGAGCAAAATGTATGAGTGGGATGGTGACCGCGCAGCATGCGGTAAATCCGTTTTATGCAATATCCATGGAGCCGGTCTTCCGTTTTGTCTCCCTTGTGCTGACACTTGATCTGCTGGCGATTTTTGTGCTCTGTGCTGTCATTCTGTGCGTATCCGCTCATGCTGCCCAGTCCTTTCATGCGGTGATAATGAGCGGTATCCTCTGGATTGCGCCGCTGCTGATCCGGGTGCTGTTTGGCGGGCCGGGATATCTTTTGGCGGCCGGTACGCCGCTGTTTCTGATCATGTACGGTATTCTGGAGGATTGGTACAATATGCTTTTTCTACCGGTTTCCATCGCCATGGGGACAGGAATCGGCTGCGTGGTCAACGGATTTTGCACGGTCAGGACATCAGAACCGGGAAAGCCTTTTCCGGCAGGGCAAAAGCAGCCAGATCGGATAGGGTAAGTTCCTTCCCCTATCCGATCTGCGCGATATCGTACAGCTCACGGCAAAACCGTTCGCTGTACCGGGCACCTCGCAGCAAAGCTGCTCGCTGTCCGTTGCCCGGAGGATGTCCGCATGGCTGTGCAAACGGGTTTGCCCATCCCTGCGGCCGCCCTCCGGGCTTATCGTGCAAAAAAACGGATAACCGTCAGGCGGTCATCCGTTATCAACGAGGGAGGGCCGGCATCTTTGCGGGATGCCGGCAAGTTATGAAAAAGAAATCTATCTGAAAAAGTCTTGTTGGCTTTGTTTGATTATACGATATCATCCATGTATGGAAGAATCGTGTTCTGTTTTTTAAGAAATTGTGAAGCTTTTGCAACCAAATGGTGAATCGCTTCTTCCTTCTGATATTTTCAGTATATCCTTTTTTTCAGATCTCATGCATGAAATACAGAAAAAATTCTCATGTCGAATGGCGCGGCCTCTCCAAATTGACTTTTAGAAAATTTTAAGGAAAATTTAAAGGAAGCAGAAGGTATTTTTAAAGGCGTCCATAGTATGATTGGTATTGCGGGCCGGGCGGGAGGACGATGTTCTTATGTTCTTACAAAAAGGCTTGACAAAGCATATAAAATAAATTATTGTATTAAAGAAATAAGACAATAGTACAATGATACAGATAGAAAGAAGGGGCTTATGAGTGCGCTGGTTGAAGTGAAGGATATGTGCAAAATATATAATCCGGGAGAAAATGAGGTGCGTGCGCTGGATCATGTCAGCGTATCCATTGAAGAAAATGAGTTTGTGGCAATCATCGGCCACTCCGGTTCCGGAAAATCCACCCTGATGAATATGCTGGGCTGCCTGGATGTGCCGACCAGCGGAACCTATCTGCTGCATGACCAGGATGTGTCCGGTATGAGCGACGATGAACTGTCCGACATCAGAAACCGGGAGATCGGTTTCATTTTTCAGGGCTTTAATCTGATCCCCAATCTGACCGCGCTGGAAAATGTGGAGCTTCCGCTGATCTACAGAGGCGTGGGAAAAAGGGAGCGTACCGAACTTTCCAGGAAGGCGCTGATCAAGGTGGGACTGGAAAAACGCATGACGCATAAGCCTTCCGAGATGTCCGGCGGGCAGCAGCAGAGAGTGGCGATTGCCAGGGCAATTGCGCAGGCGCCGCCTGTGATTCTGGCAGATGAACCGACCGGAAATCTGGATTCCGGATCTACCGTGGAGATCATGGGGATTCTGAAAGCGCTTCATAAGGAAGGCAGAACGGTGATCATCATTACTCATGATAATGATATTGCGGCGCAGGCGGAGCGGGTAATACGTATTAAGGATGGACATATCGTAGAGGATTATCAGCAGAATCTGGCATAAACGTCAGGAAACAAAGGATCACATCATATGGAGGAAGCAGCATGAGCGAGATGGAAAAGAAGAAAAACAAAGCGGCGGGCGTCAGGAAAAGAAAAAAGAAGATTCCGCTGATTGTCGCGGCGGCCCTTGTGGTCGTTTTTGGGGGATATTCGGTTGTAAACAGCGTGATCGCAAAAAATACGCCGACACAGGTGAATACGATTACAGCCGCAAAGGGCAGTGTGGAGGAAACCATTTCCACCAGCGGCAAGGTGAACAGCGAGCAGAGCAGAACCTATTATGCGCCGGTGGGCGCCGTTATTACGGAGATGAACGTTTCCCTGGGAGATGTGGTGGAGGAAGGACAACAGCTTGTCACCTTCGATACTTCTGATCTGGAAGCTCAGAAGACGAAGGCGGCGCTGGATGCATCCGCTTCCGCAAACGGCTATCGGAGCACTCAGTATCAGAGTGATAAAAAACAGTCGGAGTATAATGAGGCGGTAATCGGCCTGGATGAGCTGAAGGTGCTTGCCGCG
Organism: uncultured Lachnospiraceae bacterium; assembly: GCA_900544445.1. Lineage (GTDB taxonomy): Bacteria > Bacillota > Clostridia > Lachnospirales > Lachnospiraceae > Eisenbergiella > Eisenbergiella intestinigallinarum. The sequence goes on from UQVK01000122.1 coordinate 5,766, forward strand.
GGACAGGAACAGTATGTACAGGGACTGAAATACAATCTGGAGGATGATATCCAGAACAAGAAGGAAGATCTGCAGGAATGGCTGAACAAGCTGAATCTGGAGCTGGAGATTCAGAACAATAAGCTGTCAGAGCCCAGAAGCGAAGAAAGCAGAGAGCGGATTCAGGAGACCATCCAGAACCTGAATGAGAGCATCCGCCGTACGTCAAATGAGATCAATGATCTGAACATGTCCGATGAGATGAAGGAGAAGCAGCGTATTATCGACGCGGAACAGAAAAAGCTGGACGATATGAAAGAGGAGATCAGCCGGAGGGAAGGAAAGGAATCCTCCTCTGAGGCGGGAATTGTGGATCCTTACGCGAAGCAGCAGCAGGCCGACAACATGCAGAGCGCGCAGATCACCGCTGAGGAGGCGGCGGAGAAGCTGGCAAAAGGACAGGAAGGAGTCAAAGCGGAATTTGGCGGAATTGTGACCAAGATTGCAACAATGTCTTCTTCTGCAAACGCCTCCGCAGGAGGAGGACTTCTGGAAGGAGCCACGGTTTCTGAAGGAACCGAGCTGTTCACCATAGAAAGCAATCAGCAGGTAAAGGTGGATATTTCCATCACAAAGTATGACCTGGCAAAGATTGCGGTGGGCCAGAAGGCGGATATTACGATTGCGGACCAGAAATATGAAGGGGAAGTAACCAAGATCAATAAGGTTGCTGCTAATAACGCTCAGGGAAGTCCTGTGGTTGGCGTGGAGGTACATATTAACAATCCGGATTCCGGCATTTATCTCGGCGTGGAGGCACAGGTGGTGATTCATACCAATTCCGCGCAGGATGTGATTACCCTGCCGGTGGAAATTGTAAACACGGACAGAAACGGGGACTTCTGCTACGTGGTTGAAAACGGTGTTGTAACCATGAGAAGAATTACCACCGGAATTTCTTCCGACACGGATGTGGAAGTGACGGATGGGCTGAAAGAAGGCGACCTGGTAGTGTATGATATGACAGGTTCAGTAACGGAAGGGATGAGTGTGGTTGCCGTTCCGGCAGCACAGGAATCGGATCAGACTCCGGCTGCATCTGAAACCGGAGCGGCAGGCGGGACAGATGTATCTGAGACCGAAGCATCCGGAGAAACGGCTGTTCCCCAAACGGAAGCATCGACCGAAACGGAATCCGTGCAGGCCGGTAAATAAAGCTGCCTGCAGCAGCCAGACAGGAGGACAACAAGTTGGCACAGGCGTGGGAATATATCAAGATTGCGCTGATGAATATCCGGAGCAACAAAGGCCGTTCCGTTCTCACTATGCTGGGAATTATCATCGGAATCACATCGGTGATCATGATCATGTCCATTGGCGACGGAGTGAAGGGACAGGTAAGCGACGAACTGAACGCAATGGCCGGAGGATTGATCGGCATTTATGTAAATAACGAGCAGAGCAAGGAAAAGATTTACTTTGACGAAGACGATTTTGATGCGATTCGTGAAAAAATCGACGGTGTAAAGGGCGTTACTCCGGTTTATACGCTGTATGGAAGCGTAGTCGGAAAAAAGGGAGAATTTACGGCTTACACGTCAGGCGGCTCGGAAAGTATGGAGTTTTATCAGACAGAGCCCATTGTGGACGGAAGATATTTTACGGCTGCCGATTATTATGCCGGGAACCGGGTCTGCGTTATTACGCAGCAGGCAGCCAAAAAACTGTTTGGAACAACGGATGTGATAGGAATGAGCATTGAGGTTACACTGTCCGGAACCACACAGGACCTGACGATTGTGGGAATCCGGCAGGACAGCGCCTCTGCCATGTTCAGCATGTATGGAAACATGATCAATATTGAAGTGCCGCTGAATCTTCTGAGCATGTCGTTTGGCCTGTATTTCGACGGCTTTACGGATTTCTATGTGATATCCGAGCTGCCCTCCATGAATACGCAGATCACGCAAAGTGTCGTAAGACTTATGGAAAGCAGGCACAATGTAAGGAATCAGGGCGTGATCATGGTTCAGAATATGCAGGATCAGATTTCTCAGATCAACTCGGTAATGGGGAGTATCTCCATCTTCGTTGTGATCGTGGCGGCCATTTCCCTTCTGGTGGGAGGCATCGGTGTGATGAACATCATGCTGGTGTCAGTAACGGAGCGGACCCGGGAGATCGGTATCCGCAAATCGCTTGGAGCGAGAACCGGCTCCATTCTTCTGCAGTTTTTGTCGGAATCGGCGATTATTACCCTGCTGGGAGGACTGATCGGCATTGTCCTCGGAGTGGCGGGGGCGCAGGCCATCGGAGGAGCGATAGGCTTTTCTGCCAGAATCAGCGCGGTCACTGTACTTGGGGCTTCCGCTTTTTCGGCGGCTGTTGGAATTTTCTTCGGTATCTATCCGGCGAGGAAGGCAGCGAAGATGAGCCCGATCGAGGCTTTGCGGCATGAGTGACCGTAAGCTGACAAGCGGACTGCGGGAATAAAAGCCTTGCGCTGAGGAGCGTTTTCGGTATAATATAAGATAAAGTTAGAGAAAGCACCTGCAATGTAGGTGCTTTTTCGGATGCTGTCGCTGAGGGATTTTATGCAGGTGGAATTTGATGTGAAGATAGACGCGGGTACGCTCTATGATTATATGATAAACCGGACCTATTCCCATGCCATGGGAGTGATGGAGGCGGCCGTGGGCGCAGTCCTGCTCATCCTTTTTGGGAGGACAGGAAATTTTGTGTGCCTTGCGGCCGGACTGATCGTACTGACAGCCCTTCCCGTGGTTCTGTATCTGAAAGCGAAACGGCAGGAGCAGGAACCGGATTATGGCCGGCCGCTTCATTACAGTCTGACGGAGGACGGCGTGGAGGTCATCCGGGCAAACGGAAGGGAATTCTGGAAGTGGGACGAGATGGAAAAGGCCGTTTCTACCACAAAATGCGTGATTCTTTATACCTCCGGCTCCGGGGTGTGTATTTTTCCACGCAGGGAACTGAAGGACAGCCTGATTCCGGCGGTGGAAATGATTTCCACCCATATGCCGTCGAAAAAGGTGAATATCAGAATGTAGCGGAATCGCAAAACGATTCTTCTCACGGAATAAACGCGGCCGTTCGGCCGCAGAAATAGAGGAAGTATGGAGATAACGGAAGAAAGAGACAGCTATTGCGCAGAGGATACCTTTGCGCTTGGAAAGCAGATGGGAAAAGAGGCAAAACCGGGACAGCTTTTTACACTGATCGGAGATCTGGGCGTGGGAAAAACCGTGTTCACCCAGGGCTTTGCGGCCGGACTCGGCATTACGGAGCCGGTGAACAGCCCCACCTTCACCATTCTTCAAAGCTATGAGGGAGGCAGGCTTCCCTTCTATCATTTTGACGTGTACCGCATCGGTGACGTGGAAGAGATGGAGGAGATCGGCTACGAGGACTGTTTTTACGGCGACGGCGTCTGCCTGGTGGAATGGGCCGATCTGATCGAGGAAATTCTGCCGGAGCGTTATACGGAAGTCTGCATCGAGAAGGATTTAAGCCGCGGCTTTGACTACCGGCGGATCACTCTGACCCGGAAGGGAATGGACGTCGGTTCGGCGGAAGGATGAAAAGGACGCGGCCTCAGCACAGTGCTTCGAAATGGAGGTAAGATTGAAAAATGCGCTCGATAACGCATTTTCAATCAGGATTTGCGCCGAAGCGTCGCAAATCCAGTTATCGCAGCACCGAACTGGAGGTTCGGCGCGCG
>UQVK01000123.1 GCA_900544445.1 uncultured Lachnospiraceae bacterium
TAACTGCTATTGTACCATCTGCGGAGAGAAAATTTATATAGAAGATGTAAGAAAATCCAGTAAAATCGATGGGTTTGGCGATTTAACAATCGCCTAATTATGAAAGATTATAGGAGATTAAAGACAGATGAGAATAGTCGGCTATCTTTGAACTGGAATTTGAATAGAGAAATTTCCAAGCTGAATTACAGGATACATACAGATGCAATTAAAGAAAATCTGATTCCCCCAGAATTAACGCCCGCACAAGTGGCGTATACCTATGCTAATGAAGCAGATATGTTGAATGTCGTTTTGTTTGGAAAGACAGCAAAGCAATGGAAAGATGAAAATCCAACGGTAAAAGGAAATATGCGGGATGTAGCAACATTGAATCAATTACTGGTACTTGCAAATTTAGAAAGCTATAATGCCGTTTTAATAAATCAGGGTAAGAATCAGAAAGAGCGGATGGAATTGCTTCGACAGTTGGCGGTACAGCAGTTACAGACGTTGGAGAAGGTGAGTTTAAATAATTTGCCAAAATTGGAAAATGAAATAATAGACTAATAATACAAGCAGGAAAATATGGTTCTATTGATTCTGAGGGAAATAATCTCTTTCGAGAAAAAAGAAATTGCCCTCCATCCCCTTTTGTGATACAATAAATCGATTATGGAATGTGCAAATTGTACGGGAATCAATTCCGGACCGGCGAAGATGCCGGCTGAGAACTGCCCTGACGGGAAGGCTCCGTCAGGGAACTCGTACCGGAGAATGGCCCACGGGGCCATTCTTCATGTGGATTCCTTAAAGTAAAGGCCGCTTCGAATCTGGAGGTTAATACATGAAGGCATATTTGATACTGGAAGACGGCACCGTATTTGAAGGGACTTCGATCGGGGCTGACAAAGAGGTAATCAGTGAAATCGTATTCAACACGTCCATGGCCGGTTATCTGGAGGTGCTGACGGATCCTTCCTATGCGGGACAGGCAGTCTGCATGACCTATCCGCTGATCGGAAACTATGGCGTGTGCAGGCAGGACTGTGAATCCCGAAGACCCTGGCCGGACGGTTTTATCGTGAGAGAGCTGTCCAGAATGCCCAGCAACTTCCGTTCCGACTGCAGCATTCAGGAATATCTGAAGGAATATGACGTTCCCGGAATCGCGGGAATCGATACCAGGGCGCTGACGAAGATCCTGAGAGAAAAGGGAACCATGAACGGCATGATCACCACCAATGAGAATTATGATCTGGAAGAGATCCTGCCGAAGCTTTCCGCCTACACCACGGGCAAGGTGGTGGAGAAGGTTACCTGCGCGGAGAAATATGAGGTGAAGGGTTCAAAGGATCTTTCTGAGAACGGACCCGTTTCCGGAAGCGCTGTTTTTAATAAGGAAGCGTTTGCGGCAGGCGAGAAGGAAAAGCGTCCGTCCATGGTCAGGGCGCTGAACGGCGCGGGCAAGAGAGTGGCGCTTCTGGACCTTGGCGCGAAGGAAAACATCGCCCGTTCCCTTGCCATGAGAGGCTGTGATGTGACGGTTTATCCGGCGGGAACGAAGGCGGAGGAGATCATCGCGGACGCGCCGGACGGCATCATGCTTTCCAACGGCCCCGGAGATCCGAAGGAGTGCACGGACATCATTCAGGAGATCCGTAAGCTCTATGAGACGGACATCCCGATTTTTGCCATCTGTCTGGGCCATCAGCTCATGGCGCTGGCCACGGGAGCGGATACCCACAAAATGAAATACGGCCACAGGGGCGGAAACCACCCGGTGAAGGATTTATCCACGGGAAGGGTGTATATTTCTTCCCAGAACCACGGCTATGTGGTGGATACCGACCGGCTGGATCCGCAGGTTGCGGTGCCTGCCTTTGTGAACGTGAACGACGGAACCAACGAAGGCCTGCGCTATACGGGAAAAAATATTTTCACCGTACAGTTCCATCCCGAGGCCTGCCCGGGACCGCAGGATTCCGGATACCTTTTCGACCGGTTTATTACGATGATGAATGGAGGAATGCAGGATGCCTAAGAACCCGAATGTAAAAAAAGTAATGGTCATCGGCTCAGGCCCGATCGTGATCGGCCAGGCGGCGGAGTTCGACTACGCGGGAACACAGGCCTGCCGTTCCCTCAAGGAAGAAGGCGTGGAGGTGGTTCTGGTCAACTCCAACCCGGCCACCATCATGACGGATAAGGATATTGCGGATAAGGTATATATCGAGCCGCTGACCGTGAAGGTACTGGAGCAGATCATTGAAAAGGAAAAGCCGGACAGCATCCTGCCCACACTGGGCGGACAGGCCGGACTGAACCTGGGAATGGAGCTGGATGAATCCGGATTCCTTGCATCACATAACGTAAAGCTTCTTGGAACCACCTCGAAGACCATCCGCAAGGCGGAGGACAGACAGGAATTCAAGGACACCATGGAAAAGATCGGAGAGCCCTGCGCGCCCTCCCTGGTGGTGACGAACATCGAGGACGGCGTTGCCTTCGCTTCCAAAATCGGCTATCCGGTGGTGCTGCGTCCCGCCTATACGCTGGGCGGAAGCGGCGGCGGTATCGCCCATAACCAGGTGGAGCTGGAGGAGATTCTGGCAAACGGCCTGCGTCTCTCCCGCGTGGGCGAGGTTCTGGTGGAGCGCTGCATCTCCGGCTGGAAGGAAATCGAGTACGAGGTGATGCGCGACAGCGCCGGAAACCGCATCACGGTCTGCAACATGGAAAACATCGATCCGGTCGGCGTGCACACCGGAGACAGCATCGTGGTGGCGCCTTCCCAGACCCTGAGCGACAAGGAATATCAGATGCTCAGAAGCGCCGCCTTAAACATCATCGACGAGCTGGAGATCACGGGAGGCTGCAACGTGCAGTTCGCTCTGCATCCCACCAGCTTTGAATACTGCGTCATCGAGGTGAATCCCCGTGTGAGCCGTTCTTCCGCACTGGCGAGTAAGGCCACCGGCTATCCCATCGCCAAGGTGGCGGCAAAGATCGCCCTGGGCTATACCCTGGACGAGATCAAAAACGCGATTACGGGCAAGACCTACGCAAGCTTTGAACCCACGCTGGACTACTGCGTGGTGAAAATGCCCCGTCTGCCCTTCGATAAATTCATCACCGCAAAGAGAACCCTCACCACCCAGATGAAGGCCACCGGAGAGGTGATGAGCATCTGCACCAATTTTGAAGGGGCGCTGATGAAGGCCATCCGCTCCCTGGAGCAGCATGTGGACTGCCTGAGAAGCTATGATTTCTCCGCCCTTTCCGCGGAGGATCTGAAGGAACGCCTGAAAAAAGTGGACGACCAGAGGATCTGGGTCATTGCGGAAGCCCTGCGCAAGGGACTGGATTATGAGACGATCTATGAAATCACGATGGTGGACGAGTGGTTCATCGATAAAATCGCCGTTCTGGTGGAGATGGAAGAGAAGCTGGAGAAGGGCCCGCTCACGCCGGAGCTTCTGCGCGAGGCGAAGCGTCTGGAGTTCCCGGACAACGTGATCAGCCGCCTGTCCGGAATGCCGGAGGGGCAGATCAAAAATCTGCGCCTGGAAAACGGCATCACAGCCGCTTATAAGATGGTGGATACCTGCGCCGCGGAGTTCGAGGCGAGCACGCCGTATTATTACTCCGTATACGGCGGAGAAAACGAGGCGGAGGAATCCAGAAGCGGCCAGCTCCGTTCCGACGGAACCGTCTGCCCGAAGAAGGTGCTGGTGCTGGGAAGCGGCCCCATCCGTATCGGACAGGGAATCGAATTCGACTACTGCTCCGTCCATGCCACCTGGGCCTTTTCCAAAGCGGGCTATGAGACGGTCATCATCAACAACAATCCGGAGACCGTGAGCACGGACTTCGATATCGCGGATAAGCTGTATTTTGAGCCGCTGACGCCGGAGGATGTGGAGAACGTGGTGAACATCGAGCATCCTGACGGAGCGGTGGTGCAGTTCGGCGGTCAGACCGCCATCAAGCTGACCGAAAGCCTGATGAAAATGGGCGTTCCGATTCTGGGAACCAGCGCGGAAAACGTGGACGCGGCGGAGGACAGGGAGCTGTTCGACAAGATTCTGGAAGAATGTGAAATCCCCAGACCCAGCGGCGGCACCGTTTATACGGCGGAAGAAGCCAAGGCTGTGGCAAACCGTCTGGGGTATCCCGTGCTGGTGCGTCCCTCCTACGTACTGGGCGGCCAGGGCATGCAGATCGCCATCTCCGATGCAGAGATCGAGGAATTCATGGCCATCATCAACCGTATTGCACAGGACCATCCCATTCTGGTGGATAAGTACCTGCAGGGCAAGGAGATGGAGGTGGATGCGGTCTGCGACGGCACCGATATCCTGATCCCCGGCCTGATGGAGCATGTGGAGCGCGCGGGCGTGCATTCCGGAGACAGTATCTCCGTTTACCCCGCTCAGACCGTCAGCGAGAGCGTGAAGAAAACCATTGCGGAGTATACCAGACGGCTGGCAAAATCCCTGCACGTTATCGGTCTGATCAACATCCAGTTCATCGTGGTGGGCGAGGAGGTTTACGTGATCGAGGTCAATCCCCGTTCCTCCAGAACGGTGCCCTATATCAGCAAGGTGACGGGCATCCCGATCGTGGATCTTGCCGCTGCTGTGATCACCGGAAAGAAGATCAGGGATCTAGGCTATGAGCCCGGCCTGCAGCCGGAATCCGAATACGTGGCGGTGAAGATGCCCGTGTTCTCCTTTGAGAAGATCCGCGGCGCTGAGATCAGCCTGGGGCCGGAAATGAAGTCCACCGGCGAGTGCCTCGGCGTGGCGAAAACCTTCAACGAGGCGCTTTACAAGGCCTTCCTCGGCGCAGGCATCGATCTGCCGAAGCATAAGCAGATGATCATCACCGTGAAGGATGCGGATAAGGGAGAGGCCATTGAAATTGCCCGCCGCTTTGAGAAGCTGGGCTACATCATCTACGCCACCAGAAGCACGGCGGCCGCGCTGAACGAGGCTGGGGTGAAGGCGAGAAAGGTCAACAAGATCAACCAGGAATCTCCCACGGTTATGGACCTGATTCTGGGCCACAGGATTGACCTGGTCATCGACACCCCCACCCAGGGACGCGACAAATCCAGAGATGGCTTCCTGATCCGCCGTACCGCCATTGAAACCGGCGTGAACTGTCTGACCAGCCTGGATACGGCAAGAGCCCTTGTGGGAAGCCTGGAGACGAAGATGAGAAGCGGGCAGATGACCCTGGTGGACATCGCTCAGCTCGACCGCGAGAAGGCGCAGGAACATGCAGAATAAGGAATGCTGCACGCCGCAGAAAAACCGGATCAACTATCAGAAGGAGCTGGAAAAGCTTCTGGCTTCCCTGGAAGCGGAAAGAATTTCCGGAAACGGAAAAAAGAAGCGGCTCCTTCTGCACGCCTGCTGCGCCCCCTGCAGCAGCTATGTGCTGGAATATCTGAGAGAAAAATTTGAAATCACCGTGCTGTATTACAATCCCAACATCACGGAACGGGAAGAGTATGAAAAACGCAGTGCGGAACTGAAACGGCTGGCGCGGCAGATGAACCAAGAATCGGCAGGCGCCGGTTGGCCGGAGAAAGGAAGCGTTCCGACGGAACCGGCGGTCCTTCCTTCCGGCTTCATTCTTGTGGAGGAAGGCGAATGGGAGCCTCAGCGTTTCTTCGAGGTCTCGAAGGGGCTGGAGAGCCTGCCCGAGGGCGGAGAGCGGTGCTTCCGCTGTTATGAGCTCCGCCTGCGTGAAACCGCGAGGATTGCGGCGGAGAGAGGCTTTGACTATTTCACCACAACCCTCACCATCAGCCCTCTGAAGAACGCGGAGAAGCTGAACGAAATCGGGGCCCTAATGGCAGAGGAATACGGTGTGGCGTTTCTGCCCTCCGACTTTAAGAAAAAGAACGGATACAAGCGTTCCGTGGAACTGTCGGAAAAATACGGACTTTACCGCCAGGACTACTGCGGCTGTATTTTTTCCCGTGCCGAAAGGGACAGGCGGAAGGCTGACGGGCAGCCGACGGATGCGGTTACAGTTCTGTGGAAGGCTGAACTGTAACATGACAGGAAAACAGAAAGGATCAAATCGTTATGAATAAAATTCTGGATGTGATTTCCGAAGAAGTAAAGAAGGCCTTTGAGACGGCAGGCTATGACAGAGAGCTGGGAAAAGTGACTCTCTCCAACCGTCCTGACCTGTGCGAATACCAGTGCAACGGAAGCCTGGCAGGCGCGAAGAAATATCATAAGGCTCCTATCATGATCGCCCAGGGCGTGGCGGAGGTACTGAAGGAGAATTCCGTATTTTCAGAGGTTTCCGCCGTAGCTCCCGGCTTTCTGAACCTGAAGGTTTCGGAAAAATTCTTAAGCGGCTATCTGAACGAGATGGCGGCGTCGGAAAAATTCGGCGTGGCGGAGCCGGAGAAGAAGGAAACCATTATCATCGACTATGGCGGACCCAATGTGGCGAAACCGCTACACGTGGGACATCTTCGTTCCGCCGTAATCGGGGAGAGCATCAAGAGAATCCTTCGTTATGCGGGGCATGATGTGACCGGCGACATTCATCTGGGAGACTGGGGACTGCAGATGGGCCAGATCATTACGGAGCTGCAGGTAAGACAGCCGGAGCTTCCCTATTTTGATGAAAACTATACGGGAGAATACCCGGAAGAAGCGCCGTTTACCATAGCGGAGCTGGAGGAAATCTATCCAACGGCAAGCGGAAAATGTAAGGTGGACGAGGCCTATAAAGAGCGGGCGATGGAAAATACCCGCAAACTGCAGGATGGAGTGCGAGGACATCGTGCCCTCTGGCAGCATATCCTCAGAGTGTCGATTGCCGACATGAAGAAAAATTATGAGAAGCTGAATGTGGATTTCGATCTCTGGAACGGCGAATCCACCGTCCAGTACCTGATCCCCGGCATGGTGGAGAAGATGAAGAAGGATGGCTTTGCGCATGAGAGCGAAGGCGCGTTGGTAGTGGATGTGAAGGAGGAAACAGATACGAAGGAAATTCCTCCCTGTATCATCCTGAAGTCTGATGGGGCGGCACTCTACAGCACCACAGACCTTGCGACCATTGAGGAAAGGATGGAAAAATACCATCCGGATACGCTGATCTATATCACGGATAAGCGGCAGGTCATGCACTTTGAACAGGTGTTCCGCTGCGCGAGAAAGACGGGACTTGTGGAGCCGGAAACCAGTCTCAGGCATATCGGCTTTGGTACGGTGAACGGAAGCGACGGAAAACCCTTCAAAACCCGTCAGGGAGGGGTGCCGCGTCTGGAGAATCTGATCGAGGAGATCGATGATGAAATGTATCACAAGATCCGCGAAAGCCGCAAAGAGCTTTCCGATGAGGAAGCCAGAAAGACGGCGGATATCGTCGGCCTTGCGGCTCTGAAATACGGCGACCTTTCCAACCAGGCGGCGAAGGATTATGTGTTCGACGTGGACCGCTTCACCTCCTTTGAGGGAGATACCGGACCGTATATCCTCTATACCATCGTCCGCATCAAATCCATTCTGGAGAAGTACGTGCAGCAGGGCGGAAGCCTTGAGGGGCTTTCCATCCTTCCGGCACAGAATCCGGATGAAAAGGCGCTGATGCTGGAGATTTCCGGATTCCAGAGCATGATCGCCGGCGCGGAAAAGGAGCTTGCCCCCAACCGTGTCTGCGCTTACATTTATGATCTCTCCAACGCATTCAACCGTTTCTATCATGAGACGAAGATCATTGCGGAGGAGGATGAGACGAGAAAGGCCGGCCTGATCGCTCTGCTGATGCTGACCAAGGGCGTGCTGGAGGACTGCATCGATCTGCTGGGCTTCGGAGCGCCGGACCGGATGTAAGTTTTTACGGAAGTTGGCCGCAGAAACTGAGAAAAACTGTCCTTTTGCGGCTGTTGCATTTCTGGATTTTCAGATATAATATGTTTTGGTGAGACAGTAACTGACCGAAAGCAGAGAGGAGAAAAGAAAATGTACTGCACACGTAAAATAACGGAAGGAATAACCTGGATCGGAGGAAGCGACAGACGCCTGGCGCTGTTTGAGAATCTGTTCCCGATTCCGAGGGGAGTGGCCTACAATTCCTATCTCATTCTGGATGAGGCGACTGCTGTGATCGATACCGTTGACAGCTCCATTTCCCGCCAGTTTTTTGAGAATATTCAGCATACTCTGAACGGCAGAACGCTGGATTATCTGATTGTGAATCACATGGAGCCGGATCACTGCGCGAATATCGCGGAGCTTCTGCTTCGTTACCCCAACATGAAGGTTGTGGGAAATGCCAAAACCTTCTGCATGATCAATCAGTTCTACGGCATTGAGCTGAAGGATGACCAGACGGTTGTGGTGAAGGAAGGCGACAGCCTTTCTCTTGGAAAACATAAACTGAGCTTTTATTTCGCGCCCATGGTACACTGGCCCGAGGTTATGGTGGCCTATGAAGAGACCGAAAAGATTCTGTTCTCCGCGGACGCATTCGGAAGCTTCGGCGCGCTGAACGGTAATATTTTCAATGACGAGCTGGATTTCGATAAGGACTGGCTGGACGATGCCCGCCGCTATTACGGCAACATCGTGGGTAAGTACGGCCCTCAGGTACAGATGGCATTAAAGAAGCTTTCCGGCCTGGATATTGCGGTGATCTGCCCTCTGCACGGACCCGTGTGGAGAAACGATCTCGGCTATCTGCTTGAAAAGTACGACATCTGGAGCAAATATGAGCCGGAAGAGAAGTCCGTGGCAATCCTGTACGCCTCCATGTACGGCGACACGGAAAACGCTGCGAACGTTCTGGCAGCGAAGCTGGCAGAGGCCGGTGTGAAGAATATCGCCATACATGACGTTTCCAGCACCCATGTGTCCGAGCTGATCGGCGAAGTGTTCCGCTGCAGCCATCTGGTGCTTGCGGCTCCCACCTACAACAACGGCATTTATCCTGCCATGCTGAACTTCCTGCATGACTGCAAGGCGCTGAACCTGCAGAACCGCACCATCGGCCTGATCGAAAACGGAACCTGGGGACCGGTTGCGGCAAAGCAGATGAAGGAGATTCTGGACGGCCTGAAGAACATGAACGTTCTGGAGCCTGTTGTCACCCTGAAGTCCGCGCTGAACGATGCGTCCATGGAGCAGCTTGAAAAGCTCGCAGACGCGATTGCGGCTTCTCTGGCGGAGTGAGAATCGGACTGAAAAACAAAAAAGAGCGGCAGTGTCATGGATTCTGTGCCATGATGCTGCCGCTCTTTCAGATCGCTTCAGGAAACAGAGAGGAAACAATGGAAAAGCTGTATGTGGTGATTTCCTGGATCCAACAAAAAAAGAAAAGTCCAAAAGACTTTTCCGAGGCTGTAAAATATTCTGTGTCTATGGGAATGAAACCTTCCAGATAAGAATTCG
>UQVK01000124.1 GCA_900544445.1 uncultured Lachnospiraceae bacterium
CCTGTGTTTCCTCTGCCGCGGTTTCTGCCGTTTCCGCTTCCGCAGCCTCCGTTTCCGGCTCCACATCCGTCACCACAGCGTTCTCCAGCAGGAAATTCAGCACCTTCTCCGACATCATATATTCCCGGTAGCCTTCCACGTCCAGAGAAGCGCGGTATTCTTCCACATCGTCATAACCAAGCGATCCGGCATTGGTTTCAATCTCCGCATCCAGCTCCTCATCCGTCACCGAAAGGCCTTCGGCATCGGCAATGGCCTGCATGACGATGATCTCCTGTCCCGCCTGCGCGGCCGACTCACGGATCGCATCCTCCGATGTGCCCTGCATGCTCAGGAAGGTCTCCAGATCATATCCGTACAGAGAAGCGTAGTAGGTCATATTGTCGATAATCCGGTTATAGTAGCGGTTCGTCATGTCTTCCGGAGGATCCTGAATCTGAGATCCAGCCATAACCGCCTCCAGAACCGCGATCTCAGCGTTGGAATCATGCGTTGCCTGCTCTTCCTCCATCAACAGATCGTAAGCGTACTGCCGGTATTCCTCTACAGTATTCACGCCCACGTCCAGCCCCTGAACGAACTCATCCGTCAGCTCGGGAAGCGTTTCCACGCTGATGCTGTTGACTGTAACGGTGAAAACAGCATCCTTGCCGGCCACTTCTTCGCCCTGATAGTTCTCAGGGAAGGTCACATTCACATCCACCGTCTCTCCTGTCTCGGCGCCGATCAGTCCGTCTTCAAATCCGTCAATAAATGTGCCGGATCCGATGGTCAGATCATAGCCCTGCGCGGTTCCGCCATCGAAGGCCACGCCGTCAATCTTTCCCTCATAATCGATGTTGACAATGTCGCCCTCTTCCACCGGCCTGTCCGTGATTTCCGTTGTGACCATGTTGCTCTGAAGCACGTAGTCGATATAGCTGTCCAGATACTCATCCGTCACCACCGGAGCGTCCACGGACACTTCAATTCCCTTATATTCTCCCAGCGTTACATAATCCGCCACGTTGATTCCGCTCAGATAGGCCTCCGGGCCGTAATCCTCCGTCCCGGCCTCCGTTCCCGTCTCACTTTCCGCCATGCTCTCCTGTGTGGTCTCCGCCGTATCGGTATCCGCATTGCCGCAGCCCGTCATGAGCGCACCCCAAAGAGCAGCTCCCGCAAGAGGCAGCGCTGCTTTTGCGATAAATTTTTTCATTCCTCATTTTCCTTCCCTGCCGCCGGGCGGCATTTTATTTTTCAAATGACGCTGCGCCATACGCAGCCTCCTGGTCCGAAGGTGCTCAGACATCCGGACGCTATGCTGTCTTTCATTGTACCATATTTTTTTCTTCCGTAAAACCCTTTACTCCGGAAATTCATAAATGTATCATTTCTTCCGTTACTATTCACAGCCGATTCAGAATGGACAACATGCACGTCAGGGCGTGTTGTCCATTCTGAAGCCGGACTGCGAAGCAGTCATCCCCCACATGAGCAGCCTTAGCGCCGCAAGGCGCGGGACTGGAGCCTCGAAGAGGCGACGGGTGCGCATGCGAGGTGCGCAAGCGCACTTCGCACGAGGGTGGGGTGGCTGTGAAAAGTAACCTTCTTCCCGCTCCGTATCCACAGAAATCTCCGCTATCCCTTGCCTTATCCACAAAATTCTGCTACAATGTTTTTGCGTTTCATCAAGAGAAAAAGTAAGCCGCTGACAGCGGTGAAAAAGAGGAGGTTACCTCGTGAGTCCCGTAACAATTGTATTACTGGTCATTCTGGCCGTTCTGATCATCGCCGTTGTGGCCCTGTATTTTTTCGGCAAGAAGGCACAGAAAAAGCAGGCGGAACAGCAGCAGCAGATCGAAGCGTATAAGCAGACCGTTTCCATGCTGATCATAGACAAGAAGCGGATGAAGCTGAAAGACGCCGGCCTGCCCGCCATGGTGCTGGAACAGACACCCAAGCTTCTGCGCCGTGCCAAGCTTCCCATCGTAAAGGCCAAGATCGGCCCTCAGATCATGACGCTGGTATGCGAGGAAAGCATTTTTGATTCCGTTCCGGTAAAGAAAGAGGTCAAGGCAACGGTGAGCGGCATCTACATCACCGCAGTCAAAGGACTTCACGGAAATTCTCTTGCCAAACCCGCCCAGAAGAAGAAGGGCTGGTTCAAACGGCAGGTGGATAAGCTTCAGGAAAAAGCGGGCGCGAAGCCGCTGAAATAATTTTCGCGAACTCATTTTCGTGCAGCGGGCCGCAGACCCTTCTTCGTCTGCGGCCCGCTTTTTTCAGGAGGAATTATCATGTTAAAAGATCTGGTGATTAAAAACAGAAGCTTCCGCGGCTATGATGAATCAAGGAAAATCACGCAAGAAGAGCTGCTGGGGTTTGTGGACCTCACCCGCTATACGGCGTCCAGCGCCAACACGCAGCCGCTGAAGTATCACATCGCTTACAAAAAGGAAGAGGTGGACGCCATCCAGGCTCTGACGAAGTGGGCCGCCGCCCTTCCTCAGCTTTCCCTTCCCCATCCCGGTCAGTGTCCCACCGGTTTTATCGTGATCTGTCTGGACAGGGGCATCGCGCCTAATGAAACCGCCTTCTTAAGGGACGTGGGCATTGCCGCGCAGACCATCCTTCTGGCCGCGGCGGAAAAGGGACTCGGCGGATGTATGATCGGAAATTTCAACCGGGCCGCTCTGAAGGAGCTTTTGAAGCTGCCTGAAGATGTGGAGCCCAATCTTGTGGTCGCCATCGGAAAGCCTGCGGAAGAAGTCGTCCTCACGGAGGTGGGTCCAGACGGAAATACACGCTATTACAGGGATGAAACGGGAACGGTGCACTATGTTCCCAAACGTTCCCTGAAGGATATTCTGCTGTAAAGGAACGAATCGGAACCGGCGCGATTTTTACGTGCCGGTTCCGACTATATCTGGTCTCTTAACTTATCTCGGGTGCTCTGCAGGTTCAGTCCGCATCCACCCAGAAGGTGTACTCTCCCGCTTCCACTTCTCTTTCCTTTCCGTCAATCACGATTACCGTCGGAGAAGGGGTGATGATCTCATAGCGCACCTTTCTGCATCCATTCTCCACGATATGGCTCCAGGCGGAACGCACCAGGCCGTGTCTGGTCTCAATGGACGCCTCCAGCCACTCCAGCCGCTCATCCGGCTTCGGCGCAATGCATATCTTCGCAAATCCGGGCTCTGCAGGGTGAATACCGGCCGCCTCTTCATATACCCAGTCGGCCACAGCGCCGTAGGCGTAATGGTTGAAGGAATTCATGTCTGTGCTCCAGAAATCGCCGTTTTCCATGATGCCGTCCCAGTGCTCCCAGATGGTGGTGGCTCCCTTCGTCACCGGATAGAGCCAGGAAGGATATTCCGTGCGCAGAAGCAGGGTGTAGGCCAGATCCGTATGTCCGTAGCTGCTGAGCACATGAAGCAGATAAGGGGTTCCCACGAAGCCGGTCTGCAGCTTCTTCCCGTCCGCGATCACCTTCTCAGCCAGCTGATCCGCCGTCTTCTGCAGATCCTCCGCCAGCCCGAAATGAACGGCGAGCACCAGCTCGGTCTGGGTTCTGTAATCCGTGAATGTCTGGCGGAAGGTCTTCACGATGTTATCATACAGCGCTTCATATTCGCTCACATCCTCGCCCAGCACCTTTCCGGCCTTCACCACCAGGCTGGTGGAATGGGCATAAAATGCGGAAGCGATGAAGTCCGCCCGGGACGAGCCCTTATAGCTTCCCACCGGAGCGTCCAGTCCCAGCCAGTCCTCGTAATGGGTTCCGCCCGTCCACAGATATGCGTCCTTCGTGGAATTCGTGATAAATCCCACATATTTTTTCATGCATTCAAACTGCTGGCGCAGAATCGCCGGATTTCCATAGGTCATGTAAATCTGCCAGGGGCAGATGGTCGCCGCGTCGTCCCAGGCCGCGCTGCCGCTTCCCGTTTGGCAGGCGGGAATCACATGGGGAATGGAGCCGTCCTCACACTGGTCGGCCGCCATGTCCGCGAGCCATTTGGTGAAAAATTTTTCCACGTCATAGTTATAGCTGGCCGTCTTTACAAAAGCCTGCGCATCTCCCGTCCAGCCCAGCCGCTCATCCCGCTGCGGGCAGTCCGTGGGCACGTCCAGGAAATTGCCTCTCTGCCCCCAGATCACATTGGAAAACAGCCGGTTCAGAAGCGGATTGGAACTGGAAAGCCGTCCCGTGCGCTTCATGTGGGAATGCACCGCAACCGCCGTAAACTGTTCCGGCGCAGGCGTTCCCGGAAAGCTGTCCAGGCGGATGAATCGGAAGCCGAAGAAGGTCAGATGGGGCTGATACGTCTGCACGCCGTCCCGGCAGGTATAGAGCAGCTTCGCCTTCGCGCTTCTGTAGTTGGCGTTATAGAAGTTTCCTTCCTTATCCAGAACCTCGCCGTGAGAGATTTCCACCACGTCTCCCGCCTTCGCATCCACGGTAAAGCGGACGTAACCTGTCACCTCCTGGCCGAAATCCACCACCGTCTCTCCCTTCGGTGTGGTGAATACACGCTCTGCGGCCACATACTCTTCCTCCCGGGTCTCTTCGCCCTGCTGCGGAATCAGATTCTGCGTTCCCTTATCCAGGCATACGACGGGCAGTGCCTCCTTCGCCACAAATGTGGCGTCACAGGTTTCTCCGTCATAGATCTCGCTGAACCGGATCCTGCTCTCCTCAGCCTTCCAGCTCTCATCCGTCGCAACGACCTGTTTCGTTCCGTCCTCACCGGTCAGAACCAGCTGCGCAATCAGCCCGGCGGGCATATGCGCTTTTGTATCTTTTCCTTCCTCGTTCACCCAGCCGGGCATGGGGCTTCGGTACCAGCCCTTTCCCACAACCACTTCCAGCCGGTTGTCCTTTTCCAGCAGATCCGTCACATCATAGCACTGATACTGCTGCCTCTTTTCATAGGAAGTCCAGCCGGGGGCGAGCACATATTCTCCCACCCGCTCTCCGTTCAGGCTGGCTTCATAAACGCCCATGGCGGTGATGAAAAGCTCTGCCTTCGCCACGCCTTCTTTCCCTGCAAACTCCTTCACAAATACCGGACACACATCTCCCATTTCCTGTGCCGGCGCGATCCATTTCGCACTCCACTCCATGATTCAACCACCTTTCTGCCGTCGCCTGCGGCATTCAAATACTGATTCTGCTGCGGATACTGCGGTACTGCATCGGGGTCATGCTGAAACTTTCCCGAAAATTCCGGAAAAAGCAGCTGATGTCCGCATACCCCACTGCTGCGGCCACCTCCTCCACGCTGCAGGAGGAATTTTCCAGCATCTGCACGGCCTGCTTCATACGGAACTCCTTTAAGAGAAACCGGAAGGTCTTTCCCGTCTCCCTGCGGATGTAACGGCTTAAGTACCCCTCGCTCCTTCCGAAGTGCCGCGCCAGTTCCGGGAGCGTTACCGCAGTATAGTTCTCCCGGATATAACGGATCATTTCCGGCAGAACCGCATCCGCCTCGCTTAAATGCCCCACGCTCTCCATCTCGCCGGCGTGTTCCCTCATGGCCCTTCCGAACAGAAGCATCACATAGCCCTTCATCATCAGGTTTTTCCCCGCCTCGCTTCCCGCCCTGTCCAGAATGCCTTCCGCGCACATCTCCAGCACCAGCCGCTGCAGCCGTTCATCCTGCCCACAGCGCACCAGCAGCGCCCTTTCCTTTCCCTTGCTGTAGAGCATCTGCCAGAAAAAATCGGAAATGTCGTCGTTCTCCATCAGCAGACTGTAAAAGGCATCCCCGAAGGTGCTTCGTTTGATGATGATGTTTACCGTGACCGCGCCCTCATCCCGGGTGAAAACCGCCTGACTGACCTCCGGCGGAATGATGACGAAATCTCCTTCCCCCATCTGGATCTTCCGGTCCTGTCCGTTCTCTCTCAGATAGAAGATGAAGCCGCCCCGCAGGGCATAGACGATCTTGACGAACTTCAGGCTGTGATAGAAGGGCGGCACATACCGGTCATGCAGCAGGACGGAAACCTCGCTGTTTTCATCGGGGAAGCAGTCCTGTTCGGTCAGCAGGCTTCCCATGAAAAAGGGAGCCTTTGCCTCCAGCTTCACATCCTGCGTCTGCGTCCTCCGATACCCCCGGACAAATTCCTCCCAGTTCCACACCACATGGTCGAAGGCCTTTGAATTGGATTCATACAGACGCTTCGCGTTTTTTTCAAAATCCCGCAGTTCCATGAGGGTGCGTTCCAGATCCTTGTCCGCCATGCTTCCGCCCTTCCTTTTCAAAAGTCCTGCCGCCGTTTCCGGTACAGTGTCTTTTTCAGCAAATTCTGTTACAGGCGAAGAAAGCCTCGTATCAGAATGGTTTTTCCCGCAGTTTTCAGTTCTTTTTCATCTTATCTCAGCGGTCATAAAATGTCACTATCTGTTTTGACTGTCTTTTTATGATCTTCCCTTCAACAATTCTCCGTTTTCACCACCATCGCTGCATCTGTCGCCGGAGCCGCTTCTACCAGGACCTCTGTCTCTGGCAGTCCTTCCGCAGTCACGGCAAGACGGATCTCTCCCGGCTCCTTTCCTGCCCGGATGACGGCCAGCGCCCGGCCTTTCCAGGTTGTGCGCCGGCCCGTCCCATAATTCTCCGGCGTACAGGGATTACCGGAACCAAGGCCCGCCAGGACACCGGATCCTGTTACGGTCACAGACACCTCCCGGTCGTCCCCGGTGACCGGACGTCCGGCTGCATCCCTCAGTTCAATTTTCACAAAGGCAAGATCCATTCCATCCGCCGCAATCCGCTGCTGCTCGGGAAGAAGGGCGATGCGCTCCGGCCTTCCTGCGGTCTCCAGCCGGTCCTGCACAGCCCGTTCTCCGTTTCGGAAGGCTGCGGCCTCCAGCGTCCCCGGTTCCCAGGGTATGGTGATGGAAGCGATGAACCGTTCCGGCGCCGCCTTCCCCACGGACCTGCCATTCAGGAAAAATTCCACCTCATCGCAGTCCCCGTAGGCGTATACGTTGACCGGTTTTCCCCTGTATTTCTCATCAAAGGTCCAGTCTCTGCCCACATCCTCCCAGTGCCAGCCGGTCCCCCAGAATTCCTGATCCGTATGCTTCGGATGGCGGACATAGAGATGAACGCCCGCGTCCAGTCCCCAGAGGATTTTATGGTAACAGCCCTGCGGGCGGACGTTCCCATCCAGGTCGATGTCTCCCTGACTGTTGGAAAGCCAGGGGTACTCTCCCACGAAGTTTCCGTGAAATCTGTCCGGGTCCCATTCCACCCGGCCCACTCCGGCTTCTCCCAGATAGTCCATGGCCGACCAGACAAAATCGCCGATGCAGTTATCATGCTCCAGAACCGCCTTCCAGTAATCGTACAGCCAGAACGGATGAATTTCCGTCCCCACGATCACCCGGTCCGGATGCTTCTTCGCATCCATTCCATACCGTGTCCACATATAATTGTAGCCCGCCAGGTCCAGCTGCTCCCATGCGTTCGCCGTCTGCCGGTCCCAGTAGTCTTCCCCGTCGATCACGCCCGGTGTTTCCTGAATCATGCCCTGCAGCTGCTCAAAGGTTTTATCCGTAGTCATTCCCAGAATTTCCAGATTCAGCATACTGTGCTGTCCCACAGAAACGGGACGGTTGTCCAGGCCTCTGACGCAGGCCGTCAGCTTCTTCAGAATGGCAAGGCCCTGCCTGCTTCCGGTAAATTCCGTGATTTCATTTCCCACGGTCCAGGCAAAGATGGAGGGATGGTTCCGGTCCCGGCGAACCATGGCGTTCAGATCCCGCTCCCACCATTCGGCAAAAAAGCTGTGGTAATCGTTTTCCGTTTTTCTTTTTTCCCAGCAGTCAAAAGCCTCCTCCATAACCAGCATTCCCATCCGGTCACAAAGGTTCAGGAATGTAAAGGAAACCGGATTATGAGCCGTGCGCACCGCGTTGAAGCCCTGTTCCTTCAGAATGGAAATCTTGCGCCTCTCCGCCGCCGGATAGGCGCAGGCGCCGAGGCAGGCGTTGTCATGGTGGATACAGCCGCCCCGCAGCTTCATGCTTTTTCCGTTCAGGCGCATGCCTCTCTTCGCGTCGAATTCCAGCGTACGGACGCCAAATTCCTGCACATGACGGTCGATTTCCCTTCCGTCCTGCTCCACGGTCAGAAGCGCCGCGTAAAGAAAGGGCTCTTCCGTATCCCACAGCCGGACGTTTTCAAGCTCCAGCCCCATCCGTTCCTCCGTCTCCTGTCCAGCACGCGCCATCATACGGATTTCCTTTTCACAGACAAAATTTCCCGCAAAATCCTTTTCCGGCTCCTGGCCGCAGTCCTGTCGCAGGGAATCCCTTACCGCCGTTCCCACCGCATAGACTCTGGCCCGTACCGTGATTTCCGCGTTACGCTTCTCCCGGCTCGTCACGCCGAAGGTGATCCGAAGGCGCGCCCACCGGGCTTTGGGACCATGTTCGGCCGTACCCGTTTCGATTCCCTCCACCTCTTTTGTCTGCACCCGGACGGACCAGGGATGGATAAAGAGGCTGTTCCCCAGCCAGATCTCCGCCTGCCGGTACAGACCGCCGCCCGTATACCAGCGGGAATTGGGCTGGCAGCAGCGCGTGCCGATTTCCAGATGGTTCCGCTCCAGAAGCCAGGGCGTCAGCTCCACGAAAAACGGCGTGTAGCCGTAGGGATTTTTTCCGATGCATTCCGTGTTCAGCATCACCTGGCTGTTCATGTACGCGCCGTCTATGTAGAGAAATACGTTTTTGTCCCTCCACTCCTCCGGAAGGGAAAAATCCTTCCGATAATAGGCGTTTCCTCCCTCAAAATAGCCGGTGTAGGCCGCGCCGATGGATTTGGGACTGCGCGGCGTATCCACTATAAAATCGTCCGGCAGGTTTACTTCCTTTTTATCCAGAGCAGGCGTCCGGGCGATGGGGCCGAAACGTTCTCTCTTCCAGTTGTCTGAAAATGCTGTTTTTTTCATTGGGGTCCTCCTTCTTTTTTCCGAAACCAGACCAACCGCTCCAGGGGCGCGTCCACGCTGACCGTGCGGCCGCCCTCCCGGAGCGTTCCGGATTCATCCTCCCAGAGCCCTTCCGGCAGCTTCACCAGACGGCTTCTTTCTCCCTTTTTCAAAACCGGAGCCGCAAGGATTTCGCTTCCCAGCATGAACTGGTCTGACACCTGCTCCATGCCCTGTCCCGGAAATTCCCAGGCCATATGGCGCAGGATAGGTTCTCCCGTATGCGCGGCATTTTTTGCAAGCCCCGCGATATACGAACCGAACGATTCGTGCAGCAGCGCCGCCTGCCGGACGATCTCAAACCGCTCCTCATCCAGGATCCGCCAGGGCGCCGCGGAAAACTGCATCATGGGGCACAGAGCGGCCGCCTGCGCGTAGCGCACCACCAGCTCCCGGTCCAGATGGGAAGCGTTTT
>UQVK01000125.1 GCA_900544445.1 uncultured Lachnospiraceae bacterium
CAGCCGCAGCCGTTCCCCCTGCCATCACCGCCATTGCTTCGGCAGCCGCAGTCATTGTCCCGGCTTCTGCAGTCAGTATTCCAGCAGCCTCCCGTCCGGTTTCCTCTTCCGCAGCAGCATAAAAGTAACAGTAAATATAAACAGTTCATATGCTCATCTCCTTTACGATACTATATGTAAAGAAGATGAAAAGGTTCCGGCCGCTTCAGCGCTTCTTTCCCAGAAGAGAGATCCTGACATAGCGGAAGGTCCTTTCCTCTCCCTCCTGTGCCAGCATAGTCAGAAGCTTCAGAAGAAGCTCTCTCGTATTTTCATGCATGATGGGCGGCTCCTTTGCTGCCAGAAAATACTCCAGAGGATCAGCGTCCGTATACTGACTGCCGCGGTATACCTTGGAAGCCGCGATCCGGTCCATCAGCATCTCCGCCACATATTTCACCGGCATCTCCACCGGAGCCAGTCCTCCCGGCACATCTCTTGTGCTGTAATCGATCCAGTATTCATAATGATGCCGGTTTCGTCCCTTATGATGGAGCCAGGCGGAGGAATATCCCTTCTCCTCCCGCTCCGCGTTGTTTGGACTTCTGTTTCCCTGAAAATATTTCGCGCCCACCAGAAATTCCGCAGGGCTGTATTTCGACAGATCATGGGTCAGCCCCTGCCGGTAAAGTCCGACGGCGAAGCAGCCCTTCATCACCAGATATTTATGATACGTAATGGTCCTGAAATGCTTCCAGGCGCCCGTCAGCAGGCGGACGCCGCCTTTTTTGTCATTATTCACAGTTCTTCGGTCCTGCTTTCTGAATCTCTTCCGGCCTGCTCTCTTCCGGTCCGGCTTCGGAATGCGAGGCTTTTCTCTTTCCTTTTTTCCGTCCGGGTAAACTGCCGGATGATTTGCCGGACAAGCTGCCGGGGAAGTTTCCCTCTCCGTCCGCCTTCTTCTGCGCGGCAGGCGCGCTGCTGATCAGGATCCGGATGGACCGGCCGGGAACACGGGTGCTCCGCCCTTCTCCGGCAGTCTCCTCCGGCTTTGCGGCCGTCATTTTCTCCGCTTTCTTTTCAGCCCTCTTTCCGTCATCGCTCTTTTCCGGCGCTTCCTCAAAGGTATCGCAGATTCTGACCCAGCTGCATCCCTCCGGCAGCGCGGGAAGCGCGAAATCATGCTCCTCCCAGTGCATATTATAGGCGATATAGAAGGATTCGTCATTTTCCTTCCGGTTTTTCTTCGCATACCTTCCGCAGTACATCACACCTGCGATGCGGTTCTGCCGGTCCGTATTCAGCTTCCAGGCTTCCTCGCCGTGATAGGACAGATCCGGACAGCCGCAGGAAAGGTAATCCAGCATGGTCAGCTCCTCCGGACAGTGCAGAATCGGATGCTCCCTGCGAAGAGCCACCGCCCATTTCACGAAGGTAAGAAAATCCCTGTTCTCCTCAGTCAGTCTCCAGTCAAGCCAGTTTACGGCATTGTCCTGACAGTAGGGATTGTTGTTTCCTCCGTGGCTGAAGCCGAATTCATCTCCACTGACGATCATGGGCGTTCCCTGTGCCGTCAGCAGCAGCAGCATGGCATTCTTCATCTGCCGTTTTCTCAGCCTGAGGACCGCCTTTCTGCGCGTTTTCCCTTCGAAGCCGCAGTTCCAGCTGAAATTGCTGTCGCTGCCGTCCCGGTTATCCTCCCCGTTCGCTTCATTGTGCTTTCCGTCATAGGAAACCAGATCCGCCAGACTGAAGCCGGAATAATTGGTCATATAATTTATGACGCCGGCCTGAGAAGGGTTCCTCTTCAGGCAGGAAAGCACGGAAGGAAGCATATTTTCATCTCCCTTCAAAAAGCCACGCATGGGATAGAGAAAGCTGTCATTATAGGACGCCAGGTTTTTATAGACTGGCGTTTCATTGTTTTCATAGATATCGCCACAGGGCATATCCTCATAAAAAAGCTTGGTATTCCCCAGCATCGGCTCCGTCGCGAGAAGGGCCATAGGCACCCTGACTCCCAGCAGATGGAAGCCGTCCACATGATATTCCAGCACCCAGTAACGGATCACCTCCAGAATATACGCCTGCTTGACGGACGGAGGAAAATAAAACTGCATGATCAGCTCGATTCCCGCCTCATGAAGCGCCTTCACCAGGCTCTTAAACTCCTCTGCCGGATGATCCGAGGCCGCATAGGAATACTTGGGCGCAAAATAATAGCCCTCCTTATAACCCCAGTAATTGATTCTGGGCGTCTCCTCCGCCTCCGGATTCTCCATATAACGCCTCTTCGCTTCTTCCATGGTAGGCTCCGGCCGCTTCTCCCGTTCAAGCTCCACAAATTCGCAGGAGGGCATCAGCTCCACCGCCGTGATTCCCAGCTCCTTCAGATAGGGAATCTTCTCCCGGATTCCATCATAGGTTCCCCGGTTCTTCACCCCCGAGCTCACGTGACGCGTAAATCCCCTCACATGCAGAAGATACAGAATGCTGTCTGAAAGGGACGTCATGGGCGGCCGATCCTCTCCCCAGTCAAAGCTTTCCGAACAGATTCCGCCCTTCAGCGAGGGATCCACGCGCCTGCCCCATTTCTCGTTTCCATAGATGATCGCCGCATAAGGATCCGTAATGATCTCGTCCCCCGCGTAATAATTATACTTAAAATTGCTGCCCGTCAGGCCTTCCACCTGCAGGCAGTATATATTGCCCACTTTTTTCCCCATATGAAAGGGAAGACGCACCGGCGTCCCCCGGTCATTCAGATACAGAAGCACTCCGCACTCATCCTTCGTGTGAAGAGCTGCCGCGAAATTCAGCCTTCCATCGGCAGTTACGGATACGCCCATGGGATATGGTACTCCAGGATAGGTCTTAATCTGCTGTCTTACTGTCATGGTTTTCATCTCCTGTTTCTTGTTTGGGGCGGTACATGTGCAAACCAGTCCAAATCACATTTGCTTTTATTATATCATATAGGAAGAACCGCCGCCAGATTTTTATCGCCAAAGACGTTCCTTTGTGTTATACTGTCCACGTGGCAGGAATTCCCGCCGGCAAAATTCAACTGTTTTCATTTAACGAACAGGGAGAAATGGAGGTAAGCATGAGCAGCGATTACAGGAAGCCGTCCGGAGAGCCGGAAGAAGAAATGAGCGTAGAGCTGGAACTGGAAGACGGCTCAAAAGTCAACTGCGCCGTCATTACAATTCTTGAAGTGGAGGGAAAGAACTACATCGTACTCCTTCCGCTGGACGAATCCGGGAACAACGAGGACGGAGAGGTCTGGTTCTACGGCTATTCGGAAAACGAAGAGGATCCCAATGAGGAACCTGAGCTTCGCTACATTGAAGACGACGCGGAATATGAGATCGTGGCGGACGCCTTTGACGAATATCTGGACAACTGTGAGTTTGACGAGCTGATTGACCCGGATGAGGAGCAGCTTTAAAAGCCGAGGTCACTGAGGAACCGGGAGAGAAATCCCGGTTCCTCTTTTGTTCCCGCCACCCACAGCAGAGTCAGACGCTTTCTCGCCCGCGTCATGGCCACATAAAACATCCTCCTCTCTTCTTCCACCTGCTCTCCCTTCATGCTTTTCTTATGGGGAATTGTCCCTTCATTGCAGTCCGGCAGATAGACGGCATCGTATTCCAGCCCCTTGGAAGCGTGCATGGTCAGCAGGCTGACGCAGCCCTCTCCCGGCTTTTTCGCCGAGGCGCTCTCCAACTCCTTTTCATAGAAAAGAATGTGTTCCTCCAGCTCCGCCTGTGAGGGAAACTCCCTTACCTGCTTCTGAAACCAGTCCGCTTCCTGACGCAGTTCCTGAAGTCTGCCGTTTCCCTCCAGAGCGGACTGCCTCAGATATTCGTCATACCCCAGTCCCCGCCGGATATAGTTGACGGCAGCGTATGGATCCATCCGCTTCAGGCGGGCCAGATCCATTTCCAGCTTTCTCAGAATTTCCTTCATATAGGGCTTATCCCGGTAAAAGGCTTTCAACCGGTCCAGGTCAACCCGCTCGGTATCCACCGCAGAGCGGGAAATATAGCGCTTCGGCCGGTTCATGATACGAAAAAAATCCGACCGCCTCTGTCCCGCGAAAACGAAGGACAGGTAGGCCCGAAGGTCCAGCGCCGTCTGACTGCGATAGGGGCTTTTCAGTTTCTCCTTCATCCAGAAGGGTATGCCTTTTTTTGTCAGCAGCTCTGCCAGCTCCGCCGCATCCCGGTTCGTCCGGAAGATGACGGCGGTCTTTCCCCGCTCCTCTCCCGCCTCCAGAAGCTCTCCCGCGATTTTTTCATTCTGCGCTTCTCTGTCGGGAAAACCCAGGAAGCGGACCGCCTCTCCATGGCCAGAAGCTGCTCTGCTCTTCTTTTCAAAGCGGTTTTTGTTTACGGAAATCAGTTTCCCGGCGCAGGAAAGGATCTCCGGCGTGCTCCGGTAGTTGATGGAAAGCTCCACCCGTCTGGCCTGTGGATAGTCCTTCTGAAAGCCCAGCATAAGCTCCGGCCTCGCGCCGCGGAAGGCATAGATGGACTGATCGTCGTCCCCCACCACGAACAGGTTGTTTTCCGGCAGGGCGAGCATGCGCAGAACTTCGTACTGCATGGCGTTGATGTCCTGAAATTCGTCCACCAGAATATATCGGAACTTTTTCTGCCAGGCTGCAAGAATGGAAGGATACTGCAAAAAAAGATTCCTGCATTCCAGCACCATGTCGTCAAAATCCAGCTTCCGCCGCTCCTTCGCCTCCCTGCTGTAGGCGGAATAGACGGCGAAGAACTGTTCCTTTGACAGCGCGCCGGCCTGCGGCATCTCCTGCGGACCGTCCGGAAGCACTCCGGGGCAGCCGTCGTTTTTATATCGGCTGATCTGATTCAGCAAAAGCTCCAGCTGATCCTCTTCCATGGAAGGAAGTCCCTTCTGCCGGAACAGGACGGTCTTTAACAGCTCTCTCTTTTCATGTTCGGATAAAATATTACCGGACTGGTAATGATAGGCACTTTTCAGAATGTGATAATAGATGGCGTGGAAGGTTCCGAAGTTCACCGGATAGAACTTCCCTTCCGTCAGGCGGAAGAATCTGCCCTTCATTTCCTCGGCAGCCGCCCTGGTAAAAGTGATGACCAGAATGGAATCGGGCTGTACCCCGCCCTCCTCAATCAGACAGCGGATGCGCTGCGTGATGGTATACGTCTTTCCGGAGCCTGGGCCTGCGAGAACAAGCATTGCTCCGTCCCGGTGCGCAATGGCTTCCGCCTGGCCGGGATTGGAGCCTGCTTCCGGCATGGGCCGCCCAGAAATAGGAGGGTGGGCCGAACCGGAGGCAGTAGGGCGGGACGGGACGGAAGCGGGAGGGCGGACCGAACCGGAAGCGGGAGACCCGGCCGCCGGCACAGATTTCTGCGCCGGCGCGCCGCTCGGCTCCCGTTTCAGGAAATCATCCATTCAGGCTGCCCTGCAGCATCCGGATTCCGGTACGGATGCGCGCGAGGGACTCTTCCTTTCCGATGATTTCCATGATTTCCGTGGCTCCGGCAGGGGTCATCTGCCTGCCGGACACGGCGGTGCGGATCGGCCACATGACGTAGCCGTTCTTGCATCTTTTTTTCTCCACATAGGAAAGAAGCGTCGCATAGAGGGCATCGTTGGAATAATCCTCCTGCTCCTCCAGAATGGGAAGCACCTCTGAAAGCACCTCCAGAGAGCTTTCCTGCGTGGTCTTCATTTTCTTATGAGCGTACATGGCCGTATCGTATTCGGGCAGCGTCTCGAAGAAGTCCACCATATCCACGATATCGGGGAAAATCTCAATTCTGGTCTTAACCATCGCCGCGATTTTCTTCAGATCCAGATCTTTATGAATCGCCTGCTTCAGGTAAGGCTCGGCCATCTCATAGAAGCGGTCAAAATCCATGGCCTTGATGTATTCGCCGTTCATCCATTTCAGCTTGGTGTAATCGAACACCGCCGGGGATTTGGACATGTGATGATAGTCAAACTCCCGGATCAGCTCGTCCATGGACATGATCTCCTGGTTGTTCTCCGGGCTCCAGCCGAGAAGGGCAACGAAGTTCACGATGGCTTCAGTCAGAAAGCCCTGATCCAGAAGATCCTCATAGGAGGAATGGCCGCAGCGCTTGGACAGCTTGTGATGCTCCTCATCCGTGATCAGCGGGCAGTGCACATAAACGGGCACCTCCCAGCCGAAGGCCTCATACAGACGGTTATACTTCGGAGAGGAAGAAAGGTATTCATTTCCCCGCACCACATGGGTGATTCCCATGAGATGGTCGTCCACCACGTTAGCAAAATTGTAGGTGGGGTAGCCGTCGGACTTGATCAGGATCATGTCGTCCAGTTCCGCGTTTTCCACCGTAATGTCTCCGTAAATCTCATCATGGAAGGTGGTGGTTCCTTCCGTGGGATTGTTCTGA
Organism: uncultured Lachnospiraceae bacterium; assembly: GCA_900544445.1. GTDB lineage: Bacteria > Bacillota > Clostridia > Lachnospirales > Lachnospiraceae > Eisenbergiella > Eisenbergiella intestinigallinarum. The sequence continues at coordinate 6,420 of UQVK01000125.1, forward strand.
CGGATCACGTAGGGCACGCCCGCCGCAAGCTTCGCTTCCACCTCTTCCTTCGACAGATGCAGGCAGTGCTTGTCATACACGTTGATCTCCTTGCCCGCAACCGTACGGGTGAGGGTGGCAAGGCGCTCCTTATCGCAGAAGCAGTAATAGGCCTCTCCCTTTTCGATCAGCTTTTTGGCATATTCCAGATAGATGCCCTGCTTCTGACGTTCGCTCTGCACATAGGGGCCCACGCCGCCGTCCTTGTCCGGTCCCTCGTCATGGACGAGTCCCGTCTTCTGAAGGGTTCTGTAGATGATGTCCACGGCTCCCTCCACATATCTTTCCTGGTCCGTATCCTCAATGCGCAGGATGAAATCGCCGCCTTCATGCTTGGCGATCAGATACGCATACAGCGCGGTACGCAGATTTCCCACATGCATTCTGCCCGTGGGACTGGGTGCAAAACGTGTTCTTATTTTCATTCTCATCGGTTCCTTTCCGGGCCGCCCGGATTCATCCCGGCCGGCGTCATATATGCATCAGTTTAAGCAAATCAGTGCGGTTTGTCAATCGGGTTTTCGCTTCCTCTTTCTCACCGCAGGATCAGCGATCCCACCTGGAAAACGACCACACTCACCCCCCAGGCCAGCACGAGCTGGAACGCCAGCATACCGCAGGTGAATTTCCAGGAACGGCTTTCCCGGTGGATCGTTCCGATGGTCGCCGCGCAGGGCACGTACAGCAGACAGAACAGCATCAGGCAGAACGCGTTAAGACTGCCGAAGGTGGGATCGAACTGCCGGATATTTTCGATGATGGTCGCCATGCCGGCTGCTGAATTCACATTGGAAACGCCGAACAGCACGGAGAAGGAGGAAACCACCACTTCCTTTGCGGAGATTCCGGAAATCAGCGCCACAGCGATCTGCCAAAGGCCCAGACCGGCGGGGGCGAGCACGGGAACCAGGAAACGTCCGATTGCCGCGCCGAAGCTTTCGGAAGGATCCGTCACCATGCCGTGCACGCCGAAATTCAGGACGAACCAGATGGCGATGGATGCGATGAAGATCGTGGTTCCCGCCTTCGTCAGATAATCCTTCAGCTTGTTCCAGACATAGGTGCGGATGGTTCTCGCGTTCGGACGCTTATATTCGGGAAGCTCAATGAGCAGGGACTGATTTTCCTTTCCCTTTTCCAGCCGGTTCTGGATGAGAGCCACCAGAATCGCCACCACCATGCCGATCACATACATGGAAAAGGCCACCAGCATGGAACAGTTCGGGAAAAACATTTCCGAAAACAGCACATAGATCGGCAGTCTCGCAGAGCAGGACATGAAGGGCGTCACGATCATGGTGCGCCGTCTGTCATGCTCTGTCTCCAGCGCGCGGGTCGCCATGATGGCGGGAACCGTGCAGCCGAAGCCGAGAATCATGGGCAGAAACGCCTTGCCGGAAAGTCCCACACGCCCCATGATGCCATCCATCACATAGGCCACCCTGGACATATAGCCGCTGTCCTCCAGAATGGCAAGAGCCAGAAACAGGATGAAAATATTGGGAATAAAGGTCAGGATGCCGCCCACACCGGCCACAACACCGTCCACCACCAGGGAAATCATCCAGTCCGCCGTATGGATGGCCGCAAGGCCGGAACGCATCAGATCGGATACGACGGCAAGGGCGTATTCCAGACCGCCCTTCAGGAAATCTCCGACGGCAAAGGTCATAAAGAACACCAGCGCCATGATGCACAGAAACACCGGAACGCCCCAGACCGGATGGGTCAGAACCCTGTCGATTTTATCCGTTCCGGCTGCCTTTTTCGCCTTATAGAACAGCGTCTCATCGATCACCGTTTCGATATATTCGTATTTTTTCTCCGTGATCTCCTTCTCGTAGCTGCGGTCCGCCACACCCTTCAGCTCGATGGGATGATCCTTCTTCACCTCCGGATCGTCCTCCAGCAGCTTGATCGCGTGCCAGCGCAGGGAGGAATGGTCCGGATAGCTGTCCTTCATCCGCTCTTCCAGAACCGCAAGCCTGTCTTCGATTTCTTTCCCGTAATTCAGGATATCCTGCTTCGGACCTTCCTCATAATGATGAACCACCGCATGCATCAGAATGTCGAGCCCGGTCCGCTTTGCCGCGGAAACCGGAACCACAGGAATCCCTCCCAGCATCTCCGGCAGACGGTGCAGGTCGATCTCCATCCCCCGCTCCTTCACGATGTCCATCATATTGAGCGCCAGGATGACCGGCTTCCCCAGCTCCAGAAGCTGGAGCGTCAGATACAGGTTTCTCTCCAGGCTGGAAGCGTCTACCACGTTGACGATCGCTTCGATATCATCGTCCAGGACGCATTTTCTGGTCACCATCTCTTCTATGGTATAGCAGGTCAGAGAATAGATGCCGGGCGTGTCCACCAGCTTCAGCTCATATCCTTCATAAGTGATATTTCCTTCGTATTTTTCCACCGTCACGCCGGGCCAGTTGGCCACCTTCAGCTTTGAGCCTGTGACCGCATTAAACAGCGTGGTCTTTCCGCAGTTCGGATTTCCCACAAAAGCCACATGAATATGATTATCTGCACGCATTTTTCCAATTCCTCCATTTCTTCCGCAGCCTGTCCGTTCCCTGCCGGGAATTGTGTCGGCGCTACAGTTCAGCCTTCGGCAGAACTGTAACGGCATCCGGCCATTCCAATCGCAGCACTCGCCTCATCGTGCAGCGATGGGCCGGATGCTTCCTCGCTATACGTTTTCGTACGGTCTGCGCAGTAAATGCGCAGACCTGGCTGAATAGTAACG
>UQVK01000126.1 GCA_900544445.1 uncultured Lachnospiraceae bacterium
GCTGGTGATCGATAAATTTGCCGATGTGCTGGTGGTGGAGTCCCTGGCGCTTGGCATCGACCGGTTCAAGGTCACGATCGTGGATATCCTGAAAGAACTGATGGAAGCGGACGGCATCCATATCCGGGGCGTTTATGAGCGCAGCGACGCCAAGGTGCGCGAGCAGGAAGGGATGGAGCGCATCAAGGGCTTCATCGGCGAACCCTTTGATACAAAGGTTGAGATCGTGGAGAATGGCGTGCGCTACTACGTGGATGTGAAAGACGGGCAAAAAACAGGATTCTTCCTGGATCAGAAATACAACCGCCGCGCGGCGGCGAAACTTTGCAAAGGCGCCCGGGTGCTGGACTGCTTTACCCACACCGGCTCCTTCGCCCTCAACGCCGGACTGGCCGGGGCGGAGCACGTGCTGGGCGTGGACGCATCCGAACTGGGCGTGGCACAGGCAAGAGAAAATGCGGAACTGAACGGCCTCTCCGACCGGGTGGAGTTCCTCTGCGAGGATGTGTTTGAGTTGCTCCCGCGGCTGGAAAAGCAGGGAGAGAAATTCGACGTGGTCATTCTGGACCCGCCGGCCTTCACCAAGTCCAGAAACTCCATCAAAAAAGCAGTCAAAGGCTACCGGGAGATTAACCTGCGGGGCATGAAACTGGTCAAAGATGGCGGCTACCTGGCGACCTGCTCCTGCTCCCACTTCATGGATCCGGAACTCTTTGCCAAGACCATCGGCCAGGCCGCGCAGAATGTACACAAGCGGCTGCGGCAGGTAGAATTCCGCACCCAGGCGCCGGATCATCCGATCCTGTGGGGAGCCGGGGATTCGTACTATTTAAAATTTTATGTCTTCCAGGTGTGCGAGGAGAAGTAATGGAAATGGGGACGTAGTATTTTTGCATTTTACTACGTCCCAAATTGCATTTTACCCTGTCCCAAATCGCATTTTACCCTGTACCCGATTTCATGATATAATGAGATTTATATAGTAGTGGATCCTGTGGATCTGGCGAGGAGGGGAAGGATATGCCGGTAAAAATCGGGATTATTGAGGATGATGAAGCCCTGCGGGAGGGGCTTTCTATGGCGTTCGGGCTGGAGGGGTATGACACGGTGTCGGCCGGGACTTTCCGGGAAGGGGAAATGTTGCTGAAGAGCGGAGGTATGGATGCGGTCGTTCTGGACTGCAATCTGCCAGGCGGAAGCGGATTTGACCTGGTGAAAAAGCTGCGGGAAACATCGGATCTTCCGGTGTTGATGCTGACAGCCCGTACTTCGGAGCTGGATGAAGTGAAGGGACTGGAACTGGGCGTGGATGACTTTATGAGCAAGCCTTTTTCTCTGGCTGTGCTTCAGGCAAGAGTGCGGAAGATGTTGAAGAAGCGGGAAGAGTCTGCGATTCTGGTTTCCGGGGATATTACAGTGGATTTAAGCAGGGGCGTGGCCTGCAAGGCCGGAGCGAAACTGGAGCTTAGCGGTACGGAACTTCGCCTTCTTGCTTATTTTCTTGAGCATCCGGGCCGGCTCCTTACAAAAAGGCAGCTGCTGGAGCGGATCTGGGATGAGGAAGGAAACTATGTGGATGAAAATACACTGGCAGTAACAATCCGTCGTCTCCGCGTAAAGGTGGAGGCAGATCCGGGACATCCGGAGCGGATCCGCACGGTTCATGGCCAGGGGTACCGGTGGCAGGAGATGGACAGATGAGTGAAATGGAAATGATGATTGTGGTGATGATATTCCTGCTGGCAGTGCTTCTTGGTATTTTCTTTTTTCGAAGACGGTATTTCCGGCTGTACCAGGCAGTGCAGCGGTTTCAGAAGCAGATACTGGAAGGAGAGGAGATTCTGCCCGGAGCCGACACTGAAAAGGCAGAAGATGTGATCCGGGACGGATTTCTCCGGATTCAGAAAAAATATAACCGGGAAACTGAAAGGGTTCAAAGGGACCGGGCGGCTGTGCAGGGACTGATTTCGGATCTTTCCCATCAGTTAAAGACTCCGCTTGCTAACATCCGGCTTTATCAGGAACTTCTTTCCAACCGGGGACTTCCATCCGGGCAGCGGGAGAAGCTGGAGGAACGTCTGGGGGAGCAGACGGAGAAGCTGGAATGGCTTTTGAATGCACTTTTTCAAATGGTGGACCTGGAGCGGGGGCAGGAAAATTTAAAGGCAAAGCCAGAAGAGATCCGGACGGCGGTCGAAGGGGCTTTGGCTGCGGTGGAGCCGCGGGCCAGGGCAAAGCACATCCGGATCGAAACAGAACCTTCCCCGGGGTTTTTGCTCGTGCATGATCCAAAGTGGACGGAAGAAGTCTTTTTTAATATCCTGGAAAATGCGGTGAAATACAGTCCGGACGGTTCGACGGTTCATATTTTTTATGAGGCATTTGAAACATACGGCGCCGTGCATATTCAGGATGCAGCGCCCGTTATCCCTGCGGAAGAATATCCCAGGATCTTCCGGAAATTCTACAGGGGCGGGAACGCCGGGGAGCAGGAAGGCTGGGGGATAGGTCTTTATCTGGCGCGGCTGATCCTGGAACAGGAGCAGGGGTATGTGAAAGTAGAAGCGGGAGTAGAGAAAGGAAACATTTTCTCGGTATTTCTCCCCTTGTGCAGAGAGAAGGAAATGTAACATCGCAATTGGGGACGGGGGATTTTTGAAAATCCCCCGTCCCCAATTGATTTTCTGTGGATCGGGTGGGAAAGATCCGGTTTCTGACAGAATTGTAAGAACTTTTCAGGGGAACTGTCAGGGGTCTGTCAGAAAAATGTGATACAATTTTTATAAAAGTACGGAACATAGAGAAAGGGGCGCGGGATATGGAGGCAATCCGTGTACAGGGAGTATGGAAAACGTATGGAAATGGTCCGGAAAAAGAAAGCATTTTGCGAGATGTAAGCTTCGCTCAGGAGGAAGGGAGTTTTACTGCCCTCACCGGCATTTCCGGTTCCGGAAAGACGACTCTCCTTCATTTACTTGCGGGTCTGCAGGATCCGGAGGCAGGGGAAATATTCCTGCTGGGCAGAAATATGCGGGAAATGATAAAAAAAGAGCGCATCCTGTTCCGTCGAAGGCACGTCAGTCTGGTGCTTCAGGAAGCCGCGCTTCTTCCGAATCTGACGGTAGAGGAGAATCTGGCGCTTCCGGTGGTCATGGATACGGGGCGGCTGGTGGAAGAGGAAAAGCTGGAAAGGATCTTAAAGGATCTGGCTCTTGCAGAGGCGAGGGACCGGTACCCGGCGCAGCTTTCCGGCGGAGAGCGGCAGCGGGCCGTGTTTGGCCGGGCGCTCTTTTCTGAGGCGGAGATCCTCCTGGCGGACGAGCCCTGCGCCAGGCTGGACCGCAGGCAGTCCCTGGAAACGGTGGGGATGCTGAAACGGTGTGTCGGGCTTTGGGGGCGCACGGTGCTGATGGCAACCCATGACCTGGATCTGGCGCAGATCTGCGACCGGATCCTGACACTGGAGGATGGACAGATCCGCGAGGGATAGAACAATAAACTTTTCAATAGAGGCAGGTGAAACATATGGCAGTTTTCTGGAAGCTGATCCGAAAAGAAATCCGGCAGAAGCCGGCAAGATTTCTCATTCTGGCGCTGGGGATGACGGCGGCGGTGTTTCTCATCACGGTGATGACCATCTTCTCCACCTCCTGCCTGCAGGCTATGATCCGGCAGGAGATCGAGGAAAATGGCCCTTATGAGGCGGTGCTTCACAACCTGACCGAAGAGCAGGTGCAAAGGCTGGAGGAAAACGGGCGGATCCGTAAGGTGTGGAGGCTTGCAGAATGCCCCCGGGATTTTGGAAACGCAGGCGAAGAAAAAGAAGGAGAGGACGGGCAGAGACGGGTGTGCTGCGGGGTGACTTATTGCCACCGGACCCACGGGATTTTTAAAGAAGTAAATGAGCTGGGGGCGGAGATTGACATGGACCCGCTTCCGGAAGAAGAGCGGGAGACCGTGTTCTCCCGGAGAAATCTTACGGTCGTTTCCAGTTATGACATTACCTTCAACAATAAGTTGTTGGGATATTACGGGCTCAATGCCTCAGAGGTAAAGGGTGGATCGGCCTGGTCCATTGGGATGATCGATTTTGTGATCACCATTTTCGCAGCGGTGATTCTCTATTATGTAGTGCTCTCCGGGATGGAGGAGAAACTTAAAACGGCGGGACTTCTGGACGGAATCGGGATCTCGGACGGACAGAAGCGCCTCTATATCTACGGGGAGAACTTGCTGGCCGGAGTTCTGGCAGTTCCCCTTGGAATGGGCCTTGGCCTGCTGGCGCTTTTTCTCTCCTGCCGGGAGTTAAATGAGCGGTTCCTGCCGGCCTATGACCTGGAACTTGCCATCAGTCCGCTGTGGCTTGGAATGGTCCTGACAGGAAGCGTGGCGGTGATCCTTTGCTCTGCCTCCGGCCTCTACGCCAGGGCGAGGAAAGAGCGGATCCTGGATCTTGTTAGCGGTTATGACCGGGAGGAGGAAGTGAACCGGACCACGGTGCTTCTGCGGGCGAAACGGCATTTCTTCAAGGCGGAGACTCTGCTGGCGGCCAAGAATGTGATCCTGAACCACAGAAATTATGGGGTGTCCTGTGCTTTGCTGGTGATTTCCCTGTGTGTGTTCCTGAACGGGATGATGTACGTCCGGGGGCTGGCGGCTCCTTATGAGAAGGGGCAGGATTATCCGAAGATTTCCCTGTGGATGAAGGCGGAGACAGGGAGATCCTCCCCGGAGAGCGAGGAAGCAAAGAACGAAGAAGCAAAGAACACAGAAGCAGAGAAAGAGGAAGCGGCTTCCCGGGAGGCTGCACTGGAAGAGCTGGCGGGAAGGATCGAGGAGCTGGAGGGAGTCGCCCAGGTGTCTGTGGTGAAAGAGGCCAATACACTTCATGCCACAGACGGGATGTCTCTTTCGCAGATAGAAGCGTACCTGGATGATTTGCAGATTAAAATAAACCTGGATTTTTACGATTCGGATCAGTACGACAGCCAGGAAGCAGAACTCCTGGCGCAGATGGATTTGTATTATATAGTCCGTGTACTGGGGGTGGATGACGATACCTTTCAGAAATATCTGAATTACGGACGGAAAAAGGGACGTATCCGGGAATCTGGGAAATTATCAGAGAATTCTGCGGTTTTGGTCAGGGAAACGGCTTATGAAGCAGAAAGTTTTCCACTGATATTTGGGGAAGAGATTTGTGAGATTCCGCTGGCATTTACAATGGTTCCCGGTGAGTATGAAGAAATGCTGCGTCCAGAGTATCTTAAGACGGCGGCAGAGTCTGCGGACGGACTGGATATCCCATACATGGCCAGAGACAGCATCCTTTATGTGCCTATGGAGACTTTTGAACAGCTGCTGGGGGAAGAACCGGAGAAAACCATTTGCCTGGAAATCTCCCTTGACCGGGATGTGGCGAAGACAGAGGGGATCCGGCGGGCGGATCTAAATGAAGTAATATATCCCGGAAATGCCCCGAAGCGGGCAGGAGAGGAAGGGAAGATCCGGGAGGAGATCGAGACACTGGCACAGGAACTGGGACTTGGCGGGCTGGAAGTTGTAAGTTTTGCGGAGGAATACCAGCAGTCCTTCTTCGTGGGCGGCAAAGGGCTTCATCTTATGCTGGTGGCAGCTCTGGTGAGCGCCTGCTGGCTGGCGGCGCTTCTGGTGGTGCTGCAAAAAGACGCGGCTTCCCTTCGGAGACGGCGCAGGGAATTCGCCCTCCTGCAGACCATTGGCATGACGAGGGGAAGAATCTTGAAAATGCTGATCCTGGAACATTTCCTATATGCTCTGGCAGGGCTTGGGTTTGGGATCCCGGTCAGCCTGTTTATCCTGACCGGCTTATATAACGACGGAGGAGCGCCGCAGATGACGTCTCCAGGGGATGTGCCCTGGGACCTGGTGGCGGGTCAGGCGCTGATGACAGCGTGCGTGGTACTCTTGCCCCTCATTTTCCTGCTGCGGGAGATGAAGAACCTGGATCTGGTGGAGACCATACGGAGGGAGGAATAGACGATGAAGGAAGCGGGGAAGAACAAAACGACAAAGACGGGGAAGGCCAGTCTGGAACGGGAAGGACTGAGGGCAGAAAAGATCTGCAAGACCTATGGGACGCAGGAAAATCCGGTTTATGCGTTGAAGGAGACCAGCTTTCAGATCCCGGGAGGACAGTTTGCGGCTATTCTTGGACCCTCCGGATGCGGGAAATCCACTCTGCTCCATGTGCTGGGCGGCATAGAGGAGCCGGACGGAGGGAGCGTGTGGATCAAAGGGAAGGATCTGTACCAGATGGAGCGAAGCAAACGGGCGGTCTTTCGCAGGCGCAGCATCGGGATGGTGTACCAGTCCATTTTCCTTCTTCCTGCGTTGAATATTGAGGAAAATATCATCCTGCCCCTTCTTCTGGATGGGCGCAGGGCAAGAGAAAAACAGCTGCTCGGATTATTGCGGGAGACCGGGCTGGAAGCAAAACGGGAAGCCCTTCCCAGCCAGCTTTCCGGTGGACAGCAGCAGCGGGCCGCCATTGCCAGAGCGCTTGTCATGTCCCCTTCGATCCTGCTGGCCGACGAGCCCACCGGGAACCTGGATAAGGCCAGCCGGAACGGGGTGATGGAACTCTTCCGGCGGCTGAATGACATTTACCAGGTGACCATCCTGATGGTGACACACGATGAAGAACTTGCAAGGCAGTGCGACCGGATCTTGTATATGGAAGACGGACAGATCATCCGGGACCGGTTTTGAAATTTCCTCTGGAACTGTGGGGAAAAAGCAAGTATAATGTGTTTGAAGATAAGATCCGCGTCTAAGGCAGAAGCGGATCTGAAATGATACAAACACAGGAGGGTACAATGGACTACGCAAAAGAATCATTGAAAATGCATTATGAGTTAAAGGGCAAGATTGAAGTAACCAGCCGGGCGAAAGTGGATTCCAAGGAGGCATTAAGCCTTGCCTATACACCGGGAGTCGCACAGCCCTGTCTGGAGATCCAGAAGGATATCAATAAAAGCTATGATCTGACCAGACGCTGGAATACGGTGGCTGTGATCACGGACGGAACAGCGGTTCTTGGGCTTGGCGACATCGGGCCGGAGGCCGGTATGCCGGTAATGGAAGGTAAATGCGTACTGTTTAAAGAGTTCGGCGGTGTGGACGCGATTCCTCTTTGCGTCAGATCCAAGGATGTAGACGAGATCGTAAAGGCAGTCAGCCTCTTCGCAGGAAGCTTTGGCGGCATCAACCTGGAAGACATTGCGGCGCCCAGATGTTTTGAAATCGAGAAACGACTGAAAGAATGCTGTGACATTCCCATTTTCCATGACGACCAGCACGGCACAGCGGTCATCACCCTGGCGGGCGTGATCAACGCGCTGAAGCTGGTGGGCAAAAAGATCGAGGATGTTAAGATCGTAACATCAGGAGCAGGCGCGGCCGGCATCGCGATTATCAGGCTTCTGATGTCCATGGGACTGAAAAATGTGATCATGACAGATAGAAAAGGCGCCATTTATGAAGGAAGAGAGGGATTAAACCCCATCAAAGAAGAGATGGCAAAGATCACCAATTTCAATCACGAAAAAGGCAGCCTTGCCGATGTGATCAAAGGCGCAGACGTGTTCATCGGCGTATCCGCGCCCGGCACGCTGACCCAGGAAATGGTGCGGACCATGGCGGACAAACCGGTTATCTTCGCGTGCGCCAACCCCACGCCGGAAATCTTCCCGGATGAGGCCAAGGCAGCCGGCGCAGCCGTAGTATCCACCGGACGCTCCGACTTCCCCAATCAGGTCAACAACGTCTTGTGCTTCCCGGGCATCTTCCGCGGAGCTCTGGACGTGCGGGCTTCCGACATCAACGATGAAATGAAGATCGCCGCGGCTTACGCCATCGCAGGCCTGGTCAGCGACGAAGAATTAAATGCAGATTATATCCTGCCGGCGGCATTCGATCCCCGCGTAAGAGACGCAGTTGCCAAAGCAACCGCGGAGGCAGCCGTAAAAAGCGGCGTAGCCAGGATCTAGAACTGCCGTTCGGGTACAGGGTGATTTCCAAAAAGGTACAGGGTGAAATGCAATTTGGGACGTAGACCTTTGCAAAAGGTCTACGTCCCAAATTGAGCAGAGGGAGGTTTTTGTATGAAACAATATCAGGAATATATACTGGAACATTTGAAGGAATTGCTGGCGATTGACAGTCCTTCCGGATTCACAGGCCGGGCGGCGGATTATCTGATGCGGTTGTATCAGGACATGGGATATGAGCCGGTGCTGACGAGAAAGGGCGGCGTGATCGTGGATCTTGGCGGCGAGGAATGTGACAATGCATTTCTTATGGCGTCCCATATTGATACGCTGGGCGCTGTTATCGCGGAGATCAAAGAGAATGGCAGGCTTCGGATTTCTCCGGTGGGCGGATACGGCGCCAGTGCCATTGAGACAGAAAACTGCCGGGTCTATACCCGCGGCGGCAAGGTTTATGAGGGGACCTGCCAGCTGGTCAATGCGTCCCTGCATGTAAATACTTCATACAAGGAGACACTTCGGGACTTCCAGAACATTGAGATTGTCCTGGATGAGGATGTGCATGCGAAAGAGGATGTAAAAGCGCTGGGGATTGAAAATGGAGATTTTATCTGTTTTGATACGGCGACCCGGGTAACGGAAAGCGGGTATATCAAGAGTCGTTTTCTGGATGATAAGTTAAGCGCCGCAGTTCTGATCGGATATGCGAAACATCTGAAGGATACAGGGAAGACGCCAAAACGTAAGATTTATCAATATTTTACGGTGTTTGAGGAAATTGGACACGGCGCCAGCGCTTCGATCCCGGAGGGTGTTACGGATGTGTTGTCTGTGGACATGGGATGTGTAGGGGACGGCATTGCCTGCACGGAAAAAGAAGTGTCCATCTGTGCAAAAGACAGTGGAGGCCCGTACAATTACAGACACGTTCTCGTACCATTCAGGCACAGACTGTTTGCAGAGCTCGGAT
>UQVK01000127.1 GCA_900544445.1 uncultured Lachnospiraceae bacterium
GGCTTACGGAGAACATGAAGCGGGCGGCTGCGGCGCTGACAGAGGCGTTTCAAAAGCAGCTTGGAAAGATGGTGGAAAATGAGGTGACGGACATGGAAGCGGATGTGGCCGTTCTGGAGCAGGTGATGAGAATGGAGGGATTGAAATGAAGCCGAAGCTGATCGGGATCCTTCTGCTTGCGGTGGTGGTCCTCGCGGCGGGAGGCTATTCCTTTTACCGGGAAAATGGCAGAGTGACCGTGCTTCGCGGCTATCTCGGCGGGGAAAAGACCGGCCTGTTTGAGGACGAGGAAGCGGCCCGGATTCTGGAAAGAAAATACCACATTCAGTTTGACTATTCCAGAGCCGGCTCCCTGGATATGGTGACCGCAGACCAGGAGGGCATGAACTACCTGTTTCCATCCAGCCAGACCGCGCTTTCCTATTATGAGGACGTGCACGGCCAGCCCCTTCAGGAGGAGATCATTTTCAATACGCCCATCGTTCTCTATACCCACAGGATGGTGCTGGAGGCCTTTGAAGCAAACGGCATCGTTTCTCAGACGGACGGCGTATATTATGCGGATATGCAGAAGCTGACGGAACGCATTCTTGCCGGAACCACATGGGAAGAGCTGGGGCTTCCGGAACTGTACGGACAGGTGTCGGTGGATACCACCGATCCCACAGCCTCCAACTCCGGCAACATGTTTGCTGCCCTGCTGGCCTGTGTGCTGAACGGCGGACAGACCGTGGATGAAACCAGTGTGGAGAGCATATTGCCTGAACTGAAGCAGATTTTTGACGGGCTTGGATACATGGAAACCTCTTCCTCCGACCTGTTTCAGCAGTTCCTCCGTACGGGCGTGGGAGATAAACCGGTGATTGCGGGCTATGAAAGCCAGCTTTTGGAATTCGCGGTCCAGTACCCGGAGGATTATGAGCAGATCAGAGACGACATCGTGATGCTCTATCCCACGCCCACCGTCTGGTCCACCCACGTCTACATCGCTCTGGACGAAGCGGGCAGTGAGGGTGCGCGGGCCCTTCTGGATGAGGAAGTTCAGCAGATCGCCTGGGAAAAGCATGGCTTTCGCACAAGCGCCTATCAGGCGGCGGGAGAAACCGCTGTGGAAGGGATTGCTCCGCAGGTGAACAGCGTCATCTCCGTTCCCGAATACCCGGCCATGAAAAAGATCATCGACGCTCTTCAGTAGCGTCCCTTTCTGCGCTGTCTTCCGCCTCAGATCCATCCCCCGTCCATGGTGATGATCTGTCCGGTCATATATTCCGGCGCCTCCAGGATCTGACAGGCGAGGGCGGCGGCTTCTTCCGGCGTACCGAAACGGCCCGCCGGAATTTCTTCCATGAGCGCCTGCCGTTCCTCCTCGGAAAAACAGCGGTTCATATCCGTATCGATCACCCCGCAGGCGAGCGCATTGACCTGAATGTTGCTGGGGGCCAGTTCCTTTGCCAGCGCCTTCGTCAGGCTGTTCACCGCCCCCTTTGACGCGGAATAGGCCGCTTCCGTGGAAGCGCCCGCAGCGCCCCACACGGAGGAAATGTTCAGGATGCGCCCTTTTTTGGCATGAACCATCAGCGGAACTGCCAGGCGGCAGGTGAGAAAGCAGCTCGTCAGATTCGTGGACAGAACCCGGTCCCATTCCTCCGGCGTCATATCCTGCAGCAGGCCGATATAGGAGATTCCCGCATTGTTGACCAGCACATCCAGGCTGCGGATGGGAGCGGAGGAAAAGAGCCGTTCCACATCCGCCGCGCACCCCATATCCCCCTGAAAAGGCAGACATTTGACCTCGTATGCTTCGGTAAGCTGATGGGCATATTCTGTCAGGGCGTCCATGGAATGCAGACAGGTGAGATACAGATCATATCCCTGCGACGCGAGCCTGCCCGCGATCGCCCGTCCGATTCCTCTGGATGCTCCGGTTACCAGCGCTTTTTTTGTCATGGGGATTCTCCTTCCGTTTTTTTCATCATTTTATCATGGAAGAAAGGCCATGGAAAGCCCCGCGTTTTAGAAGGAGTTTACGTCGAGAAATACATCAGGCTTGAAACGCCTCCGCCAACCCATTATAATGGAAGAAATCAAACGGAGAAAGGAAGGAAAGCAGATGTACGATCTGATCATTATCGGGTCCGGCCCTGCCGGACTGAGCGCCGCCGTATATGGAAGAAGGGCGGGCTTTTCCACACTTGTGATAGAGAAAAACCCCATGAGCGGAGGCCAGGTTCTCAACACCTATGAGGTGGATAACTACCTGGGACTGCCCGGCATCAATGGCTTTGACATGGGGATGAAGTTCCGGGAGCATGCGGAGAAGATGCAGGCGGAGTTCGTGGAAGCGGATGTGACGGGAATCCGGGATGAGGGAGATTACAAGACGGTGCAGACCTCCGAAGGAAATTATGAAGGCAAGGCCGTGATCATCGCTTCCGGCGCCGTGCACAGCCATCTGGGCGTGCCGGGGGAAGAGGAACTGTCCGGTATGGGCGTTTCCTACTGCGCCACCTGCGACGGCGCATTTTTCCGGGGAAAGACGGTGGCCGTTGTGGGCGGCGGCGATGTGGCGGTGGAGGATGCCATTTTCCTTGCCCGCGCCTGCGAGAAGGTGTACCTGATCCACAGGCGCGACAGCCTGAGAGCCGCACGTTCCCTGCAGGAGACCATGCTGGCGCTTCCGAACGTGGAGGTGATCTGGGACAGCGTGGTGGAGCGCATCAATGGGGACGATATGGTTCAGAGCCTCACCCTGCGTTCCAGGAAAACAGATGAGAGTTCGGAGCTTCCGGTGCAGGGCGTATTTATCGCCGTAGGCATCCGGCCCAACTCGGAATGCTTTGTGGGAAATATCGCCGCAGATGAAAAGGGCTATCTGATCGCGGGCGAGGACTGCGCAACCAGCATGCCCGGCGTATACGCGGCGGGGGATATCCGAACCAAGAAACTCCGTCAGATTGTAACCGCAGTGGCGGATGGCGCGAACGCGGTGGAAAGCGCCCAGGCATTTCTTCAGAAATAAAAGGTTCTTTCCCGCTGAAGGGACCAGCACCGGAATTTTATATTTTGTACAAAAAATATTACAAAAAGATTCCATTTATGAATAAAATGCATCATAATCGGGCATTCTTTTAAAAAGTTCAAAAAATGTTCACAAACGGGAAAAGGGGGAGAAAATCCTTCTTTTCCCTTTATTTATGCGGATTTGAGGATTCCGCCACAAAATATGGGGAAGATGTGCAAAGGTTGACAAAAAGCCGGTCGAGTGGTATAGTTGTCCTCAGATGTAATAATTTTGTAACAAATGTAACAGTTGGAGTAAAAACTGGAGGAACACATGAAATACACACGGGTGAAAGCCGTAACCTGTGCGCTGACAGCGTCGGTGATCATATTTGGTTCGGCAGCACACACGAATGCATCTGGTGTATCCTACGACCTCCCGGCAGCGGGCGTCGGCCTGGTGCTGGATGAAGGAAGCTCCCTTTCAAGCGTGCAGGAGGAAGCTGTTCAGGAGGAAAGGACAGCGGAAACCGTACAGGAGGCGGAAGAAGCCCCTGCGGTCACCTCTGAGGATATCGAATCCGGTATGACCGGAGTTGGTGAATCCGCCATCGATACCGAGGTGGTGTCCCACGTTCAGGAACAGCAGGTCGAGGCGGCTATTGCAAACGGCGTCGGCGTTGCCAGCGTTCTGAATGCGGCTGCACCGGAAACCGCTCCGGCAGCTTCAGAGACGGAAGTGGCGCTTACGGCGGGAGTGGAATCGGCAGTGAACGTACTTCCTTCCGCAGCGGCGGGAATTGTAGAGCCGGTGAGCCTGTCGGCGCTTCAGAACGAGGCGGACAATACCTCTTCCGAGCAGCCGAAGGAACAGACTTCCGTAGGAAGCGATCCGGAGCCGGTGTCAGAACAGTCGTCTGAGACGACTTCTGAGCAGGATACAACAGAGAAACAGACAGAAAGCAGTCAGGAAACCTCTTCTGAGAGCGAATCAGAGTCTTCCACAGAAGAGACCTCTTCCGAGAGCGAAGCGGAGTCTTCCACAGAAGAAACTTCTTCCGAGAGCGAATCAGAGTCTTCCACGGAGGAAACCTCTTCCGAGAGCGAAGCGGAGTCTTCCACAGAAGAAACCCCTTCTGAGAGCGGATCAGAATCTTCCACAGAAGAAACCTCTTCTGAGAGCGAGTCAGAGTCTTCCACAGAGCAGACCCCTTCGGAAAGCACGGATCCGGCCGAGACGGAATCTGCATCACAGCAGCCTTCCGAGAGCACGACCGAGACGGCCGGTACGGGTGAGACAGCCACGGGCTCAGAAAGCACAGCAGTGGAAAGCAGCGCAGAGCAGCCCTCTTCCGAGAGTGCAGCGGCAGCTGAGACGGAGTCCGTTCAGGCGGCCAGCGCGGCGGCTTCCCATACGACCACATCCTCTGCCGGAAGTTCTGTTGTGGAATTCGCGCTTCAGTTCGTTGGCAATCCCTATGAATATGGCGGGACGAGCCTTACGAACGGTGCGGACTGCTCCGGTTTCGTGATGAGCGTATATGAGAACTTCGGTGTGTCCCTTCCGCATTCCTCTTCGGCAGACAGAAATGTGGGAACAGAAGTCGAGGGCGGCCTGAGTAGCGCACAGCCCGGCGACATCGTCTGCTACAGCGGACATGTGGGAATCTACATTGGAAATGGCGAGATCGTGCATGCGAGCACGGAGGAGACCGGAATCAAGGTTTCCGATGCGGATTACAGAACGCCGATCACGGTCAGAAGAATTTTCAACTAAAGAGAGAATTAAGTTAGGGACGGTCCAGAATAATCGGGCCGTCTCTTTTTTTGCGCGATAAGCCCGGAGGGCGGCCGCATGGATGAGCAAGCTTGCGGCAAAGTTTGCCTGCGCAGACATGCGGACAGCCTGTCTGAAGTTTCAGATAAATAAATTCTATTGTCAGATATTTTATTTATCCCCCATTTATTGTCAGAATGGGGGTGAATTGTAGAATATGCACAAAAAATGTCGATATCCGGACAATACCCCAAAAGTTGCCCACAAAGTTATCCACATGGAAAATGCGGTATTTTAGAGGGACAAACAGTTATACACGAAGTTATCCACATTATCCACAGAATGAGATGTGGAAAAGAAACTGATCGGAAGACCGTTTAATGGAACGGATGTTTTGGCGAGTTCCACGAATTTTACAAAAAAATTACAAAGTTATCACAGAGGGGGATTGACAGAAAGAAGGAATTATTTTCTCTAAAATTCTGAAAACATTGAAGCAATTCTGCGGATATGGTATAATCCAGATAAGGAAAAGAGCTTTTCCTAATATGAAACAGAAGGGATGATCGGCATGAAATTCATTATCAGCGGGAAAAACATCGAAATTACCCAGGGCCTGCGCAGCGCGGTTGAATCGAAGATCGGCAAGCTGGAAAAGTACTTCACCAAGGAGACAGAAGTACACGTCACCCTGAGCGTAGAAAAGGACAGGCAGAAAATTGAGGTGACGATCCCTGTGAAAGGAAGCATCATCAGATCGGAACAGACGAGCAACGATATGTACGTGTCCATCGATCTGGTGGAGGAAGTGATCGAGAGACAGCTTAAAAAATATAAAAATAAGATTACGGACAAGCATCAGACCGGGGGCAATTTCCAGCCGGCATTTCTGGAGAAGGAATTTCCGGAGGAGGAAGAGGTTCAGATCGTCCGGACCAAGAAATTTGACATCAAGCCCATGTATCCGGAAGATGCCTGCGTGCAGATGGAGCTTCTGGGACATAACTTTTTCGTATTCTTCAATGCGGAGACCGAGCAGGTGAACGTGGTGTATAAGAGGAAGGGGAACACCTACGGACTGATCGAGCCGGAATATTGACAGGTATTACCGTAAAAGCGGTTTTCTGAAGAAAAAAGACATCGTGCCGGTGCGCGGTGTCTTTTTTTCGGCCCTTTTTCATATATTGGATAGAAAAAGAACCGGGAGCCGCCATGAAAAACCGCCGGAAATGGAAACGTCTGATCATACCGCTGCTTTCCCTGATTCTTCTGATCTCTGCTCTTGAGAAAAGCATGCTTCCGGACGGGCAGGAAAGGAAGCTGCTGTCCTCCCGTTTCTCTGCCGCCAGCCGGGCGGAGAAGACCGGAACGAAGGAGAGGGAGGAAAATGCCGGGCGCGAGTGGAATGTGGAAGAGGAGGCGGCCGCAGGGCAGAACGGGGAAACGGAACAGATGGAAAAGGGCCAGGAGGATTACATCAAATGGGTGGATTTCAACGTTTCCAGCGAGGCCCTGTCCTTTGCCTGTCAGACGGATGTGACAACCTACGGCACCGACTGCCATATTGACTGGATCAGTCTGCTGGCCTGCACCGCCGCCAGATACGGCGGGGAATTCGGAAGGAAGGCGCTTGTGGATCTGGAAAATACGGCGCAGCGCCTCCGGTCCGGACAGACGGTAATGGAAGAGGAAACGGAGGGCCTTTCTTCCTATGCATATTATAAGGAAGCCTATGAGGCGGTGCTCGGCGGAATGATGGGCGAGTTCCTGATACAGGAGGAGGACGAAGAGGGAAACGTGGTGTGGAGAAGAAAATACGGCCTGAAGGCCTTTTCTCCCATCGCAGCCGCTTTTCCCTACAGCGATTCCGATGATTTCGGCGCGTCCAGGAGTTACGGCTATGCCAGGCCCCACCTGGGACATGACATGATGGGCCAGATCGGCACGCCCATCATCGCCGTGGAGTCCGGCTATGTGGAGGCGCTGGGCTGGAACGAATACGGCGGCTGGCGGATCGGCATCCGCAGCTTTGATAAGAAGAGATATTATTACTACGCCCACCTGCGCCAGAACTACCCGTATGCGGAAGGCCTTGCGGAGGGCAGTGTGGTGACGGCCGGAGACGTAATCGGCTACATGGGCCATACGGGCTATTCCGCGGAGGAAAATGTGAACAATATTCAGACCGTTCATCTGCACTGGGGGATGGAACTGATTTTTGACGAATCCCAGAAGGAATCGGACAACGAGATCTGGATTGACTGCTACCAGCTCACCCGTTTCCTTTCCCAGAACCGCGCGGCCGTGGAAAAGGTGGGAGAGACGAGGGAATGGCGGCGTGTGTACGACATGGAGGAAACGCAGGAGGCAGGTTGACAGCCCTTTTTTCTGAAACTATACTGGAAGAAAGCGTGAATAACGCCATTTTTCATGCATGGTTCGCCGCCTCTGCAGCGGCGGGAAAGGAGTACATATGAATGAGACGATAAAAACACTGACGGAGCGCCGCAGCGTCCGTGCCTATAAGCCGGATCAGGTGCCGGAGGACGTGCTGGCACAGATTCTGAAGGCGGGCGAATATGCGCCCAGTGGAATGGGAATGCAGTCCGCAGTTATGGTTGTGGTACAGGATCCGGAAACGATTCAGACCCTGTCTCGCATCAACGCATCCATCATGGGAAGTGAAGGGGATCCCTTCTATGGCGCGCCCACGGTGATCGTGGTCCTGGCTGACAGCAAAAGGGGAACCTGTGTGGAGGACGGAAGCCTGGTCATGGGAAACCTGATGAACGCCGCCTTTTCCCTGGACGTGGATTCCTGCTGGATCCACCGTGCCCGTGAGACCTTTGAGACGCAGGAGGGGAAGGCACTGCTGAAAAAATGGGGACTCTCCGAAGATTACATCGGTGTGGGCAACTGCATCCTTGGCTATTCCGCCCAGCCGCATCCGCAGGCGAAGCCCAGAAAAGACGGATATGTGATTCGGGTATGAGGGAGTAAACGGATATACGTAATAAGTGAATCAGATCATTTCATGATTGAAAAGGCCTGACGGACCACTGCTGAAGACGGTGATCTGTCAGGCTTTTTTCACATCTCTTTCACGTCTCTTTTCGATTCAGACGGTTGTATTTCAGAAACAGACGGGCTTCATCCAGCAGAAGATCCCGGCCGTCCGGAGACAGCTTCTCATAGTAGTAGAGCAGCCGCTCGACAGCCCGGTCGCAGGAAGCCTGTGTGCGGCAGGGATTGTCACTGTAACCGATCAGATAGTCAACCGATACCTGGAAATAATCCGCGAACAGGGTCAGGGTGAGAAAATCCGGTTCCCGATAACCGTTGGCATATCCGCTTAAGGTGGTGGGAGCTATGTTGAGCTCTTTGGAAAGCTGACGTTGTGTGATGTTGTTTTCTTCGATTAGCTGTTTAAGCCTTTCTCCGAAGCTCATGCATTCACCTCCTTTATGAAAATGACGGCTGCACAGGTATGCAGCATACAAAGAACTGGCTGTCAAGAGTGAATGACATTATTTTAATGTAAAGAAACGGTAAATTTTCCCATATTCTCAAAAAGAATTTGCATTATACGCAAAACGAGTATATAATAGCACCGAATAAAGATAAAAAAAGGTATTTATGGAAGAAAACAGTTGAAAAATGAGATGAACACTACAAAGACACAGAGAAAAGAAGGATATACGGATATTCATGGATTCATAGACATCCATGGATTCATAGATATCCATACCCATATCCTGCCGGGCGTGGACGACGGCGCGGAGTCGATGATGCAGA
>UQVK01000128.1 GCA_900544445.1 uncultured Lachnospiraceae bacterium
CGCAAAACTGCCGATTGAAAAATAAGCCATCGGGCTTATTTTTCAATCTTCCCCCTCTGCTTCAGCGCGTTTCCTGCTGATATTCCCTGTAGTATTTGAGATAAGTATCCGCATCCCGGACAATACAACCCGTAGGTTTCCCCGCCCGGATGAGATCCCCGCATTTCCCGCAGGCAACACAGGTCTTGAAAGGATCTATTCTTCCGCTTTCCATGATCTGCTTCGGAAATGCCGGGTCGGCGAAGGACATCCTTCCGAACAGCATATTATCACACAATCCTTCCTCCACCGCACCGGCGGCATACAGATCGGAATACTGTCGCAGATAAGAAGGCCCGGAGGCAGAGATAAACATATCCGGAACCGCTTTTTTTACCTGGCCGATTCCGTTTATGATTCTGGCAACCCCAAAGAGCGGATGCTCGTCCGGAATATATTTTCCGCCGTCAAAAGGGCGGGTAACATGGGTGTTCACATAAGGGTTTCCCATGGTCAGGTTCACCATCGGAAGTCCGTATTCTTCATGAAGCTCACGCACCAGACGGATGGGCTCCTCCATATCCGGCTCCGCGCCCTTTCCTTCCTTCACGCCGAAGCCATAAGGCCAGGCGAAACCATCATAGATTCCAAGTCTTGCCGTCACCAGAAACCGCCCGTTCTCATGCACCTTTGCCGCAGCGATGCCGTTTTTCAAAAGGCGGGTACGGTTTTCAAAGCTTCCTCCGTAAAGCCCCGGCCGCTGCCAGGCTGACAGCAGCTCCATCAGCAGATATCCGTGACAGGCCTTGATGTCCACGGCATCAAAGCCCGCCTCCCTGGCGAGGAGCGAAGCTTCCCCAAATTTTTCTTCCAGTCCCTTCAGGTAATCATCCGTCACAATACAGCTGTCGTCGGCGGGGCGAAGCTTTTCATATTCCGGATGCCGGTATGCGATCATCGGGGCCGGCTTCCCTTCCAGATTGGAATAACGTCCGCTGTGGTTGGCCTGCATGACCAGATAGGGAGCAAAGCCGTTGGCCCGGATTCCGGCCTCCCGGATGGCAGACGTAAACCTTTTATACTGCTCCAGATTCTCCCGTGTTAACATGAGCTGATGGGCACTGGAACGTCCCTCCGGCACAATGGAAATGGCCTCAAACCAGATCATTCCGCTGCCGCCTTCCGCGTCCCTCACATATCTTCTCAAAGTCAGCTCCGAAGGCGAGCCGTCCGGCAGCGCGTCCGCCCCTTCCATGGGCGCGATTCCCATGCGGTTTTTCAGCGTGACATTTCCGAAGGACGCCTCCTGCAGCAGCACGCGGGTGTCGCTGGCGAAGGGAAGGTGGATCTGCAGCTCCTCCGCTTTTGCTTTGATTTCCTCCAGGCTTTGATAGGAGAATTTTTCATGCTTCATTTGTGTTGGTATTGTTCTCACCGAAGTTTACCTCATAATGATCATAATTTCCGTATTTTTTCCACAGATCCATCATCATCTCATAGCGCTCCAGCGGAAGCCCCGTGTACACACAGTTGGAGGTGGAGAAAATATAGCCCCTGCCGTTCGCCATTCCCTCCCGCAGCGCGCGGAGCACATCCTGGCGGCATTCCTCATCCGTTCCGGTCTGCAGCAGGCCGCAGTTCACATTTCCCACCAGCGCGATATCATTTCCGATGATTTTCCGCACCTCCGGTATGGATACACCGCCCTGAGGATCCAGCGAGTGGATGGCATCCGGCCCGCAGTCCGCCATCTGCTTCACGATGGGCATGATGTTCCCGTCCGTATGCTTGATCGTATAATATCCCATCTTCCGGTATTCCGTGATGACCTCCTTCAGATAGGGAACGATAAATTCGTCAAAATTGTCCGGGCTGAAAAATGGATTCACATTAAAGCAGTAATCCGAGCAGAGCGCAAAACCATCCAGCAGATGCCCCTTTTCATCCAGCTTCCTGGCAAGCTCCAGCGACTGCTCCACCCGCGCCGCGGATTCCGCGTTCAGCCCTTCCGCATCCTCGTACATCCGCATGGAAAACTCCATCATCCCCTCTCCGTCCGGAATGGCCCAGGTGGGGTCCCCGTGCATCATGATATAGTATTCATCCCCGGTCTTTTCCCGGATCAGCTCCAGCAGCCACTGGGTGTTTTCCAGGTCTCCCGGATTGGGATGGATGAAAATGGCGCTGTGCCCGTATGCCTTGGCCGTATCCACATAAAGCTGCGCCATCTCATTCATGTGAAGCTTCTTTTCTGACAGGCTCATCTGATTCCACTGTTCATAAAAACGGTGGGAAGGGTGAACCTTCCCGAATTTTTCCATGGTGAGAAAGAACACCAGCTCAAAGGTAGGCACCTGCCCTCCCACCGGTTCGCACTTCAAAGTTTTGATGAATTTTTCCCGATTCGTCATTAAACCCTCCTCCTCTTCTACACATAAGACGGCTTTTCCCGCCGTCAGTTCCCCATTTGATAATAATCCGCTTTTCACAGAAAGTAAACAAATGAATCATTCTTTTACTGTCTGATCATACTCTTTTTCCACATATAAAAAACGGAGCCGGTACCGCCTTCCTTTCGGCAGTACCGGCTCCGGTAAATATGGAACTCCAATCCCTTCATTCCAACCCTTTTCAGACCAGCTCCTTATTTTTAAAATACATTTCCTGAATCCGCTCCAGCGTGATTTCCGGAAGGCGTTTTCTGTCCTCTTTGGAAAGCTGATCCGGATAAATCGGTTCCCCGTATTCCAGCACCACATGGGTTTTTCTGATCGTCGGAAGATGATCCTCAAAAATGCTTCCCGCATTGTTGATGGCCATGGGAACAATGGGGCAGTTCGTCTTCTCCGCGATCTTAAAACTTCCTCCATGGAAGGGAAGGAAGGTGTCGACCACCTTATTCCGGGTTCCCTCCGGGAAAATGCAGATCGAAATGCCTGCCTTGACCTTTTCGATCGCCGTCACGATGGTCTTCATTCCCTGCTTCAGATCCTTTCGGTCCAGGAACAGGCAGTGCAGGTTCCTCATCCAGTGGGAAAGAAGCGGAATCTTCTCCATCTCCACCTTCGCAATGTATCCGGTCATGCGCGGCACGCGCACATAGGTCATGACGATGTCAAAATAGCTCCGGTGATTTCCGATATACAAAACCGCCCTGTCCTTCGGCACCCGGTCCAGGCCGATGCAGGTCACCTTCACCCCTGCGAGCCTGAGCACCCAACGGAACGCCCAGTTCACAATGGCAAGAGAACTTCTCCCTTTCAGATCCATGTTGAACTTTCCAATGATCCACTCCGCAATCAGAAGCGGTATGCTCAATATTAAAAATAACACGACGAAAACAGCGACACAGATTAAACGGATCATGGGAGTACCTTCCTTTGTCTTTCATTCAGTCAGGCCGGGAAAAGCCGCCGGATGTCTGCATCCGACGGCGCTGCGGCCTTTTTCAGTATATACTACCCGTCTTCGGAAAGCAACCAGATTTATGGAGGGATCTTTCCCCGCCCTCTTCCTTACTGCCTCTCCACGATCAGCGCGCTCGCCGCTTCCACTTCAGGGCCGTGCAGATACCAGTCCCCTTCCCCCTTCAACTCCGAAACCGAACGGTCCAGGGTTATTTTTACTATGGTATCGATACACTGACGATCTGAAGCATCCACAGACAGACTCAAATGACCGTTCTCGATAGAATGTCGGAGCGTTTTTCCGGTCAGGCAGGAAACATCCAGGATATTAGCCCCCAGCGCCGGAAGATGTATCCGGTTTGTTTTCCAGTCCAGAATATGCACATAAAGGATATTTTCCTTCCAGGTCATTCCTCCTGATGCCGTATTGAAGAAAGGGCCTCCTCCCGTTCCATAAATGCTTTCTCCATAAGAAGAAAGCCACTCTCCCATCTCCTCTAACCGTTCTGCCTGGTCCGGAGCAATCGTTCCGTCCGGTCTCGGCCCCACATTGAGAAGAAGATTTCCATCTCCCGTTGCGCAGCGAACCAGAGTCTGGATACAGTCACGAAGAGAAGCAGCAGGCCGGTCCACCCACCCATAGGTTCCATTGATCGGCGTGTTGGTTTCCCATGGCGTCATCGTATTAAATTCTCCGATTCTTTTTTCCGGCGTTTCAAAATCACCAAATTCTCTGTTTCCAAAACGGTTATTGACGATAATTCCGGGCTGAAGCGTTCGGATCATATCGTTGAGCTCCTCTGCTCCCCAGAAACCGGGACACTGCGGTTGCAGGCGAAAATCTTCTCCCGCATTATCCTGGTGCAGATTCCGTCCATGACAGAGCCAGTAATCCTCCCCGCCGTCAAACCAGAAAATATCAATCTTTCCATACTGTGTCAGAAGTTCCCTGATCTGTTCATGACACTGCCTGCGCATCTCCAGGGCGCTTTTTCTGTACATACGCGGGAAAAAATATCCAGGGAAGCGCCAGTCAAGCGGGGAATAGTACAGGCCCACCTTCAGCCCCGCACTTCTGCATGCATCCACAAATTCTCCCACAAAATCTCTGTGTGCCGGCGTATGCATGGAGGTAAACTGTTCATGGCTTGCCGCACTGTCCCACAGCGCAAATCCATCATGGTGTCTGGTGGTCAGAACCATATACTTCATTCCCGCCGCCTTTGCCACAGCGGCCCATTTCCCCGCATCAAAATTTTCTGCGGTAAACGAATCCATCAGCTTCCGGTATTCATCCTTATCGATGGCCTCTTCGTACATGGCCCATTCTCCCCGCCCCAAAAGCGCATAAAGCCCCCAATGGATAAACATGCCGAAGCGCATTTCCTTCCATTCCTGTAACTCTTTCCTGATCATTTCCGTATTTCCTTTCCGTATCAGCCTTTAAAATCCGATTATCTTTTAGACCCCGCCGTAGCCTTCAGAGTCTCTGTTTTCCTGCCATTTCCCACCGGCTGATGTTCTCCCGATACCTCTCATACGCTTCCGTCCAGGCCCCGGCATCCTCGGGCTCATATTTCTTCACCGGCTCCGATGCCGCGATGATGCTTCGAAGTTCAGAAAGACTGCCGATCTGTCCCGCCGCCATGAGCTGAAGGGCGATGTTGCCATAAACGGTGGCTTCCACCGGCCCGGCGCAGACCGGGCGTGCGCAGGCGTCTGCGGTAAACTGGCAGAGGAGGCCGCTCTGCGTGCCGCCGCCCACCATGTGGATGACCGGATAATCCTTTCCGGTACAGGTGCGGATCTCGTCCAGCGTCAGCCGGTATTTTAATGCCAGGCTCTCATCGATACAGCGCACGATCTGCCCTTCTGTTTCCGGAACGGGCTGGCCCGTCCGCCTGCAGAATTCCCGGATCCGTTCCGGCACGTCTCCTGCGGGTACAAATTCCGGCGCATCGGGATCAATCAGGCTGCGAAACGGCGCTTCTTTTGCCGCCAGCTTTTCCAGCTCTCCGAAGCTGTATTCCTTTCCCTCCCGCATCCACTGACGACGGCTTTCCTGCACCAGCCACAGGCCGATGATATTTTTCAGGAAGGAAATGCGTCCGCCGGCGCCGCCTTCGTTGGCGATATTCAGCCTCCTGCTGTCCTGTGTAATGATGGGAGCCGGCAGTTCCGTTCCAAACAGGCTCCAGGTTCCGCAGCTGATGAAAATGAAATCCTTTTCCTGGGTGGGAACCGCCGCCATGGCGCACTGGGTATCATGTCCCGCGCCTGCCACCACCAGCATCGGCTCCAGGCCCAGCTCCTGTGCGATTTCGGTCCGCAAAGGGGACAACGGCGTTCCGGACGGGGACACGGGAAGAAGAATGTTCCCCGGCAGCCCCAGCGCTTCCACCACCTCTTTTGACCAGGTCTTATCCACCGCATTCAGAAGCTGTGTTGTCGATGCAGCGGAATACTCACAGCATTTTTCCCCACAAAGGAAATAATGAAAAAGATCCGGCATCATCAGCATGCAGTCCGCACGCTCCAAAAGCTCCTTCCTGTTTTGAGCCAGATACAACAGCTGAAATACCGTATTGATTTCCATAAACTGCGTGCCGGTGATCTGGTAAAAACGATCCGCATCCAGCAGAGCAAAGCTCTTCTCCAGCATGCCGTTCACCCTTCCGTCCCTGTAGTGCACCGGATTTTCCAGAAGATATCCCTGCGCATCCAGCAGGCCGAAGTCCACCCCCCAGGTGTCCACGCTGATGCTGTCCGCCTTCCCGTATTTTTTTGATTTCAGAAGTCCCTGTTTGATCTCGTGGAACAGACGCAGGAAATCCCAGTACATCGTTCCCCCAAGCGTCACCGGATCGTTGGAAAAACGATGCAGCTCCTCCACGCTTATTTTTTCTCCGTCAAAACTTCCCGCCATCACTCTGCCGCTGGAAGCGCCCAGATCGACGGCAAGCATCTTTTTATCTGTTTTTTTCATTTTTCCGGCGTCTCCTTTCCTGTTAAAAAAGGGGCCGTGCATACGGCAGTTCACCATATACCGGCCCTTTTTTCTTATCTTTCCTGACTGCTCTTTTTATTTATACAGCGGTCCGTACGCGGCGCAGGCTCTGTAATCCTGTCCTTCCTTGTCCATGCCGAAGGCATTCCAGGCGGACGGGCGGAAAATCTTTTCTTCCGGAACGTTATGCATGCTCACCGGAATCCGGAGCATGGAGCACATGGTGATCAGATCCGCACCGATATGTCCATAGCTGATCGCTCCATGGTTGGCGCCCCAGTTGTTCATCACATCATAAGCCGTTTTGAAGGCTCCCTTTCCAGTGGTTCTGGGTGCGAACCAGGTGCACGGCCAGGTGTAGTCCGTTCTCTTCCAGAGCTTGTCGGTCACCTCTGCCGGAAGCTTCACCGTCCAGCCCTCTGCGATCTGAAGTACAGGTCCAAGGCCCTTCACCAGATTCAGACGGATCATGGTAACAGGCATTTCCGCTTCGGTCACAAAACGGGAGGAATATCCGCCTCCGCGGAAGTATCCGAAGTCCGCCTCGTTCCAGGTGGTAGCTCCCATGATGGCCTTCTGATCCTCTTCGGTGATTTCATACCAGGGCTTCATCACATTGTTTCCATCCGCATCCTTCGCCTGTCCATTGGCATCCAGGCAGGCCGCTCCGGAATTGATCAGGTGAATGAATCCGCCCGCTTCCTTCGCAACGCCTTCCACTTCGTAACCTGTGGCCTTCTTCACCGCCTCAGGGCTCCAGTAGGTACGCACATCCGCAAAAATCTGCGCCCGGTTGGTCAGAAGCTTCATGAACAGCATGCCGAGACCGTTCAGCACATCGTTTTCCGTCGCCAGCACATAAGGCTCTCTCGCACCGTTCCAGTCAAAGGAAGTATTCAGCATGGCCTCCGCGAAATCTGCATTGGGATAAAAGTCCGTCCACTGACGCTGTCCCTGGAAGCCCGCTGCGATGGCGTTGTGGCCAACCATTTCTTCTTCGCGTCCTTCAGGAAGGTTCTTGTTGCCGTTCATCAGATCCTTGATGATGCACATCATCTTCACGACGAACTCCCAGTCCTTATCCTTCTCTTCTCTGTTTTTCTGCACCGATTCCGGATTCTTGTCAAATCCTTCGATGCAGTTTGCCTTCGTCCAGGCCAGCGCCTTTTCAAACTCTGCCTGATCGTAGATACCCTCTGTCATGCGGCGGATGATTTCCACCTCGTCCACGGACTCCACGCGCATGCCAAGATATTCTTCAATAAAAGCAGGATCGATGATGGAGCCGCCGATTCCCATACAAATGGAACCGATCTGCAGGTAGGATTTGCCCCGCATGGTGGCGACTGCAACCGCCGCCCGGCCGAAGCGCAGCAGCTTCTCCGCCACATCCTCCGGGATCTCCGTTTCATCCATATCCTGTACATCATGTCCGTAAATGCCGAAAGCGGGAAGTCCCTTCTGCGCATGGGTGGCCAGCACGCTCGCCAGATATACCGCGCCGGGACGCTCCGTTCCGTTAAATCCCCACACGCCCTTGATCGTCTTGGGATCCATATCCATGGTCTCTGCTCCGTAGCACCAGCAGGGCGTAACCGTCAGCGTAATATCCACGCCCGCCTTCCGGAACTTGTCCGCGCAGGCAGCCGCCTCTCCCACACGTCCGATGGTAGTATCAGCGATGATTACTTTCACCGGCTCCCCATTGGAATAGCGCAGATTCTCGGTAAACAGCTTCGCCGCAGACTTCGCCATATTCATCGTCTGCTCCTCCAGCGACTCTCTTACCTTCAGATAGCCCCTTCTGCCGTCAATCGTCGGACGGATTCCGATCACCGGATAGTCCCCCACATACCTGTTTTCTGCCATTTTTTCCTCCATTTCTGCCTGTAAC
>UQVK01000129.1 GCA_900544445.1 uncultured Lachnospiraceae bacterium
TTTTTATCTGGAAGGACTGACCAGACTGAGCATGGACTGGAAGATGTACTGGTAAAAAGAGGTGGTTATGGAACAGGATAACAGAATTGGATGGAAAGATCTGACGGTAACGGACGGAACGCTTCAGGAGACGGGGGAACGTTATATTACGGACGCCTCCCTGAAATGGACCGGACGGGAGGGCAGCGTTTTGGAAGCGCACAGGACGGTTATCAACCGGGAACGGAAGGAGGTCGTAACCTACGAGGTTCCGGCAGCCTGCGATGCTGCGGCTTCCGGCGATGCTGCTGCGACCTGCGGAACTGCGGCTTCCGGCGATGCTGCGGCCTCTGGCGGGGCTGCCGTTTCCGGGAAAAAAGAAAGCATTCTGGAGCATCTGTTCGGATTCCATTGCTTTGTATACAGCGAAAGCCCGTCGGAGACAAGCCTCATTTTTTCCTTTGGGAAAGACGGAAAGACGGCGCTGCAGTTCGAATACTGCCTGAATTACGCAGGGTGGAAGGAAATCAACATCCCCTATGAGCGGGGCTTTATGAAGGGGAAATACCGGGCGGACATGAATCAGGTGAAAATCTGTCTGTCCGGCTGCGGACAGGCCGAGACGACCGTTTATCTGGATGAAATCTGCCTCTGCCGTTCCATGGATCCGCTTCATGTTTATGAACGCATGAGCGACCGGGTGAAGGAGCTTGGAAAGCATACGAAGCGCTCCATCATCTGGGAGTATGACAGAAACGGCACATGGCTGAACCGCCCTGTTTTTATGGGAGAAGAGCCGACGGAAGCCCAAAAGGAAGCCTTTGCGCGGCTGGAGGAGAGGTATCTTTCCCTGTGCGATGAGATCGATATGCCTCCCTTTGTGGAGTTCCGCCTTCCGCCCAGGGAAGAGCTTCTGGCCTTCTGGGACGGATATGCGCTGAAGGAGGAGCAGGGACGGATCACCGGCGTACATATTCAGGACAGCACCACCTACGTGCGCATGATGAAGGCGCTCGCCAGGGAATGCCGGAAGGAAGGGGACAGGGCGCTGCAGGAGCGGTTCCGCCTTGCCTTCCTTCATCTGAAGGATCAGAACACGGTTATCAACTGGTATAACGGGCGCGGCGCAGCCAGCAGCCTGCTTCTCATGAAGCCGTATCTGAAACAGATGGGAATTCTGGAAGAGGCCGTCAATTATATCAAAGGGGCCTATGAATTCAGCAGGATCTATGACGTGACCTCCAAAAACGGGGTGGCGGGATATCGGTTCGAGGATTCGGACGTGATCGGAATGGAGCTTCCCACCCTGCTTGCCAGCATTCTGCTGATGGAAGACGGCAGGGAAAAAATGACGGATATGCGTCATTTCCATTTCTATCTGGAAAATTACTGCCTGGGCTATGCGCCGGGCATTGCCAGCGGCTGCAAGAAGGACGGAACCATTTTTCACCACGGAGGCTACGTGAGATCCTATCAGACCGTGGCGGTGTATTCTCTGACGCGGGTGCTGGATGTGCTTGCGGATACGGAATTTCAGATCGGGGAGGAGGCGCGGAAACGGCTCTGGAAGATTCTCCTGACGGAATATCAGATTTATCAGGGCGTTTACGAAAGCTTTGGAATGAGCCAGTATTTTTTCCAGGCGAAAAGCGAGGTTTCCGTCTGTGAATTCGCTCATTTCGCGCGTGCCTTCCACGACCGCCAGGCCGCGGCCATGTATCTGCGGCTGGCGCAGACCTCTTCCCGCCAGAAGGCGTCGGAGTATTACCGGGAATTTACGGAACAGGGAATTCGGCCGGCGTTGCTTCCTGATTCCCACAAGACGCTTGCCTATGCGGCCGCGGCCGTGCATCGCAGGGGAGAGCTGGCGGCCACGGTACGCGGCTGCAGCCAGTATGTCTATCCGGTGGAGGTATGGCCGGATGAGGTGGGTTCAGGCTCCCGATACAGCGCCTTCGGCATGTACCGTTCCTTCGGCTTCCTGGAGCTGTCCCGGTACCCCGACGAAGACAGCGGCGTGAAAAACGGCGTCATGATCGATGAGGGCTTTGATTACAGGCGGTGGAATGGAACGACCGCGGTCTGCATCCCCTATGAACAGCTCAAATCCCGCCCGTATGATGTGGAGGATGAATGGGCGGAGTGGCTTTTCTCCGACCAGCCTTTCGTGGGCGGCCTGGATGACAGCAGGCAGAACGGCATTTTTGTCCTGAAGCTGCATGGACATCCCAAATACGGACTGGACAGCTTCCGGGCGAACAAATCCTGGCATTTTTATGAGGATGTGATCCTCTGTCTGGGGAGCGGGATCAGAAGCGGATGCGGCTATGATGCGGAAACCACGATTTTTCAGGATTACGGCTCCGGAGCGAAGCGGCACGGAAACATCCTGACGGACAACAGGAACAACGGCTATTTCCTGTGGGAAGAGGACGATCTGCGGTTCTTTGAGAAGGACAACGTATCCCGGGATATGAAGGATCAGAACGACACCTTCGGTCACCGCGTATTCGCCCTGCTCAACCACGGAAGCACGCCGAAGGACGCTTCCTACCGTTATCTGATCCGGATGGGAAAGGGAGAGGAAGGCATCCGGCAGTTGAATATTGCAGAGCAGATTCAGATCGTCCGTCAGGATCCATATGCGCACATCGTGCGGATGTTCAACAAAACGGACTACGTGCTGTTCCGAAAGGATTATGAGCTTCACGACCGCTACATTGACGGGGTGACGGAGAGCTGCCTGATGACGGTGACGGAAAACGAAGACGGCTCCGTCAATCTGGCGGTCTGCGATCCCGACCTGCGGTTCTATTTCGGGGAGAGCGAAGATTATGATCTGAACCGGAACCGGGTGGAAAAGGCAGTCTATGGACGATTCTGGAATTACCAGGAAAGCAGACCTTCCCGGATCTGGGTGGTGGTAAACGGCAGTGTGAGCAGCATGGAGGCGGTAAAGGGCGGAGCGCGGATCGTGCAGAAGACGGAAACAAAGACCATCCTGGAATTCGTCTGCTCGGACGGGCTGACGGAAGAGGTGCGGCTCGCTTTCTGAGAGGGAAAAGATGGCTTCATCAGCGCTGAACCCCGTTTCGGCGCTTGTGCCTCAGCGTAAAATGATTCTGTATGGAGGAAAGATTGAAAAATGCGCTCGATAGCGCATTTTTTCAATCAGGATTTGCGCCGAAGCGTCGCAAATCCCGTTATCGCAGCGCCGAACTGGAGGTTCGGCGCGCGCGCCTCAGCGTAAAACGCTTCGGCATGGAGGAAAACATGGAAACAAGAAAAAAATGGCTGGACGCCATGCTGCACATCCTGTCTCCGGTATTTTGCGCGCTGGAAAAGGAAGAACTGAAAAGAAGCATACCGCTTCCGTTCCATGAGGAACGCTCGGCGTTCGCGCCGCTGGAAGCCTTTGGAAGAAGCATGCTGGGACTTGCGCCCTGGCTGGAAGCGGAAGGACTGGAAGGAGAAGAGGCAAAACAGCAGGAGCTCTGGCGAAAACGGGCAGTCCGCTGCATCGACCGGGCGACGGACCCGGAGTCGGCAGATTTCATGAACTTCACGGAAGGAGCACAGCCGCTGGTGGACGCGGCTTTTCTGTGCCATGCGCTGGTGCGCGCGCCCAGGCGGCTTGCGGGCGCGCTTCCGGAAAAGGTGCGCGAAAATCTGGTCCGGGCGCTTCGTTCGACCCGGATCATCACGCCGGGAGGAAACAACTGGATTTTCTTCTCCGCCATGGTGGAAGCGGGGCTGTATGTTCTGGGTGAAACGGATTATGACAGGACGCGGATCGCCTATGCGCTTCGGACGTTTCAGGACTGGTACAAGGGGGACGGCATTTATGGAGACGGCCCCATGTTCCACTGGGACTATTATAACAGCTTTGTGATTCAGCCCATGTATGTGGATCTGATGGAGCTGTTCGGGGATTCCAGGGAGGAATATGCTTCCATGAAGGAACGGGTGCTGGCAAGGGCCTCCCGGTATGCTTCCGTTCTGGAACGCCTGATCGCGCCGGACGGCAGCTATCCGGTGATCGGCCGTTCCATCTGTTACCGGTTCGGCGCGTTTCAGATGCTGGCGCAGGCGGCCCTGCAGCACAGGCTGGAGCCTCAGGTGCATCCCGCGCAGGTGCGCTGCGCCCTTACGGCGGTGATGGAAAGATGCATGGCCAGCGAAGACATGTTTGATGAAAAGGGATGGCTGCTCCCCGGCGTATGCGGATACCAGCCGGAACTGGCGGAGGAATACATCAACACGGGAAGCCTGTATCTGTGCAGCGCCATGTTCCTGCCGCTGGGCCTGCCCGGCACGGATCCCTTCTGGGCGGATGCGGATGAGGACTGGAGCAGCAGAAAGGTGTGGAGCGGCGGACATATCTGTATCGATCACGCGCTGACCGAAAAATAGGGAGGGAAATGAAATACCATGACAAAAGAGGAACTGCTGCATCTGCTCCATCAGATGACAACACAGGAAAAATGCAGGGAGCTGATGCAGCTCCCCATGGAAGCCTTTACAGATACGGATATTTCCACCGGCCCCTGTGAGGATCTGGAGCTTACCGACGAGAAGATGGCACAGGTCGGTTCGATTCTGTCGCTGACCGGCGCGGAGTGGACGAGAAAGGTGCAGGAGGAGCATCTGAAAAACAACAGGCTGAACATTCCGCTCCTTTTCATGGCGGATATCATAAACGGCTATAAAACCATATTCCCCATTCCCCTGGCACAGGGCTGTACCTTTGATCCGGATCTCGTCAGGCAGCTGGCGGAAGCCGCGGCAAGGGAAGGCGCGGCAGCCGGCGTTCATGTGACCTTTTCCCCCATGGCGGATCTGGTGCGGGATCCCCGCTGGGGAAGGGTGATGGAGAGCACGGGAGAAGACCCTTATCTGAACGGGATCATGGCCGAACAGATGGTGAAGGGCTATCAGGGGAACGATCTGAAGGAAGAGGGAAGGCTTGCGGCGTGCGTGAAGCATTTCGCGGGATACGGAGCGCCTCTGGGCGGAAGGGAATATAACCAGGTGGAGCTGTCGGAGCGCACCCTGTTGGAAGATTATCTTCCCGCCTATGAGAAGGCGGTCCGGGCGGGAGCGCGGCTGGTCATGAGTTCCTTCAACACGCTGGAGCGCGTGCCATCCACCGGAAACCGGAAGCTGATGCGCGAAATCCTGCGGGGAAAAATGGGTTTTCAGGGCGTGCTGATTTCCGACTACGCTGCAGTGAAGGAGCTGATCGCCCATGGTCTGGCGGAGGATGAGGCGGAAGCGGCCCGCCTTGCCCTGGAGGCCGGTGTGGATATTGATATGATGAGCCGCTGCTACAGTGATTTTCTATGCGGGCAGATCGAACGGGGCGAGGTGGCGCAGGAGCTTCTGGATGAAGCGGTCCTGCGGGTGCTGGAGCTGAAAAAGGACCTGGGCCTGTTTGAGAATCCCTTTAAGGACGGATCGCCGGAAAAGGAAAAAGAGCTCCTTTTATGTGAAAAACACCGCAGCCTGGCACAGAAGGCGGCAGAGGAATCCTTTGTCCTTCTGAAAAATGAAGAAAACATGCTGCCTCTTTCCAAAGAAGAAACAACGGCCTTTATCGGCCCCTTCGGAGAGGAGAAGGGCCTTCTTGGAGCCTGGGCGCTTTTCGCGGACCGGGAGGATACCGTGACGGTGAAGGAAGGGGTGGAGCGTCTCTGCCCCGGACAGATCTGGGCAAAGGGCTGCGAGATCCTGGAGCCCGGACAGAAGTGGCTGCGGGGCTATATCCCGATTGCAGAAGAGACGTGGAAACAGACGGAAGAGGCGGCGGAAGAAAAATTAAAAGAGGCGGTGGAAGCGGCCGAAAAGGCGGATCGGGTGGTCCTCCTTCTGGGAGAACAGGAACTGGAGTCGGGCGAATCCGGAAGCTGTGGTCACATCGGCCTTCCGCCTTCCCAGATGAAGCTTCTGAAGGCGGTCGCTCAGGTGAATTCCAACCTGATTCTCGTGGTGTTTTCCGGCCGCCCGCTGATTCTGACGGAGGCCTGCGCTTATGCCAAAGCGGTTCTGTTTGCCTGGATGCCGGGAACCCAGGGCGGTCCTGCGGTCGCCAATGTGCTGTACGGCTACAGCAACCCTTCCGGTAAGCTGACCATGACTTTCCCATATCACATGGGTCAGATTCCGGTATATTACAGCGATTTTGCCACCGGCCGCCCGCAGATGCCCGGTTACATCGACATTCCGAAGGAGCCGCTGTATCCGTTTGGCTATGGGCTATCTTATACGGAATACGCGTATTCCCCTGTGAAACTGGATCAAAAGGTGCTGGATTCACAGACGGATGTCATCCATGCGTCGGTAAGGGTGAAAAACACCGGAAACATGGAAGGAAGGGAAGCGGTGCAGATGTAC
Organism: uncultured Lachnospiraceae bacterium; assembly: GCA_900544445.1. GTDB lineage: Bacteria > Bacillota > Clostridia > Lachnospirales > Lachnospiraceae > Eisenbergiella > Eisenbergiella intestinigallinarum. The sequence continues at coordinate 6,373 of UQVK01000129.1, forward strand.
ATCCAGGATGTGAAGGGCTCCGTTTCCCGGCCGGTCCGCCAGCTGAAAGGCTTTCAGAAGATCAGCCTGGCACCCGGCGAAGAAAAGGAGGTCCGTTTTGAAATTCGGGAAGAAATGCTCCGGTTCTGGACCATCGACATGGAATACAGAAGCGAGCCGGGACGGTTCCGGGTGTGGATCGGAACGGACAGCCGGACGGAGAACGGAGAAGAATTTTATTTAAGGTAAAAAGAAGTTGACAAACCAAAAGCCCTGTTGTTATGATACATGGTAGGGCAAGGGCGCTCTTACCGGGAGGTAAGAGCGCCTTTTTTCAGGAAAAGCGCAGGCCGCTCCGGCGGCAGATTGGAGAAATGATATGAACAACTACACCAAGGAAGATATTATGAAGCTGGTGGAAGAGGAGGATGTGGAGTTTATCCGCCTTCAGTTCACGGATATATTCGGGAGCCTGAAAAACATGGCGGTGACGGCCAGCCAGCTGGAAAAGGCACTGGAGGGCAGGTTCATGTTTGACGGCTCAGCAATTGAGGGCTTTGCCAGCATTGAGGATTCAGACCTGTATCTGAAGCCGGACCCGAATACGCTGGAGATTTTTCCATGGAGGCCCCAGCAGGGCAAGGTGGCGCGCCTGATCTGTGATATCGTCCGTCCGGACGGGACGCCCTTTGAGGGGGACTCCCGGTATATCCTGAAGCGGGCGCTGAGGGAAGCGGCGGAAATGGGATATCTGTTCCAGGTGGGACCGGAATGCGAATTTTTCCTGTTCCATCTGGATGACGACGCAAGGCCCACCACCATCAGCCATGAGCAGGCCGGATATTTTGACGTCAGCCCCCTCGATCTGGGAGAAAATGCGAGGCGCGATATTGTGCTGACGCTGGAGGAGATGGGATTTGTGGTGGAAAGTTCCCATCACGAGGCGTCCCCCGCCCAGCATGAAATCGATTTTGAGGCGGCTGAGGCGCTGACCACGGCGGACAATATCCAGACCTTCAAGCTGACGGTAAAGACCATTGCCAAGCGGCACGGCCTGTATGCCACGTTCATGCCAAAGCCCCGCGCGGGAATCAACGGCTCCGGCATGCATATCAACATGGCGCTTTTAAAGAACGGAAAAAATATTTTTCAGGACAGCAGCGATGAAAACGGCCTGAGCCGGGAAGCCTACTATTTTATCGGAGGGCTGCTGAAGCATATCCGCGCGATTACGGCCGTCACCAATCCGCTGATCAATTCCTATAAGCGGCTGGTTCCCGGGTACGAAGCGCCTACCTATATCGCCTGGAGCAGGGCGAGCAGAAGCCCGCTGATCCGGGTTCCCTCTCCCAGAGGGGAGGAGACGAGGATCGAGCTGAGAAGCCCCGATCCGGCGGCCAATCCCTATCTGGCCCTTGCCGTGTGCCTGCGGGCGGGACTGGACGGCATCCGGAACAAAATCGAGCCGCCGAAGAGCGTGGACTGCGACATTTTCGCCATGACCGAGGACGAACGGAAGCTGATGGGCATCCAGAGGCTGCCGGAGACGCTGCCGACGATACTCCTTGTGTAGATCTCGGTGGTCGCCG
>UQVK01000130.1 GCA_900544445.1 uncultured Lachnospiraceae bacterium
CCCTCGACCTACTGATTACGAATCAGTTGCGCTACCGACTGCGCTATTCCAGCATTTGCGACAGGGATTATTATAGCTTCTCTTTCACCGTTTGGCAAGAACTTTTTTCCTTTTTTGTCATTTATCCTTATCCGGCTTCACCGCTTTTCTGCCCCTGCGCATGATCCAGATGCACATCCATCTGCGGATAGGGAATTCCGATCCCATTATCGTCAAAGGCATATTTGATATCTTCCAGCATCTTCCAGCGGACAGGCCAGTAATCTTCGGTTTTTGTCCAGAAGCGCACACCGAGAACCACGGCGCTGTCTCCCAGCTCGTCCACAAAAATATTATAGCCAAGCTCTCTGCGCACCCGCTCTTCCTGTACCAGAAGCTCCTCCAGCACCTGCTTCGCCTTCCGGATGTCCGCTTCATAGGAAATCCCCACCTTCAGCTCCACCCGTCTGTTTTCTTCTCTGGTCACATTTGTGATCCCGGTGTCCGAAAGCGGACCGTTGGGAAGGATGATGGTCTTATTGTCCATGGTGGCCAGCTTGGTATAGAAAACCGTAATCTCCGACACCGTTCCTTCGCTGTTGTAGGTGGACTCTATGATATAATCACCCACCCGGAAGGGATGCAGGATCATGATCATGATGCCGCCGATGCAGTTCTTCAGGCTGCCCTGGAAGGCAAGACCCACCGTGACGGTGGCGGAGCCGAGCACAGTGGCGATGGTCGCCGCATTGATCCCAAGATGCATGGCGATCTGAAAGATCAGAAAGGCATACAGGATCACCCGGACGCAGGAATCGATGAACTTTCCCGCCTGTCCGGCGGCTCCCGTACGCACAAGGGCCTTTCCGACCAGCTTCCGGATCAGACTGATCACGCGGGAGCCGATCAAAAATGTGACAATGCAGAAAACAACACGCACCAGCAGATCGATCAGGGACTGGGGAGCAGCCTGCAGAAGCTGCTGTCCGACCGCCAGTTCTTCGGAAACCTCCGTTTCCGAAGAAAGAAGCGTCAGAAAACTCCATCCCGGTACCACTCCTGCCGTTGTTGTCATGAATGCTGCTGCCCTGTCCCAAATCATTGATTTACTCCATTTCTTCTCCGTTTTCTTCTGTTTCCGCCTCCGTCATCCGTTTCCGGGGCTTCGTTACCCTGACAGGCTTTTCCACCTCGCCGTTTTCAGAGATCTTCGCCTCGGCGGCGAATACCTTTTCCTCCAGCTCTTCCTTCAGAGTCTTCGCAACGCGGCCTGACGCGGCCTTTTTCGCGCTCTTTTTCTTTCTGGCCGCTTCCTTCTCCTTACGCGCCTTTTCCGCCTTCTTTCTGGCGATTTCCTTCAGTTCCTCCTTCGTGTATGGCTGATAGGAGAAAATACTGACGCTTAAGGGAGCCTGCGTCATTTTGATGGAATATTCCCTTCCATCCCATGCTTCCTCCACAGCCGTCTTCACTCTGGGGTTCGTTCTTCCCTGTCCGCCGTATTCCTTCGCGTCAGAGTTAAGGATTTCCTTATATTTTCCATTCAGAGGCACGCCGACCTGGAAGCCTTTTCTTTCCACGTTTGCGAAATTCACCACCACCAGAAGCATGTCCTCATCCTTCTTTCCCTTGCGTACAAAGGAAAGGATACAGTCGTTGGCGCTGATGCAGTCAATCCACTCAAAGCCGTCCCAGCTGGTATCCTTCACGGAAAGAGCCGGCGCAGAGGTATAGAGATGATTGAGAGCCTTCACAAATTCCTGCAGTCCCTTATGGTCCGCTTCCTCTGTGAGATACCACTCCACCTCTCTGTTTTCATTCCACTCGTCGTATTCTCCGATATCCTGTCCCATGAACAGAAGCTTCTTGCCGGGATGACACATCATATAGCCGTAACTGGCCTTCAGGTTGGCAAACTGTTCCTCTCTGGTTCCCGGCATCTTGCCCAGCATAGACGCCTTTCCGTGCACCACCTCGTCATGGGAAAGCACCAGCATGAACCGCTCGCTGTAGGCATAAACCATGCTGAAGGTGAGCATATTGTGGCAGCCGGAACGGAAGTAGGGGTCCTGTCTGATATAGTTCAGGAAATCGTTCATCCAGCCCATGTTCCACTTCATGTCAAAGCCAAGGCCGCCTTCCTCCTGGCTTCCCGTAACCAGCGGCCATGCGGTAGATTCCTCCGCGATGGACAGGGCGCCGCGCCCTCTATTATGGATCATGCTGTTGACATGCTTTAAGAATTCCACGGCCTCCAGATTCTCATTTCCGCCGTAAATATTGGCCACCCATTCGCCGTCCTGCTTTCCATAATCCAGATAGAGCATGGAGGCCACCGCGTCCATGCGGATGCCGTCGGCATGGTACTGTTCAATCCAGAACAGGGCGTTTGCGATCAGATAGTTGGATACCTGAGGCCTTCCGTAGTTGTAGATCAGCGTCCCCCAGTGAGGATGAGCACCCTGTCTGGGGTCCAGATGCTCATACAGACAGGTTCCGTCAAAAGCGGAAAGGCCGTAGGTATCCCTGGGGAAGTGCGCAGGCACCCAGTCCAGAATCACGCCGATTCCCGCCTTATGCATCTCGTTCATGAAATACATGAAATCCTCCGGCGTGCCGTATCTGGCAGTGGGCGCGTAATAGCCGATCACCTGATAGCCCCAGGAACCGTCGAAGGGATGCTCCATGACGGGCATCAGTTCAATATGGGTATACCCCATCTCCTTCACATAGGAAATGACAGCAGGGGCCAGTTCCCGATAATTGCAGTAGGGTCTGTCGTCCTCCGGACGTTTGAAGGATCCCAGGTACAGCTCATAGACGCTGACCGGCGCATTGCTGTAGTCCGTCTTTTCCCGCTTCTTCAGCCACTCCTCGTCCTCCCAGGCAAAGCCGGAAATATCCCGGATCACAGAGGCCGTATCCGGACGGAGCTGCTGGCTGAAGGCATAGGGATCCGCTTTCAGGTAGGTAAGGCCGCCCTTCGTCTTTAACTCATATTTATAATTCTGCCCTTCCAGCTCGCCGGGGATGAACAGTTCAAAGATTCCGGAATCCCACAGCCGTCTCATCTGGTGAACACGGCCATCCCAGTGGTTAAAGTCTCCCACCACGCTCACCCGCAGAGCGTTAGGCGCCCAGACCGCAAAATGCACCCCCTTTGTGCCGTCGATGGTACACACATGCGCGCCCAGCATATTGTAGGCTTCATAGTGGATGCCTGCCGCGAAACGGTCCGTATCCTTTTTGCTGATCACCGGGGCGAAACGATAGGGATCACCCTCCACCTTCACCGTGCCGTCCGGCCAGGTCACCCGGTACTGATAGGACGGAACCTCTTTTCCCGGAATCAGAGCCGCATAATACCCGGCCTCGTCCGCAAGCTCCATTTCCACTTCCTTTCCCGTATCGGAAAACACAAGCTCCACCTTCTGCGAATCCGGCCAGAACGCCTGAAACACGATGGCATTTCCCGCCGCATGAGGCCCAAGCAGTCTGTGGGGATTGTCCTCCTCTGAATAGATGATCGCCTCGATTTCCGGCCAGTTCATCAGCTTATACAGTTTGTCCTTCATATCAGATCCCTCTTCCTTCCCTCTTTTTTCATTCTTTTTCCATATGATGAAGAATATCCGCATGGACATCCTCTTCATCCTTCAGACTGTGAATAAAAAGCCCGCTTCTCAGCTTCGGCTCAAACCAGGTGGACTTCGGCGGCATCAGAAGTCCTGCGTCCGCCACAGAAAACAGCTCCCCGATGGATGTGGGATACAGGGAAAAGGCTGCGGCGCAGTCCTGCTCACACCGTCTTTCCAGTTCCTTCAGCCCCCTGATTCCTCCTACAAAATCAATTCTTTCATCCGTTCTGGGATCTGTGATTCCAAGGACCGGTTCCAGAATCATTCTCTGCAGAACGGCCACGTCCAGTTCCCGAACCGGATCGGGCTTTCGAAGCGAATCTCCTGCCGTTCCCGCTTTCCCGTATTGTTCTCCGATCTCCGGCTTCCGGACCAGACGGTACCACTTCTTTTGCAGATACAGACCGAACCGCCCCTTTCTTTCCGGCCGGTAAGGCCCTTCTTCCGGAGTGATTTCAAAGATCTCTTCAATTTTTCGTAAAAATTCCTGCGGCGTCAGGCCGTTCAGATCCCGGATCACCCGGTTGTATTCCAGGATGGTGAGCTGATCATCCGGAAACAGGACGGACAGGATGAAATTAAAGGGCTCCTCTCCTGTATAATCCGGACATCTGCGCCTGCATTCCTGCGCCACGCGGACGGCAGAAGCACAGCGATGATGCCCGTCCGCTATGTACAGCCTTTCCACCTTTTCAAACGCCTCATGAACCGCCCGGATGTCCTCTTTTCTGCCGATCCGCCAGACCCGGTGGCTGATGCCGTCGGGGGAGGCAAAATCATACAGGCAGGCCTCCCTTCTGCAGCGCTCCGTAACGGACGTAACCGCCTTTGCCGCGCGATAGGCGAGAAATACCGGACCGGTCTGCGCCTCACAGGCCCTCACATGTCGGGTCCTGTCCTCTTCCTTATCGCTTCTCGTATTTTCATGCCTGCGGATCACGCCGTTCAGATAATCGTCCACCGACACACAGGCCGCAATCCCCGTCTGGACACGTCCCTGCCGTTCCAGCTCATATATATAATAACAGGGCTCCGCCTCCTGCTGAAGGCTGCCCTCCTTCATCCATTGCCGTAAAAGCGTTCCCGCCCGTTCATATACGCGGTCCTCCGTAACGTCCATGTTCTCCTCTTCAAACTGGGTTTCCGGCCTGTCCACCGCGAGAAAGGAAAAGGGTTCCCTCCGTGTCTCCTCTCTGGCCTCCTTCCCATTCACAACATCGTAGGGAAGAGCTGCAATCCTTTCTGCCAGTCCCTGTGCAGGCCTCCAGGCCCGAAAAGGTCTTACCTCCGCCATTTTCCCTCCCATCTGCCGATATCTGGCATGTTCTTTTTCTCTCATCTACAATATACAGTATACCCGATTCCGCATTCGGATACAAGCAGAAAAGGCACACCGTATCTGATGTGCCTTTCTTCCCTGTTACTCTTCACAGCCGATTCAAAATGGACAACACGTGCGTCGTGCCTGCACGTGACTTCTTTGCTCCATTCGCAGCCGCTCCTTACCAGGATTCTATTTCACCACACGCACACGGAATACGCCGGGAATGGCGCGAAGCATGTTTATGATTTCCTCCGATGCCTGTTCCTCCACGTCAAACATGGTGTAGGCGACCTCCCCTTTGGATTTGTTGATCATGTCGGAGATATTGATTCCCTTTTCACCGAAAACCGCCGCGAACCGGGTGATCATATTCGCCACATTCTTATGGAAGATGCTGATGCGTCCCGCCTGTGTGCAGACGCCCATATCACAGGAAGGATAATTGACGCTGTTTCTGATGTTTCCGTTTTCCAGATAATCCATCAGTTCCTTCACGGCCATCGCCGCGCAGTTGTCCTCGGATTCTTCGGTGGAAGCGCCCAGATGGGGAATGACGATGCAGCCCTTCTTTCCCGCGGTCACAGGATTGGGGAAGTCGGACACGTATCTGCGCACCTTTCCGCTCTCGATGGCGCGGATCACCGCCTCCTCATCCACCAGAAGATCACGGGCAAAGTTCAGAAGGATCACGCCGTCCTTCATCTTTGCGATGGCCTCCTCATTGATCATCCCCTTCGTGCTGTCCATGAGGGGGACGTGGATCGTGATGAAATCACATTCCTCATAAATCTCATTTACATCGATCACATGCTTCACATCCCGGCTCAGGTTCCAGGCCGCATCCACGGATACATAAGGGTCATAGCCGTAGACCTCCATTCCCAGATGCTTCGCCGTGTTCGCCACCTTCACGCCGATGGCGCCGAGTCCGATGATGCCCAGCTTTTTTCCCTGGATTTCGGTTCCGGCAAAATTCTTCTTCACCTTTTCCGCCGCTTTGCCCACGTTTGCATCGCCGCTGTTCTCACGAACCCAGTTGATGCCGTCCACGATATCGCGGGAGGCCAGCAGCATTCCCGCAATGACGATCTCCTTTACGCCGTTGGCGTTCGCTCCGGGCGTGTTGAACACCACGATGCCCTTCTGGGCGCATTTTTCCAAAGGGATGTTGTTTACGCCTGCGCCTGCCCGCGCCACCGCGAGCAGGTTTTCCGGCAGCTCCATATCGTGCATGGAAGCGCTGCGGACGAGAATGCCGTCCGCCTCTTCCATGTTCTGTGTGTTCTGATACTCTTCCGTAAAGCCCTCCAGGCCCACCTTCGAGATGGGGTTAAGGCAGTAATAATGAAACATGGCTTAATTCTCCATTTCAAATTTTTTCATAAATTCCACCAGACTGCGCACACCTTCCATGGGCATGGCGTTGTAGATGCTGGCACGCATGCCTCCCACGCTTCTGTGACCCTTCAGGTTTTCCAGCCCGTGTTCCTTCGCTTCCTTCACGAATTTCGCATCCAGCTCATCGCTTCCCGTGACAAACGGAACATTCATCAGGGAGCGGTCCTGCCTGCGCACAGTCCCTTTAAACAATCTGCTTTCGTCCAGGAAATCGTACAGAATGGCAGCCTTTTCCTCATTGATTTTCTGAATCGCTTCCAGTCCGCCGAGCTTCTTCAGCCATTTGAAGACCTTGCCGCAGATGTAAATGCCATAGGCAGGAGGCGTATTGTAAAGGGAGCCCGCGTCCGCATGGATCTTATACTGCAGCATGGTGGGCGTGCCGGGAAGCACGTCTTCCGTGATCAGATCCTCTCTGATGATGACGATCACCACGCCCGCGGGGCCGATGTTCTTCTGGACGCCGCCGTACATCAGCGCATATTTCGTGATGTCTACGGGTTCGGAAAGAAAACAGGAGGACACGTCCGCTACCAGCGGCTTTCCCTTCGTGTTGGGAAGGGTTTTGAATTTGGTTCCGTAAATGGTATTGTTTTCACAGATATAGACATAGTCCGCATTCTCTGAAATGGGAAGATCGGAGCAGTCCGGTATGTAGGAGAAGGTCTGATCCTCGGAGGAAGCGATTTTGTTGGCCGTTCCGTATTTGGAAGCCTCCTGCCAGGCTTTTTTCGCCCACTGGCCGGTCACGATGTAATCCGCCACCCGGTTTTTCATCAGATTCATGGGAATCATCGCAAACTGCTGGCTCGCGCCGCCCTGCAGAAAAAGCACCTTGTAATTGTCCGGAATCCCGATCAGGTCCCTCAGGTCCGCTTCCGCCTCGTCCAGAATCGTCTGAAAGGTTTTGGAACGATGGCTCATTTCCATCACGGACATGCCGCTTCCTCTGTAATCCAGCATCTCGGCCGCCGCTTCCCTTAAAACCTCCTCCGGCAGGACCGCCGGGCCTGCGGAAAAATTATACACTCTCGCCAATTTTGACCTCCTCCTCCGGCCGCAAAGATTTCCTCTTCCCTGTTTCTGCGCCTTCCGCCGCCTTACAGCCGGATCACTGTGATTATTTCAAAGTTATGAAGCCTATTTTACTCACTTTTAT
>UQVK01000131.1 GCA_900544445.1 uncultured Lachnospiraceae bacterium
GGGATTGGATTCCGGCCGGTTTTGTTATATACTGTAACACGAAAAACGAAACTGGATAAAGCCGCCTGCGCGGCGATGAATAATGCGGCCGGCACGAACAGAGTTTGTGCCAAAAAGGAGGAAATTCAGAATGAGCGAACAGATCAGAATTGGTATCCTGGGCTATGGAAACCTGGGAAAGGGTGTGGAATGCGCCATTAAGCAGAATCCGGACATGAAACTTGCAGCAGTGTTCACCAGACGTGATCCTTTGACAGTTTCCATTTTGACGGAGGGCGTAAAGGTCTGCCGTGTGGAAGAAGCGGCGAGGATGAAGGATGAAATCGATGTGATGATTCTCTGCGGAGGAAGCGCTACGGATCTTCCGGTGCAGACTCCGGAATTTGTTCAGTATTTCAATGTAATCGACAGCTTTGATACCCATGCGAAGATCCCGGAGCATTTCGCGGCGGTGGATGAAGCAGCGAAGAAGAGCGGTAAGGTGGGGATCATTTCCTGCGGCTGGGATCCCGGCATGTTTTCCCTGAACCGCCTGTATGCCAACGCGATCCTTCCCTGCGGTAAGGATTACACCTTCTGGGGCAAGGGCGTCAGCCAGGGACATTCCGATGCTATCAGAAGAATCGAAGGCGTTGCGGATGCCAGACAGTACACCATTCCTGTGGAAGATGCGCTTAGAAAAGTGCGCGCGGGAGAGAATCCGGAGCTGACCACCAGAGAAAAACACACCAGAGAGTGCTTTGTGGTGGCCAAGGAGGGCGCGGATCTTGCCAGAATCGAGGAAGAGATCAAGACCATGCCCAACTATTTTGATGAGTATGATACCACGGTGCACTTCATCAGCGCTGAGGAGATGAAGCGTGACCACAGCGGCATTCCGCACGGCGGATTTGTGATCCGTACCGGAAAGACAGGATGGAACGAGGAATACGGAAACGTGATTGAATACAGCCTGAAGCTGGATTCCAACCCGGCCTTTACCTCTTCCGTGCTCGTTGCGTTCGCCCGCGCCGCATACCGTCTGGCAAAGGAAGGGCAGAGCGGCTGCAAGACCGTATTTGATATCGCGCCCGCTTACCTGAGCGCGATGGACGGAGAGACCCTGCGCAGGACGATGCTGTAAGACTGTGCCGGTCTGCCCTGTTTGAGGGCAGGACTCTGGACGGGAAGAGATGGCCTCTTCCCATAAGGAAGTCTTTGTGATATCTTAAAATATAGAAAGCCCGTTCGACAGAGAAACCGGAAAGCAGTATTGCTGCTGGCAGAACCGGCCCGGCGGCGAGTCGCCGTCGGGACAGAATATCAGGAGGCGGCAGGCATGCCTGCACCGCAGCCTGCTTCGAGGTACATTTCACAACCCGCTTCGCGGATTGTGTTGCCGCCGTCGGCTGTACCCCTGCGCATTCTGCGGAATCAGAGTATTGTGTCGGACGGGCTTTTTTATGGATTTGATTTTGAGGAAGTGAAATGAGCAGCGAACTCTGGAAATACTGCGGCACGCAGCAGGAAAAAGAATTTCTTTTATCCCTGAACCTGCTTCCCTCCGGCATGCGGGAACGCATGAGCGGGGAGGCCCAGCTCGCGCTGCTGTATTCCCTGAGCAACCATACACAACGGCATTACCGGGAAACGCGGATTCCAAAGAAAGGCGGCGGAAGCCGCAGGCTTCTGGTCCCGGACGGGCTGTTAAAGGGCGTGCAGAGAAATATCCTGCACCACTGTCTGGACGGACGCAGTATTTCCGCGCATGCCTGCGCATACAGGCGGGGGCGTTCCCCTATCGACAATGCCGCACCGCACGCGGGCGGGGACAAGGACAAGCTCCTGTTGAAGATGGATATCCGGAACTTCTTTGACAGCATTCTTTTTCCGAGGGTGTATGGGGCGGCTTTCCCGGAGAGCCTGTTTCCTCCTGCGGCCGCAGGGCTTCTGACCCATCTGTGCTGCTGTTATGACCGGCTCCCGCAGGGGGCGCCCACCTCTCCGGCCATTTCCAATCTGGTGATGAGGCCCTTTGACGAGTATATCGGAAAATGGTGCGAAGCGCGTCAGATCACCTATACCCGATACTGTGATGACCTTGCTTTTTCCGGTGTATTTGATGCAGGCGAGGTTTACCGAAAGGTACGAGGTATGCTGGAGGCCATGGGCTTTACCCTGAATCCCCGGAAAACCGTTGTGGCGAATCAGGGAATGCGGCAGACCGTCACGGGACTCGTGGTGAACGAGAAAGTCCGGACGAGCTCGCAGTACCGGAGAAAGATCAGGCAGGAAATTTATTACTGCCGCAGGTATGGAGTGCGGGAGCATCTGAAGGCCGTGGGAAGCCTGAGCGGAAAGGAAACAGAAGGGGAGGCCGCCGCAAAAGAACAGGCCTTTCTGCAGTCTCTTTTCGGGCGGATCGCTTATGTGCTCCAGACGGAGCCGGAAAATCAGGAATTCCTGGAATACCGGGACGGATGCAGAAGTATGCTTTTGGAAAAAGAGAGGGGATAGAAGATGAGAAACCAACAAGCCGGTTTTTTTATTCTGATCGTGGGCGTGGTGATATGTCTGGCAGCCATCGCGGTTCTGATCTGGGATAAGCTGAGAAAATACAAATATACGGAAAGCGTTATGGGGACGGTGATCTCCCATAAGCGCTGCCGTATGGATACCGGACATGGTTCGGTTTCCTATCCCTGTGCGGTCGTGGAATATGAGGTGGATGGCAGGAAATATCAGTGCATACAGAAATATGCCACGGTATATTATAACAGTATAAAACGGGCGGAATACGACTGGGAGATCGATGAAAAATACTGCCTGCACTGCTATGTGACCTCCCGGTGCAGAAATCATGTGGACCCTGTCAGGGACTGGTTTCCCGTGGGCAGTGCCATGGAGGTCAGATATGTGCCCGGAAAACCGCGGAAGGCATACTGCGGGGCGCTGCAGAGCATGCGGCTGATTTTTCTGATCATGTGCCCATTTGGGGCGGCACTCTGCCTTTTCGGCGCGCTGCTGATGACGGTTCTGGCCTGACAAAAAAGTGATTATGATTAAAAAATGAGTTTGAAAACGGGGAGATCCTGTCTGAGTGGACGGGGTCTCCTTATTTTTGCGCGACAGCCCTGCTTGCGGCATTTATGCCGCAAGCTGTGTGCAGCGTGTAATCGAATAGGGGAAGGAACTTTCCCCATTCGATCAAAGTTTGCAGAGAAATGTTCCCTGCTCCAATTGAACCGGCTTCCTGTGCCGGTCGGATACCTGTGTTTCATCTCATATTAGATAAAATTAAAATATAAAACTTGACAAGAATATAACAATAGAATATATTCAAATATATACTAGAAAAATATAAATTATATATTTGAATAATTTCAAATAAATTGAAACAGGAGGATGCTATGAACACAGGAATCAGGCAAAATCGTCCCTTTCTGCGCTATCTGATTTCCCGGATGCTGAACCGCTTCGGGGATTCCATCGACGTATTCCTGCTGAGCTGGCTGGTTTACGGTCTGAGCGGTTCGGCCTCCCTGTCGGCGCTGGCGGTGGGACTGAACTATCTGCCCACCATTCTGCTCCAGCCTCTTGCAGGGGCGTTTGTGGAGCATATTCCCAAACGGCGGGTAATTGCGCTGACGGATGCGGGGAGGGCGCTGCTGGTAGCCGCCTTTCTCGGGCTGTATCTGACAGGAAATCTGAACGCTGCGGTATTGATCGCCGGGACCTTTCTCATTTCCACGCTGGAAGCCTTTGCTTCGCCCGCCTCTTCTGCTGCTCTGTCCGGTCTGCTGAAGGCGGAGGAGTACGATTCCGGAATGTCTTTGTATCAGGCGGGCAGCAGGATCATGGAGCTTGCGGGGACAGGAGCGGCCGGGCTTCTGATCGCCGCAACGGGAAGCGGAGGTACGCTTGTGGTGGATCTGCTCTGTTTTGTCATCGCCTGCCTGTTGATGAGCCGGTGGGGCTTGCGAATACGGCGGTTTCCGTGCTGCTTCTGCGGGTGGTTCCCACGTCCTACATGGCACGGGCTTCCGCCGTCATGAATGCCGGATGCACCGCCGCGGTACCTGTCACCTCATTTCTGGTGTCCGGCATCTGTGCCAGGGCATCTGTGGTCAGCGTGCTGGCGGGAACTGCGGTGCCGGTGTTCGTTGTGATCGTCGTTCTGATGGGAAAAGGGACGCTGAAAAGGCTGAATGATTTCGGACAGGAAAAAGATGGCGGGCTTCGGGATACGGATAATCAGGACCGATGCGAAAAAAGGAAAGGGAGAGCAGGGGATGCGGATTGAGTTTGGAAGAAGATGCAGCATGATGAAGGAGGCAATGTCCCTTCTGGAGTTCGCGGTGAATGTGGATGAGACGGAACGGCGCAGATACCTGTCGAAGCTCGGGCGTTTCGGAGAGGAAAAGGAACCGGGAATCCTTCTGCAGAAGGAGCTTCTGGAGCTGTCCGGACAGATTCCTGTCACGGAACCGATGCGCCGCTATTTTGAACGTTATCAGGAAAACGGTCTGGGATGTCTCGCCCGGAACCTGCTCTGTACCTTCGATGCGGAGGAGACGGACAACGCGCAGGAGATGAAGGAAAAGGTGCTGAGCGGCCTTGCGGCATATTCCTTTGACGCCTTCCCGGATTTTTCCTCCTACATGCCTTCGGATACGGGGCTGCCGCTGGACGGAAAGCCGGTGAACTTTCTTGTCAGCGTGAAGAAGCTGGAGCTGGAGGAGCGGTTCAAGGCGCGCATGATTTTCGCCTTTCAGGACCCGGAAGAAAGCCTGGAGGAGCTGGGAGGACTTCTTGAGCAGGCGGCAGAACTGCTGGAGCCCTTCCGCAGCAGGATGGAGGCGGAAGAAGAGAAGGGGGAACGGTACTGGAGGGATTATTTTGACGCGCATACCCTGCAGGAGTTTCTGAACCTGATGGGCGTTTATCTGGAACACAGCGGCTATGACCGGCTGCTGATCCGCTGGAATGCGGTGGGCGGCGCTTTCCTGAGTCTGGACGTGGAAGACAGGAAGGAAGGCGGCTGTCTGGAGATGGGTATGGGAATCCTGATGAACGAAAAGGCCATCCGCTCCATGAAAAAAGGCGACGAGCGCCGGGCTCTGGAACTGATGGCCGATCCGGTGAAAATGGATATCCTTCTTTACGTCAGCCATACGCCCCACTTCGGTAGAGAGCTGGCGGAACGCTTCGGGCTGACCACAGCCACCATTTCCTACCACACCCAGGAGCTGCTCAACGAGGGGCTGGTCGAGGTGCGCCAGCAGGGAAAGCGCTCCTACTACAGTCTGAACCGGGAGCGGGTGCGGGAGGTTCTGGGATGGATGGAACGGCTGTTTTTACAGGACTGATCCGGGAAGATCAGCGTTTGATATCGCAGATCATAATCCGTCAGACTGCAGATATTCTTCACGGCGCCGGCGAGATCGGGAAGGCGGGCGGCCTTCAGATTTCGCGAATCATTGCATATTCGTTAAGCAATGTTCCGTCTTTCAGGCGGATCGCATTTGGTTTTACGCCGGTAATCCGGAAGCCCATTTTTTCATAAAGAGCGCGTGCGCGTGTGTTCCCTTCGATAAATTCCAGCTCCAGCTGCGTGAGATAAGGATCCTTTTCGGCGATATGTATCATTTCCTGAAAGAGCCTTGTCCCGATGCCCTGATTCCAGAATTCGCGCAGAAGAGCGATGGCCACGCTGGCCCGGTGTCGGATTTTTATGCGGTCTGACCACGAGATCTGGCAGCTTCCGGCAATTTTCCCTTCTACCAGACAGACGAGCATCGCTTCCTGGTTGGAAGCGTTTACCTGATCAAAAAACGCTTTTTCTCCTTCCGTGGTGTACCCGGCGCACTCTTCCGGGTAGCGCATAAGAAAATCCGTCTCTTTTGCGGAAAGATAAAGATAGTCCAGCATTCCGGGAATATCTTCTTCCATAGGGCTGCGGATCAGCGCAGCCCTTCCGTCTTTGAGTTCAAAAGCAATATCGTGAATAACCATGAAAAACCTCCCTTCTTAAGCCCTGAAACAGCGGAATTTGAAGCATAAATGGAAATATTTGCAGCACCTGCCGGCTTTTCAGTTCTGGAACCGAATATCCTGCTCCTTGCAGAGCGGGAAGATTTTCAGCTCCTGTGTGTCCGGATTTTCTCCGAACAGACGCACCGCGCTGATCCGGCTGTTTTCATAGGTCTTGTAATAGTAGATCCCCGTCTCTGCGCTGGCGCAGCAGGAGTAGGTGGTGATGTCGCAGCGCCCTTCCGCCGTGACCACGCTTCCCCGGACCATGGAGACGGAATCCAGGAGATGGAAAAACTGGGATACCCGTTCCTCTTCGGTCGCTCCTTCCTGTGAATTCAGCTTATGAAACGCCGCCTTCACATAACGGGAGGTGGGAGAAGCATCCCCAGGCAGGCCGATGGCGCCCATTCCCTGGCCGAATACTTCCAGCGGGGCGGCGGAACAGAAGTGGTTTTCTGCGGGCAGAGGGGAAAGCCCCTGATACCGGTTCAGGTTCATCTGATGAAAGGGAAAGGGTGGATTGTTGGTCAGCACGCCTACCGGATCATCGTAAAGGAAAACGCCGTCCTTCGTGGCTTCCATCACCAGAGCGCCTGTCGGATCCGCCAGATGCCAGTGCAGCGGAGCGAGGGGCAGCGTGGCGGGCGCGGGATGGGAAA
>UQVK01000132.1 GCA_900544445.1 uncultured Lachnospiraceae bacterium
CGGGATGGGCGCGATGCGGCTTCCGCAGACGGAGGAAGGCTTCGCGAAGCCCATCGACGAGCCGCGGGCGCAGGAGATTATCGATTACTGCATCCAGCACGGCGTCAATTATTTCGATACGGCCTATATTTACCACGGCGGCCAGTCCGAAACCTTTCTCGGAAAGGCATTGAAAAAATATCCCAGGGAGAACTATTTTGTGGCGGACAAATTCAACGTGCAGGCCGATCCTGACTACGCTGCCCAATTTGCCGAACAGCTGCGCCGGCTTCAGATGGAACGGATTGATTTTTATCTGCTGCACGGCGTCACGGACAGGCTGATTTCCGACTATCTGGATCATGGAGCTCCCGAATATTTCTTTGAGCAGAAGCGTCTCGGAAGAATCCGGTATCTCGGCTTTTCCTTTCACGGCTCCCCGGACGCCCTGCGTCAGCTTCTGAAAAGATATCCCTGGGATTTCGTGCAGATTCAGCTGAATTATTACGACTGGTTCCATGGGACAGCCAGGGAACAGTATGAAATCCTCCGAAAGCAGGGCATCCCGGTTATGGTGATGGAGCCGGCGCATGGGGGAATGCTGGCCAGCCTGCCTGCGGAAGGGGTAAATCTGCTCCACTCCGCCAGGCAGGACAGTTCCTGCGCTTCCTGGGCCTTCCGCTTCCTGCGCTCCCTGCCGGGAATCGCGGTCATTCTGAGCGGAATGTCAGCCCTGGAGCAGGCAGAGGACAATCTCCGCACCTTTTCCGAAGCCCCTTCTCTTTCTGAAGAAGAGCTGGCGCTGATCCGGAAGGTGAGTGATCTGCTGCACGGTCTTTATGCGGTCCCCTGCACGGGCTGCCGCTACTGCTGCGCCGACTGTCCGCAGGGGCTGGATATTCCCTTCCTGCTGTCCGCTTACAATGAATATAAAACCGGCGGCGAGAAAGCGCTTTCCTCCTGGCGTCTGGACAGGCTTGGCGCGCTTCCCGAAGAGAAACGGCCTTCCGCCTGTATCGGCTGCGGACAATGCACGAAGCACTGCCCGCAGGGGCTTGCGGTTCCGGCTTTCATGAAGGAAATGGCTTCCTTCAGTCAGCCGACTTCCCCAGCGCCCGGAAGGTATGCGCATACATCCCCAGCGACACCGGAAGCATGATGATCTCCACCACCAGCTGGGTCCAGATCATGCCGTACAGGCCGATGGTCAGATTCATGAGGATCAGCAGCGGGATGTTCAGAAGCCCCTGCCTGCTGAAGGTAAGAACGGCGGACTGGACGCCCTTTCCCATGGCCTGCAGCGTATAGCTGATGAGGAAATTCACGGAGGTCAGCGGCACGGCAAGGCAGGCGATCCGAAGGAACCGCGCGCCCAGCGTGCTGGTCTGCGCCTCCGGGATGAACAGATGCAGGATCTGCGGCGCGAAAACGGCAAAGACGACGACAAAGCAGGCGGGAAATCAGGCTACTTCCGCCCAGGCCGAACAGATTGCCGAGGGCGGTAAGCAGATTAAACCAGGGAGACACCAGCGATACCGCTGCCACCATATACGGATCTCCGATCTGGCCGATGAAAAAGGTATCGGCCAGATTGTAGATCATGGTCACCACCTGACTGATGATGGTGGGGATTGCAAGCGTCGCCACCGCCTTTGGCACGGGCATTTCTTCAAAAAGATATTTTTCCGACTGTTCCTCCATAACACAGGCCTTCTTTCTGTTCCCGGCATGCCTCCGGAATCCGTCAGTCTCGCCGCCGGCATTTCCCGAAGGCACTTTCCGTTTTGCATGCATTCCGTTTTACATGCATTCCATCAGGATGTCATAAATCTCGTTTCTGTCCAGCTTACGAGGGTTGCAGGCGATCACATTGCAGGTGTCCGCCACGCTGCGCAGAAGCTCCGGGGTAATCTCCGTCCGGGACTTCAGTTCTCCCATCTTCGTAGGAAGGCCGCATTCCTGAATGAAGGCGGCAAGAGCCTCCACGCTCTCCTCAGCCGTGTCCACGCCGAAGACCTCTTTCCCGAAACGGGCAAATTTCTCCTCCGCGTCCTTTACGATGTGACGGTAATAGGCGGGATGGATCACCGCAAGTCCCTGGCCATGGTTGCAGTCCGTATAGGCTCCCAGCTGATGCTCCATCTGATGCGCCTGAAAATCGGTTACCCGGCCCACCTTCAGGATGCCGTTTTCCGCCATGGCGGAATCCCACATCAGGTTGCCTCTCGCCTGAATGTCGTCAATGTCTGCAAGCAGCCGTCTCATGTTGACCACCGTGTTTCTCATGATGGCGAGCGCCACGTCGTCCGATACATTGTTCTGATCGGAATTGCCGAAATAGGTTTCCATGGCGTGGCTGAGGGTATCAAAGGCGCCTGAAATCACCTGCATTCTCGGAACGGACATCGTATAGGAAGGGTCCAGAAACGCGAACCTGGGCGCTGCAGCCGCCATCCCGGCCTTGATCACCTTTTCTTCATTGGTGATGACGGCCCCGCCGTTCATTTCCGAACCGGTTCCGGAAGCGGTCACCACCGCGCCCATGGGAATGACCTCCGTGGGGAAACGGTGCTGCGTCATTTCCATGTCCCACAGATCCTCCTCTGTTTTCGCCTGCGCCGCGACGATCTTGCAGCAGTCGATCACGGAGCCGCCGCCCACCGCAAGAATGAAGTCAATGCCTTCCTCCTTCGCCAGCTTTGCGCCCTCCTGCACCTTTGCATAGGTAGGATTGGACATGATGCCGGAGAAATCAACGATCCGTTTTCCGGCCGCCTCAAGGATTCCCTTCAGCTCATCGTAAATTCCGTTCTTTTTCACAGAACCGCCGCCGTATGCCAGCATTACATTTTTTCCATAGGCGGAAACCGCATCCGCAAGATGCTCTTTTGCCGCCCCTTCTCCAAAGTAAACCTTCGTAGCGTACTCATACATAAACTTCTGCATGGCAAATCTCTCCTTTCTTTTTTCCATTTTCAGTTATTTTCAAATATTCCTGATAACCACTCATCATAAGCCGGAATCCAGCCGCCCCGCGCTCCGAAGCCGTGCGGCATACCGTCCAGCTGCAGCCGTTCCACCGAAACGCCCGCTTCCTCCGCCGCATCGGCGTTGGCAAGGAACTGGTTGTAGAACGGATCCCTTGTCCCGTAGCAGTAGAAGGTGGGCGGCAGGCTGCCGCTTCTTAACAGCTCCACATCCGTGGTTCCCACGCTCAGACGGCCGCAAAAGGAATAGATCATCCCGCAGGCCGCCGCATCAGCGGAAATCTCATCCAGTGCGTCCGGCACATAGTCCTCATCCAGGGCCGTACCGTTTACCTGTCCGTCAAAATTCAGAAGCATTTCTCCGCTCAGGATTCCTCCGGCAGAAAAGCCCAGGAAAATAAATTCGTAAGGGCCGTCCGGCATGTTCGTTTCAGCCTGCGTACCCGTTTCACCCGTCCTGTCTGCTCCTGCCTCCATTTCGGATGGTGAATCCGTTTCCTCTTCCAGGGGGAACAGATCGCTGCCGGTTTCTGTACCGGCAGCTTCAGGACTGACAGTTTCGGCGTCTGCAGTTTCCATACCGCTCTCAGCAGAGCCGGCCGCCGGGGAGGCGCTTTCCCGAACCTCTCCGCAGGCGGCCAGCCCGAGAACCAGAAGGAATGAGAAAAGAACTGCGGAAATTTTTTTCATTTGAAAACGCCTCCTTTATCTATGTAAAAGGCTTACAGACCAAGGCTTTCCGCCCAGTCCGCCACCTGCTGCGCGCTGCCCGCCACATCATTTCTCGAAATGGTCAGACTTCGGGAATGTTTCATGGGAATCTCTCCTTTCCTGAAGTACCCTTTTCCTGTTCTGGTTTTATTATAGGTACTTCACCGGGAAGCCGGAAGTTTCAATAAGTTTTTGAGTATATACCTGAAGCTTATAAGTTCGCCTGAAGGCCGTCCGCCTGGTATATTGTGTAAAAAAAGAACGGCAGTCTTTTCCGGACCGCCGTTACATATGTTTTCCAGTTATTCCATTATTCCTCAAATTATTCCCGCTCCCCTGCGAAATACTCATCGCAGAAATGAATCCATTTTTCTTCGTATTCGTTATGAGAAACCGCCAGCATATCCCTGGGAAAAATAATATTTCTCCGCTTCGCTTCCTCTGCGAATCCATAAATATATTCATCCGATTCAGCCAATATTGCCCGGACAGAATTCCAGCCGTTCATAACCGCATAATACAGACGGGTATGTCCGTCCAAAGAAATATATCTTTCCTCAAAGGGCAGTACCTGAATGATAATGTCATCCGGTTCGTGAATAAAACTGCTGACAGCCGATATTTTCTCTATGTCCACATAGAATTGGGATGGCTGTATCTGATCCAATGTGAGCGTCAGAAGCAGTGCCTTTGGGTACTCCTTTACCACATGGCCACAGCAATCATAAAATCTGGCGATATGAGGCGTATAAAAACGAAATTCCTCGATTACTTCCGGATACACGTCTCTGTTCTGTCCCCAGATAACCGCTTCATAATCAGAAATAATTTTTATCTCATATGGAGTATTATCTGCCAGAAAGCACCCGTGCTGAAGCAGCGCTTCCCGGGAAAATCTGTCATCCGTATATGTGTTGATGCGTATGATTTCCATATTTTCGCTTCCTAAAGAGGAATCTCCTGTATAATCCTTTTCATATTTTTAACAGCATCTTCATAAGGCACAAAGTCTTCTGTAAAATAACTTGTGATGGACTGATAATCTTCTTTATAAAAGGAATTATCGCAAAACTCTGTAATAATGGCAGGTACATCTACCTCTGCCTTTGCAGATGGACATATCTCCATTTGCGCCCGATGCTCTCGAACCTCTTTTATCAATGAGGCAAACTTATCATTGAAATCAATGAGCGGGGTAAGTTTGTAAATATCATACAGATGACGTGAATATCGCTTTGATTTTCCCTGTATATAATAATCACAAAGCGCAAAAATCTTATCAATATAAGTTCTTTCCAGTGACTGCAGGTTCATTGAAAATCTGTCCAGTGAAAATTGTTCCGCGAGATCTTTTCTATTTCGTTTTTCCAGATAATCTCCAATATAATTATGTATCTCAACTGACTGTGTTGGAAATGCATATGATCCCAATGCTGTTTCCAACTTTATATGCTGTGGCAGTCTGTTCTATTATATCTCTAAACATTTCTCTATTCTTATGAAGATACATACTCCACCCCTGTTTCATATATTGCTTTATATATTTTAATTGGATAATTAGTGATGAACCTGTCAATCTTTTTCTTTGTAATATCATACTTCCTTGCATATTCTGTTAAAATTTTTCCACATCTTTCAGGTTCAATGTCTGTACATTTTTCGATATCCTTCAAGCAGTCAAGAAATTGGAGAACCGGTGCATTCTCTTCGGTTATTTCTACTACTGGTCTTCTGATAATATACTGCCTGTTTTTAATTGCTGTTTTTCTTACTGATGCCGGAGCAAAATTGCTGTTTATCTCCTGCGTAAATGGAACCTGCGTGGATAATCCCATGTGGTTTGCCAACGTATGGCCGGAATAGTACCCCACTCGTTTTCCTCTACGCATGATATATTTATGGACAGCTACCGTATCTGCGGACAGGGTCATCTGTTCGCCGAAAATATCTGTTTTAGGAAAATAGTATACTCCCGGCTCAAATCTGCATATAATTCCGCTGTCAGTAAGCTTTTTCAAATGATATCGAAGATTTTCTTCTGTCATCCCCGGAATGTCAATATCTCCGGTAAAAATAGGCTCCCCCGGAATATAATTTTCTTTGTCAATCGAACCATTGATTCATATTGTTTCCATTTCCTTTTTCTGTTTCTCCCGGTCTTTGGAAAGTTTCAGCGCCAGGCTGCGGACTCTTTCAAAAGATTCCAGTTCGCTTTTCACCAAAACATAGACCATTTCTGAGAGGTCTTCTCTTTTGTCATATCTTCTGAATGCTTCTCTGTACTTTCCTGTCGGCTGAATTGAGACGGGCAGTAACCCGTTGTTGATCAACTGCTGGTTTATGATCATCCTCCCGGTTCTTCCGTTTCCATCTGAAAAAGGATGGATCCGTTCAAACCGGACATGATTGGCTGCAATCTTTTCAAAAATCTCTTTCACTGTCACCGCTTCCATATTTGTTTCCCTGATCCAGCTTTCCATCAACTTCGGAATATCCTGAGGATCGGAAGGATAGTATACCGCTTCCGACAGATTTCCAATATAAACCGTGGTTTCTCTATATTCTCCCCTCATATGTCTGATATAGCCATTCGCCTTCCTGACCCACTCTTCGTCAATGACTGTTTTCGCAAAAGGCAGCAGCATCTTCTGAATTGCATGGTAGGCATTTTTTACAACTGTATATTCTAAATAGGTATGATTCGATCGTACTTCATCATAATCGATCACTGCAATTGTTTCTTCCAGTGACAGTGTATTCCCCTCGATTGCGTTCGTACTCCATGAAAATCTCCTGGCAAAATCATCGGTAAATGGCTGACTGATCAGAGGATTTTCCAGATGCAACCTTTCCCGCGAAAGAGACATCCATTTTATCTTCTGCGTGCTGATTCTTTTGCTACATAGTATAGCACAGAAGCGTCTGCCAATCTATCTGAAAGAATATTCAAACAGACCACCCTCCCTCACCCTCTTTTTTCA
>UQVK01000133.1 GCA_900544445.1 uncultured Lachnospiraceae bacterium
CCAGAAAACCCGTGTCGCCCTGGGACGCCTGCTTTTGACCCGTCCGGATCTGATCATCCTGGACGAGCCCACCAACCATCTGGACATGTCCTCCATCGCCTGGCTGGAAACCTGGCTGATCAACTACAGAGGCGCGGTACTGATCGTCTCCCATGACCGGTATTTCCTGGATAAAATTGCCACGAAGATCATTGAGCTGGACGGCGGAAAGGCCAGCGTTTTTTCCGGGAGCTATTCCGACTATGCGGTGAAAAAGGAACAGATCAGGGCTGCGCAGATGCACGCTTATCTGAACCAACTGCAGGAAATCAAACATCAGGAAGCCGTCATTGAGAAGCTCCGTTCCTTCAACCGGGAGAAATCCATCCGTCGGGCGGAAAGCCGGGAAAAGATGCTCCAGAAAATGGAGGTGCTGGAAAAGCCCACAGAGGTTCGCGACGACATGCACATCCAGCTAAAGCCCCGCATCGAAAGCGGAAACGATGTGCTGAGCGTGGAAGGACTGGCCAAAGCCTTTGACGCCCAGCCGCTTTTTTGCGACCTTTCCTTCTTCTTAAAACGCGGCGAACATGTGGCCGTCATCGGGGACAACGGAACGGGCAAAACCACGATTTTAAAAATCATCAACGGCCTGGTGGACGCGGACGCCGGAGAAATCCGCATCGGAAGCAAGGTGCAGATCGGCTATTACGACCAGGAGCATCATGTGCTGCATCCGGACAAAACCATTTTCGAAGAAATCTCGGATGAATATCCGACGCTCACGAATACGGAAATCCGTAACGTTCTTGCGGCATTTCTTTTCACCGGGGAGGATGTATTCAAGCAGATCAAAATGCTCTCCGGCGGCGAGCGGGGCCGGGTGTCTCTGGCGAAGCTGATGCTCTCCGAGGCCAATTTCCTGATCCTGGACGAGCCCACCAACCATCTGGACATCACCAGCAAGGAAATTCTGGAGGACGCGCTGAACAATTACACGGGCACCGTTCTGTATGTCTCTCACGACCGTTACTTCATCAACCGCACCGCCAGCCGCATCCTGGAACTGGAAGATGGAAAACTTACCGGATATCCGGGAAATTATGACTATTACCTGGAGAAAAAAGCACAGCTGGCAGATGGTCAGCTTTCCTCCGGTGCCGAAATAACGGCAGGAAGAGGCTCTGCCGCAGGATTCGCCCAGGCTGTCGGCATCCGAAACGGTGCCTCCTCTCCCGCTTCGGAAAGCGCCCTCAAGCAGGACTGGAAGAGCCAGAAGGAGGCACAGGCTGCCCAGCGGAAAAAGGAAAATGCGCTGAAACGCTGTGAAGAGCGCATTGCCGTTCTGGAGGAGCGGAGTGCGCAGATCGATGCAGAGATGGCGCTTCCGGAGGTCTGCACCGATGTGGCAAAGCTTCAGGCGCTGTCTAAGGAAAAGGCGGAAATCGAAGAAGAACTGCTCGTAAAAATGGAAGAATGGGAGGCCCTGTCGGAATAAGACAGGCCTTCTTTGTCAATATCTGTATCAAATAATTCAATATCTGAATGGAAAACCGTACCCGCGCCTTCTATAATAGTCAGGGTTCTGAACGAAGGAACGGTGCCGAAGGCAGAAGGGGTTCCGAAGCGGCGCAGTCATATGCGGCCTTCCGGTATCTGGCCGGAGCACATCCCATTCTGGAACGGAAGGCTCCAGGCGGATTCCTGCCAGCAGCAGGGACAGTTCCAGTTCGTCATGCCAGTGACAACGGATATAGCGTTCCTGAAAGCGCATCGGCTCGTCATGATTCACCTCAAAGGGGAAAAATGTCGTGCCATGCGCACGGAGCTCACGAAGATTTTTCATCGACGATTACGGTCCGGTTCATAAGCTTCCTCCTTTTGCACAAACCCGGACCAGTTTACCACAGGAGAAGGAGTAATGCAATCATGACGCAGGACTTAACGAAGGGACGTCCGTTTCCCACGCTGCTAAAATTCACCCTCCCCGTCATCGGCGGGAATCTGTTTCAGCTGTTCTACACGCTGGCCGACACCATGATCGTTGGCCGTACCCTTGGTTCCAACGCCCTCGCTGCAGTGGGCTCCACCACCATCATCATCTATCTCGTTCTCTGCTTCATCCAGGGAATCACCAGCGGCTTCGGCATCTGCCTCGGCCAGCGCTGCGGGGCCGGAGATGAAAAGGGAATGCGCCAGAGCATCGCTGTTTCCTTCGTTCTGTCCGCAGCCTTTACACTGCTCATAACCTCCGTCTGCTGTCTTCTTGCGCATCCGATCCTTCACTGGATGCAGACGCCGGACAGCATTTACGACATGGCATACGACTACATGTTCGCCGTGCTGCTCGGGACGGGAGCCACCATTTTTTATAACCTGATTTCCAACATTCTGCGGGCGCTGGGAGACAGCAGAACACCGCTGTACTTTCTCATCCTGTCCTCCCTGCTGAACATCGTGCTGGATTTTGCGTTCATCCTTCCTCTTGGAATGGGTGTGGCAGGCGCTGCCTGGGCTACCGTTCTCTCCCAGCTGCTTTCCGCCGTCTTCTGCATCCTGGCCGGCTGGAAAAAGTTTCCGGTCATGCGGGTGCGGCCCGCGGATCTTAAGGATTTTGTCCATCAGGCAAGAATCCATCTGAATACCGGCTTTCCCATGGGCTTCCAGATGTCCGTCATGTGCATCGGACAGCTCGCCATGCAGGCTGGCGTCAACGCGCTCGGAGCTGACGCCATCGCAGGCTACACGGCTGCGACCAAGGTGGACCAGCTTTCCGTGCTGGTGGACCAAGCCTTCGGCGTCGCCATTTCCAGCTATGTGGCGCAGAATTTCGGCGCCGGAAAATACGACAGGATACGTCAGGGCGTGCGCGCAAGCCTGATTCAGACCGAAACAGCCAATCTGATCATGTGCGCCTTTATCCTTCTGGGCCGCAGCCTGTTCGTCCCTCTTTTTGTAGATCAGCCCACGCCGTCCATCATCGGATACAGCAACGGCTACCTTATCGCAGTCTCACCCTTCTACCTGATTCTGGGACTGCTCACCATATATCGTTCCTCCATTCAAAGCATGGGAAACGGAGTCATTCCCTTCGCCGCATGTATCATCGAGCTCGTCATGCGTATCTGCGGCACCATGGGCCTTTCCATGATCTGGGGCTATACCGGCATCTGCCTCGCTTCGCCGCTGGCATGGATCGGCGCCACCAGCCTGCTCATCGTTGTATATTACCGAATGATCGGGAGTCTGAATCCGTTGAGGGGGTGAGGGGCTGTCAGCCCAGGCACCCTATCCGGTTAATGTCTTTATATAATGCCGGCTGATCAGATAAGTGATATGGAAATAACACAGATAAAAAGCCGCAAAACAAAGAATGTAGAGGGCAAATGCTTTCAGTAAATCATTATGCACAGGGGCTGCAGGCCAATTGTTTAATTTCAGATTGATCGCCGGTACTGCACTGAACAGGATAAGAAAGCTCATGAGTGTTGGAATAAGCAATTTTGCCGAAATCTGTTTTTTTATCAGTTTCTTTAATGCTCTCCGGCTTTTACCCATATCATGCAAAATCCGTATGGATGACAAAAAGGCATACATCCATTTATAAAAAGAAAAGACAGCACACAGTACTGGCAAACTGATAACCGAAATGAAGTAAAGTCCCTTATCACCAGGCAAAGCTGTAATCGCACATAGCATGAGCCATGTAACGGCGATACTGACCGCAAATAAGCAAATCCAGAAGGTTTTTCTGCGTTCATTGAGCGGCTGTTTCCGATGCTTTTCCTTTATCAGCTGGCTGATTTCCAGCTTCCATACAGATTTTCTTATCTGGAACAGGACGCACATTTCGATCAGGCAAAAATAGACAGACGAATACAGCATTCCTTTTCTGATCGTTTCCATCGAAAGCTGATTGCCATTACTCTCCCGGAAAAAAGAAAAGCAAAGATTGTATAGGAACAGGCTGAACAATCCACCGACAGCAAAACATACAATCCCGATTAATACGATTTCGCAGGCAAACAGGAAGAAAAGCGTCGTTTTCTTCATTCCCAACAGCAGATAGGTTGCAAATTCCTTTGACCGCTGCTTCACCATGAAATTGCTAATATAGGCCATTAAAAAAGTCATGATCAGCACAATAAGCAGGGGTAAAGAGGCGGTTTGAAAATTTGCCCGTATATTTCCCCAAACAGAAATATAGTTGCTGACGAAAATAATGGACAGCAGTATAACCGTTGCCGCAATATACAGAAGATAATCCATCACGGAACGCCTGGCATTCCGCATCGCCAATTTAAGGTACATAACTGCCCTCCTCCGCTATTTTTGCCATGACATCTAAAATATCCGCAAAAAAATCCTGTTTGCTTTTTCCTCCACGGTCCAGGTATGTCCTGATTTCTCCGTCCTTTAAAAAGAATATGCGGTCACAATAGCTGGCGGAAAAGGCGTCATGCGTTACCATCAGAATTGTTGCATGATAATCCTGCCGGAACATCACCAAAATCTCTAATAACTGTCTGGCAGAATGACTGTCTAACGCTCCCGTCGGCTCATCCGCCAGAATGAGGTCCGGATTTGCGACAACCGCTCTGGCGCAGGCACACCGCTGCCGCTGCCCGCCGGATACTTCATACGGAAATTTTTGAAGAATATCGGTAACATTGAGGGCTTCCGCTATTTTCCCGACGGCAGTCCGTATTTCTTTTTTGGGCGTTTCTTTTATCGTTAATGCCAGGGCAATATTTTCATATATCGTCAGAGTGTCCAGCAGGTTATACTCCTGAAAGATAAAGCCCAGATGTTGGCGGCGAAAATCCGCCAGCTTTTCCTCTGTTAATCCTGATACATCCTGCCCGTCTATTTTGATTGTTCCGCTGCTCGGCTTATCTATGGTCGCAATCATATTTAACAGAGTAGACTTTCCCGAACCGGACGCTCCCATAATCCCGACAAAGCTCCCCCTGGTTACTTCAAGGCTGATACCGTTTATCGCCGCGGTTTTTGCGCCGGTTTCCTCATAAATCTTTTTTACGTTTTCAAGCTCCAGGACCTTTTCACAGTTCACAGGATTGGGAATATATCCTCTATCATTTCCCAACAGCCCGGATATCACATCAAACAGAACCTGGTCTGATTTTTCTTTCAGGCAGTCATCGGGTATTACTTCCCCCAAAAGCAGCTCATTCAGAGTGATATCAAGCAGACTGCACAGCGGTGTAAACAGCGACAGATCAGGAAGCGATTTTCCTGTTTCCCATTTTGACACGGCCTTATCGGTAATCCCCAGCTTTTCAGCCAGCTGGCTCTGCGTCAGGCCGTGTTCTTTTCTTTTGGAAGCTATAAACTTCCCTATTTTTGTCTGATCCATATATTTTGCCCTCCTTGCCCTGTCTCCATTATACATTGGATATGTATAATGAACACCTACTGACGGTAGAGTTAAGAATGGATCAGGAAATAAAAACTGCCGTTGTGGGAATTTGTGTTCCTGCAACGGCAGCTTTCATTTCCTTATGCGGCTTTTCGCTGCTTTTTCAGGAAAAGCAGAAATAGTAATATCAATGCTATGTTTATGACTAAAACGACTATGCTTCCTTCCATTTTAGGCTCTCCGCCAGACAACAGCGTATTTCCGGTAAAAACTGTTGTGAACAGATGTGGATAATCATCTGCCAGAGAAACACCGCCCAGAATAATTCCTCCAACACCATTCCAGAGAAAATGCATAATCACGGGAGCAATCAGTGATTGGGTATATTCTAACACCGCAGTCATCAAAATGCTCATCGTAATAACATTTAATACTGACACAATGCCTGCTTCGAAAGCCCCTCCATGCATAAAGGCAAACAACGCCGTAGTAACAACCATTGCCGCAGCCGCATTATAGTTATACCTTATCATTTGATAGAGATAACCTCGAACCAATAGTTCCTGCATAATTGTGTTTATAAATGCGGAAAGTATCCATAGCCATAACATTGGAACAGCGTCAATGGCTGTAATTCTCATTACTCCCAGTCCGGCTAAAATTATGACGGCAGCACCCAGCCAAAGGGCACCTGCCCCAAAGCCGATGCAAACATTTCTGAATAGCCTTGAGATGAGGTGCATTTCTATTTTTCGCTTCTCAATTAACCAGAAGATCAGAGATAAACCTGCAATACACAGAAACGGAATAAGTTCAGCCCAAAATCTCCAGACGGCATCATTTGTGGAATCAGGAACCGGTAACAATCCGACTAAAACAGCCCATCCAACAAAGAAAATGATTCCTTTTGCACCTGTAATAAGCAACTTCTTCACACGACACCTCTGTTATGATACGAATATTGAAAAAAATCTTTAAATGTCCATAGCTTAAATGGCATTCCAGATGAAGCAAGAGGCAAATACACATCCCCATGCACAAAATTTCAATGACTCCATTTTACTATTGTACATAGATTTCTGCAACCGTATCTTCCACTCCATTGATCTGCAATCTTACATGGACTTCTCCGTCTTCAAATTCATTCAGCGGATATTCAAGCGGTTCGGACAGATTTGTCACATCAACGGATTTCA
>UQVK01000134.1 GCA_900544445.1 uncultured Lachnospiraceae bacterium
CCAGTATGTCCCTGGGATGGGGTTTTAAAATCACCTGCGCGTCTTTCCCGTATTCTGCGATGATATCCTTAAAGATCCGCTCCCGCGTCTGCAGATCGCACAGGGGCTCCGTCAGAATCAGGACCTTTTTCTCATGATGCGCCCCTGAGGTAAGCTGCTCCACCAGCTTTTCCTTATTTTCCAGAAAAATGCCCAGCAGGCAGTCGCGCCCCTCTTCCGTCAGCGCCTGTACCAGCTTTTCCCTGGGGCACTCAACGTATTTCGGACAGGGGTATTCCAGTACGGAAATGTCGTTCACTTCCATATCTATGCAGTATTTTCCCCAGCCATTCTGGATGAAAATCAGATTCCAGGAGGCCAGAAGCGCCTTCAGTTTAAAATGCCCCCGGTTGTCATACCGGGCCGTATCATAATAACGGATGCAGTCCAGCCCGTCCTCCATGGCATGGTAACGGATTTTCTTCCAGCTCAGGTAATAACCGATGGGGTCGGAGTCGCAGAACACGTAAATATCCCGGTACTGCCTGAAATCCACAGGGACGTATGCCTCCTGCGCCGCTCCCAGCTTTTTGCAGAACACCATCCTTGCAAGCATGTTCAGGACGATGTTTCCCCTGTCCTTATGGTACTTCGCCAGTCCGGGAACCCTGCTCTCCTCCTGCTCCTCAAAGAGGAAAACCTTCCCGAACAGGCCGCTTGCCGCAAGCCTCCCGGACAGGTTCCCGAAGTCACAGGACATGGTGCTTAATACCATATCCGCTTTTCCGCGTTCTTCCTTCGGAAGATTGAGTTCCTTCAGGCATGCCACATAGACATGGTAAAAGGTATGACAGACATAGATCCGGGCTCTCATTCTGTTTTCTCCTTCCTTTCAGTCCTCTCCCTGAGGGGTCAGCGTCTCCTCGCAGGTCTTCACCACCCACACATCCAGAATTTTCTGCACACAGCCATCCGCAGGGTAGGAGGGCATGCTCTGATATTCCTCCGTCTGCCGGATGGCCTCCAGGGTTTCCTCGCTCACATCCGGCATTTCCACGCCGATATAAATTTTCATGAAATTATGGCGCACCCCGCTGGTGAGCAGCCCGGTTTCCCTTGCCACCCCGGACAGATCCTCAAACCGCTCTCCGTCCATGGGATAGCTTCCCAGCAGGTCCGGCGTTTCGCTCAAACCGTATTCTCCGACCAGGGCGAAGGCGTCGCCAGGCTGATAGCCCTCCGTGGACTCGATCCGCTCCATAATCCGATTGTAGTAAGCATAGGCGCGCTCATAGGCGATATCCATCCGGAAATAGGCCTCGTTCGTCACCACAAAATTCTCATATCCCACCAGCAGAAGCACAACGGTCACGAACAGGCTGAGAATTCCCGGCAGTCTGCGAAAAACGGCTCTTCCCTCCTTCCGGAGTATAGCGGCGCCCGCAGGCGTCTCCTTTCCCGGCAGCGCCGCGCCATCTTGCTCCGCCTTCCCGCCGCCGGCGGCTGTATTCCCGGCGTCCCTGCCCGAAAACAGGCCGTCTTCCTTCTGCAGGCTCCGTTCCAGCATGGCCATGATGAAAATATAGAGAATCACGTACTGATAAAGCATCAGCATGCTGACGCTGGCATCCGGCGCCATAATGATGATGGAGCCCATAGCCAGGGGAATTGCCGCCGCCAGGAACAGATAAAGCAGCGCCGCTGCCGGCTGCTTCCAGAGCCTTTTTTTCACAAACCAGGCGATCACGCCCCCCGCCGCCAGCAGACAGGAAATCACATTCAGCGCCCAGGAAAAGCCATTCACAAAGGACCAGGGCTTCAGGATAAAATACTCTGCGACCCAGCGGTAGGCGCGCAGAATCAGCCGGGGAAGCCTCGCCGGATCGATCTGTCCCATCTGACTTAAGCCGTTATAGGAATCCAGTTCCGGAAAGATCCGTCTCGCAATAAAGCTGTACAGGGCTACAGATGCAAGAAGCACCACAAAAGTTTTCACACCACGCAAGAATACGCTTCTGGCCCTTGCCGCAGGGATCCCGCTGCCGGTCTGGCGCTGCCCTTCCTCCTCCCGCAGCAGATCCAGAAACAGGCCGCAGACCAGAACGCCCAGCGCCACGCACAGCCAGGCCTGATACAGCCCCAGACTGAGGACCAGAAGCACAATTCCCGGTACAAAGCCGAAACGATATTTCCGAATCAGCCATGCCGCCGTGCAGGCCAGGAAAATACCCACCGCGTAGCAGTCCGCCGTAAACATAAAGGTGAACATACTGCATACGGAGGGAAAGGAAAGCATCATGAGCGGCACGATCACCACACCGGTCAGACTCCGGATATCCAGAGCCGCGACCACCATGCAGGCCGCCAGAGACAGAAATGTCACCGCAAACAGCCCGCCGATCCAGGGAACGCTCCAGATCCCGTCCAGCGGATTGATATATTTCAAAAACCATCTTCCGAACTCCGAGCCCACGCCGAAGCTGCCCACATTATTGATATCGTCCCAGTTGGGCAGCTTATTGGTAAACATATAGGCATGAATCAGAATTCCTGAGATCATTCCCGCGCAGAAGCACCAGCGGATGCGCTGTGGTATTTTTCCGAGAATCTCCTTTATCATATCCGTACTCTGCGTCATTCGATTCGTCCTCTCTTCCTCTCGCCGCCGGCTATCCTTTCGCCGACGGCTATCCCTTCGCCGGCGGCTATCCTTTCGCCGTCCCTACAATCACGCCGTCCACATGGGTATAGTCCATATCCGGGCTGACGCACATGGCCTCGTCTGAAGCCAGATAGATATACAGCGTATCCTCCCGAACCTCCGCCAGAGCATCCAGAAGCTCCTCCGCCGCCTCTGTCCGGATCGTCTGACAGGCATTGCAGAAATCATTCACCGTCATCCCGCTCTCCCACGCATACACGGAGAGCTCGCTGACCAGATCCTCATCCTCCAACAGGTAAGAAACGAAAACCATATGATTAATTTCCTCATCTTCCGCCCATTCCTGCCATTTCACGTCATCCAGCGGACTTTCATATACATAATCCGTACTGAACTGCACCTGCCGCTGCATGAGCTGCCATTTTCCATCGGACACCTGTAGTACGGCAAAAATCACGAGAAGCGCGGCAGCCATGCTCTGATACGGCATTGCCTTTTCCATAAAGACCACGCTTCCCAGAATCACCAGATAGACCACGGGCCAGATAAACCGCCCCGTATTTCCAACCATTCCCCACAATCTGGTCACCCAGGACGGCAGAGAATAACTCGCGATCACATCAGAGCCCAAAGCCACCTGCGGGGACAATGCGACCAGAACGCACAAAAGAACCAGGAAAAGGAACGCTGCCGCATTCTCCTTTTTCCTCCGGTAAAGACCGTCTGAAGCCGCTTCTTTCCGAAGTTTGAACTGACGGACTGTATTTGCAAAAATATTCTCTCTTCTGACAAACAGCCGGTACATCAGATGCAGAAACCAGGCGAACAGTCCCACGGCCAGCGTCAGAAGAATGCCCGTTCCCGGGAAAGCCAGTCCCTCTTCCGGATTGTCTCCATAGACCGGAAGAGCCTCCAGCACCTGAGACCAGCCCTGAGCATTAAACAGTCCGTTCAGATTAAAACCGGACTGTCCCAGCGCGGTAAAATCCGGAATATGCTCGTGCGTGAACCCGCCAAGCAGGGCAACCATTCCCACGGAACAGACGCCGTATGCCGCCATTGCAAGAAGTCCTCTGGCCACTCTCGTCTTTCTCACCAGATCCGCCAGAAAAAAACTGATCAGAATCAGCGCACAGATCGGGATAAAATAAAGCTGAATTCCTGCAGCCAGGAGCCCGGCTGCGCCCCAGCAGGCCACGGCAGGCGCACCCTTCATCTTCGTCCTGCACAGCCCCAGATACAGACAGGCGAGAATCAGCCACTGCGCGCCCAGGGACATGTTCACCGTCATCTGGGAAAGCATGACGGGCGTGATGACGAAAAGCAGGCTGCCTACAGCCGCCTCCGCCCTTTTCCCCACATAATGAAAAATCAGAAGGGCTCCGAAGGCTCCCTGCAGCGCAAAACACAGAAGCCCCCACAGTCCGAAATACTGAAACTGCTCCGGAAGAACTCCCCGGAAAAGCTTGAAGAACACCGCCAGAAGCGGCACAGAGTCCGTAAAAATCACAGAGACCTCATACGGCCAGGACATCCGATCCATCAGACCAATGGGAAAGGTCCAGCTGCTGTCCCGAAAGAAACACCAGCCAAGATAGTGCTGCTTCAGGTCTCCGCCGCCAAGCAGCCAGTCCGTATAGGTAACATTCAGCACATGTACACCGTAAATACACAGGAATGCCGCGATTCCGACCGCCATCCCCAGCAGCCAGACCATATTTTGGGTAAACCAGGCCGAAACGCCATTTTTCTTCAACTTCCACACTGTCTCCGTTATTCCTTCCATCCCGATGCCCGCTGCCTCTGCCTGAGGCCGCCCGTTCAAAAACTGATGAAAGTATAACACTTTTCACGCCCGGAGACAACCGAAAACGGTTTTCTTGAGTTTCCGCAGTTCTGTCCACAGAATCCCCAATCAGACTTACTGATTTTACACATCTTTCAAAAAATACCAAAAATATAAGGAATCCTCTCCCTTTTTGATGTAAAATTTAATCACCACAAAAAAATCGTACTAAACAAAAAGAAGGAGGATTCCCTATGGTTAATTTTACATCAAATACTTATCAAATGAAACGGGAAATTTTATCTTTTTCCAATAAAATTTCCAAAAAGCTGCCGAAACCCGAAAGAAAGTTCATCGCCGACATGAATTATGGCATTCTCGCCTCCCGCAGCTGCCTGCTCACCGATATCGTTGACCAGCTGCATGAACCTTCCAGAAAGATCAACATCGTTGACCGTCTTTCCAGGCATCTCGCTAAAGGAACTTCGAAAGATGCCCTGAAAGCTTATCTGGCTCTGGTGAAAAAATGGTGCCCCGATCAGCCGGTCATCCATATTGATGACAGCGATGTTGTGAAACCTGACGGTTACAAATTTGAATCCCTCGGCCTGGTTCGCGATGGCTCAGCGAGCACTGCGGCAAAGAATGTATTTAAAAAGGGATATCATGTAACAGAAGCGACTGTACTTACAGCCGCTAATCATCCGGTCAGTATCTTTTCAGAGATCCATTCTTCAAAAGAGAAGGACTTTACTTCCATCAATGATGTAACTTTCTCTGCTATGGAACGGGCTGCCGCTTTATTCAAAAAAGCAGCCTTTGTCATGGACCGGGGCTATGATGATAACAAGATGTTTCTGAAACTGGATTCCATGGGACAGGATTATATCATCCGTCTGACCGCAAAGCGTAAGCTTCTATACCACAACAAATGGGTATTTGCCACGGAACTGCGTAACCGCAGGAAAGGCAAAGTAAAATTACCACTGTTTTACAAAGGCAAAATGCATGATGCCTATCTTTCCCATGTAAAAGTACAGATCACTGCTTCGCGAAAAGATATTTATCTCGTCCTCGTCTATGGGATTACGGAACATCCCATGATGCTTGCAACAAACAGGGAAATCAAATCCAAAGACGATGTGATAAAGGCTGCAAAACTTTATTTTTCCAGATGGAAAATCGAAGAATATTTCCGCTGCAAAAAGCAGATGTTCCAGTTTGAAAACTTTCGGGTAAGGAAGCTGAAAGCGATCAATGCGTTAAATTTTTATCTTACCTTATGCATGGCGTTTCTGGCACATATCTCCATGAAGCCGGAAACAAATACCCTTAAGGTTTCCATCATACAAAAAGCAGATCCTGTAAAGGAAAAAGTACATTTCTGCTATTACCGGCTGGCAAAAGGCATCTGCGGCATACTGTCGTATGCAAAAGAAGGCGTCAGGCTGTGGTTCCGGACCAAACGTCCGGCATACCGTCAACTCTGCCTTAAGCTGACTGTTTGAATAGATAAAAGAATATGTCTCCCAAAGTCCGGTTCCGGCGGGGCTTATTAAAGTGCCTCTACTCTCAGTACTGCCACTCTGAATTTCTCAAAAAATCGGCAGATTGGTACTTTGGAAAAACATATCTATCTTTCTATTGCAATTTGCGGAAACTCAAGAAAACGGTTTTACGCCCTGCCGGGCGTTTTCCTTTTCACGAAAAAAAACGCCTG
>UQVK01000135.1 GCA_900544445.1 uncultured Lachnospiraceae bacterium
TTTCCGTTGTGCGTACTGTGCTGAGCTGGGAGGAGGAAAAGCCTTCCGTCACTTATCAAAGCAGTTATGCCGCAGATGGCTGGACTTATGAAGGCGGCTGCCTGTTCTTTGAGGAAGCGCAGCCCGTCGCCTATGACGGCGCTCCCGGCTATACGGCCCTGCGCATACAGCCTCTGGACGAAGCCTGCCTGAAATGGAACCGGAACTGCCTGCGCCTTGTGGGATATCCTTCCAACAACCTGTTCTTTCTGGACTGGACAGAAAAGGATTACGGATCTCTGAATTTTTATGACCTTTTTGCCATTCTGTATCCCATCGCACGCGGAACACAGATTCCCTATGAACAGACCGTAGATGGATCGGAATATCAGGTACCCGCGGAAGAATTTGCATCCGTCATTCAGACCTTTTTCTCCATTGATGAGGAAACTCTGCATCAGATCGAGGGCTACCAGCCGGACACAGACAGCTATGTCTATCAGACCAGAAGCTTTACCAATAAAGCCGGTTCACCCAACAGCCCCTACCCGGAAGCCGTCTCCTGCCGGGAAAATGCGGACGGCACTCTGACGCTGACGGTACGCGCCGTCTGGCCCTCGGAGCATTTGCCGCAGGCATTTTCCCATGAGGTGACGATCCGTCCGCTGCTGGACGGCGGTTTTCAGTTTGTCTCCAACCGCATGCTCCCCTCTGCGGAGGATGTGTTTCCCTCCTGGGTGGAGGAGGTCCTGGGGGAATCCAGCACGGCATCCTCTTCTGCCAGAACACCGAAATCAAT
Organism: uncultured Lachnospiraceae bacterium; assembly: GCA_900544445.1. Taxonomy (GTDB): domain Bacteria; phylum Bacillota; class Clostridia; order Lachnospirales; family Lachnospiraceae; genus Eisenbergiella; species Eisenbergiella intestinigallinarum. The sequence goes on from UQVK01000135.1 coordinate 779, forward strand.
CAGCAGCACCATGCTGAAATAAGATACAGCAGTGCAATATGGGCCGGATAAAAAATATAGAAAAACCACTTCTTTCCGCGTCCCGCTTTCCCATTATACAGGAATATGGGAATTGCCGCGAAACACATCATCCACTGAATCCCGCCGTCTACGAAATAGCTGAATCCGGAAAGAATCAATAACACCGCGATCTGGAGGACTCTGTGATTTCTGAAGACATAAAATGCCGTTCCCAGCGCAACGAGGGAAAAGCCTCCTTCCACCGTTAAAATGTTGGGAACCAGCAGCGCAAGCGTGGCAAGAAAACGGATCGTGAAAGGCGATACATTTTCCTGAAAAGAGAGCACCGCAACCAGATAGATGGGAAGTGCACAGGCCACCGGAATCAGACCGCCCAAAACTGATTTTATGATTTTTTTCACATCTCTTCTGCGGAGTCCATCCATGAAACCGTCCCAGAACAGCATGTACAGACCCGTGACAAAGAATGTACTGAACGCGTTGTTCATGAGGACAACATTATCATTTGGAATCAGTCTCTGCAGAAGGAACGTGAAAATCGTCATTCCCCAGCTTGCGGCCAGAAGCCGCTGCAGATATTTCCTCTTGCTGCGGGTATGATAAAAACTCTCTGAAGCGGCAAACAGAAAAAGCGGGAATACGGGCCTTCCCGCCATGGTCAGCCAGAGGGGAGCGCCAACAGCCGAAAACATCTGATGAATATGATCCAAAAGCATGAGAACGGCAGCAAGCAGTTTCAAATTGGTTGCGTCCAGTATCTTCCCCTCAAAGTTTCCTTTCCGTACATCTGCCGTTTCCGTCCTTCCGTTTTCTGTTTCCCCGTTCATGACTCCTTCCCTTCTGAAGCGCTGTTCTCTGCGGAACGCGCGCCACTTTCCTTCCTCTGCTTCCCGTCATCTCCCGCGCTTCTCAGCAGCTCCTCTGCGGACACTCCATACAGCCGTGCGATGGCAAGCAGATTTGAGGTGCTGGGATCGGATGTTCCGTTTTCCCATTTGGAGACTGCCTGTCTGCTCACCCCCAGGGTTTCCGCGACAAATTCCTGGGTCATTTTACAGCGAAGCCGATTTTCCTTCAGAAGTTCTCCCAGAGATTTTCGGATGATCTTTTTTTCCTTTCTTACCTCTCCGGAATTGATATATTTCTTCAGGGCTCTGATAATGAGACTCAGGAGGTAAATGGATACCGAAATCACAGCAAGCCAGAAAACCAGATACAGCACTGCGGCAAAAATTGTAAGGATACGGGTTGTACTCATACTTTTCTCTCCTTTTTATTTGATGGCCCTATTTTAGCAGTAAACCGCAGTTGCCGCCACCAACTGTCACGCAACTTTGGGTTGATTATCTGTTCTTGTCTCGAACAAACAGAGGAATTATAATAGAAGTCAATTCCATGGTATCAAATATAACCTTATTTACTCCTGTACCACGAATCGAGGTACCCCATGAAAATCCTGACCAACCGAAAAATCAAACGCCTTTTCTGTCGCGTTCTGCTCTCCCTCATACTCTTCACCCTGATCTCCGTCTCCTGTACGCTCCTGCAACTGAAACATGCGGCGCTGTATGTGCTGCTTTCCTGTGCAGGAATGGGGCTTTCCATCCTCGCGTTCCTGTATCTGTATTTCCGGGAACAGGACAGGATCATGGAGGAAGCCGCCGCGCAGATCAGAAATTATCTTTCGGGAGATAAGGACGCCCGGATCTCCTGCGATGAAGAGGGCGGGCTGTACCGTCTGTTCCATGAGGTCAATTCTCTGGTTTCCATCCTGAACGCCCACGCGGAGAATGAGGCGCAGGCGAAAAGCTTCCTGAAGAACACCATTTCCGACATCTCCCACCAGCTGAAAACGCCCCTTGCCGCTCTGAATATCTATAACGGAATCCTGCAGGCGGAGACGGCCGATACGCCGGAAATACGGGAATTTACAGAACTTTCCGAGCAGGAGCTCGATCGGATCGGGAACCTCGTGCAGAATCTTCTGAAAATCACAAAGCTGGATGCGGGAACCGTCCTCTTTGAAAAAGCGGATGAAAATGTCTCCGACATGATGCGCTGCATCGAAAAGCATTTCGCCTGGCGGGCCGGGCAGGAGGGAAAAAACCTCTCCCTGTCCGGGGATGAAACAATCACCCTCTTCTGCGACCGTACCTGGCTGATGGAAGCGGTCAGCAATCTGGTGAAAAACGCGTTTGACCATACCCGGAAGGGATGCGCGATCCGTATAGAATGGCGGACCTTCGCTTCCATCGTCCAGATTGTTGTGCGCGATGACGGCAGCGGCATCCATCCGGAGGACCTGCCCCATATTTTCAAACGTTTCTATCGCAGCCGCTTTCCCGTAAATGACTCCGCAGATGCGCAGGGAATCGGGCTGGGGCTTCCTCTGGCAAAGGCGGTTGTGGAGGCTCATAACGGAACCATCGAAGTAGACAGCGAACCGGGAGCCGGAACCGCATTTACCTTAAATTTTCTGATTCCTACAAAATTGTAGGCTGACTGTCACCTCAGAGTAGGGCCGGCGTGCTACGCTTCCCTTATCCAAAGGAAAAGAGGTGTTGCATCCATGAATTTGCTTGAAGTAAAAAATCTTTCCAAAACCTATGGAAGCGGCGAAGCCGCTGTTCACGCTTTAAAGGGAGTGTCCTTTCGTGTTCCCAAAGGGGAATATGTCGCTGTGGTGGGAGAATCCGGTTCCGGAAAAAGCACCCTGCTGAATCTGATCGGCGCGCTTGACACTCCCACATCCGGTAAGGTATGGATTGACGGCAGGGATATTTTTTCCATGAAGGAACGCAGCCTGACCGTTTTTCGACGCAGAAATATCGGCTTTATTTTCCAGAGCTTTAATCTGATCCCGGAGCTGACCGTGGAGCAGAATATCATTTTTCCTCTGCTGCTGGATTACCGGAAGCCGGATAAAAAGTATCTGGAAGAGCTGCTGAGTGTTCTGAATCTGAAGGAACGCCGCCGTCATCTGCCCGGTCAGCTCTCCGGCGGCCAGCAGCAGCGTGTGGCGATTGGGCGGGCGCTGATCACACGTCCGGCGCTGATCCTGGCCGACGAACCCACAGGAAATCTGGACACGCAGAATACCAGCGAGGTCGTTTCCCTCTTAAAGGAAGCCTCAAGGCGTTATGAACAGACCATCCTCATGATCACGCACAGCCGGAGCATCGCTCAGACCGCAGACCGTATTCTGCAGGTTTCCGACGGTGTGCTGACGGATTTCGGGAGGTGCCGCGAATGAAAAGCTATCTCAGCCTGATTCCCATTTCAGCCAGAGTACACAGACGCCAGAACCGGATGACCCTGCTCTGCATCATTTTTGCCGTATTTCTGGTAACTGCCATATTCAGCACGGCTGAGATGGGCGCAAGAATGGAACAGACAAGACTGGCGCAGAAGCACGGAAGCATGTCCTTTCAGCAGATCTTCGACAGCACGATGGGGCAGTCGCTTCTGCTGACCGCCGCAGTGCTGTGCCTGCTGATCCTCGCCGCCGGCGTTCTGATGATTTCAGGAAGCATCAACAGCAGCGTGGCCCAGAGGACGCAGTTTTTTGGAATGATGCGCTGCATCGGGATGAGCCGCAAGCAGATCATCCGTTTTGTCAGACTGGAGGCCCTGAACTGGTGCAAAACAGCGGTTCCCATCGGCCTCATTCTGGGAATTCTCTGCTCCTGGGGGCTGTGCGCAGCCCTGCGCTTTCTTGTGGGGGAAGAATTTTCCCACATTCCCCTTTTCGGTGTCAGCATCATCGGAATCGTAAGCGGTATTGTGGTGGGCGTCGTGACGGTTCTGATCGCTGCAGGTGCTCCGGCGAAGCGGGCCTCGAAGGTGCCTCCTGCCGCTGCGGTTTCCGGCTGTCCGGAAAACAGCAGAGCCGTGCGTCACTCCGTCTCTTCCCATGTGATCCGGATTGAAACCTCGCTGGGTATACATCACGCCGTTTCTGCCAGGAAAAATCTGATTCTGCTGACCGGCTCTTTTGCCCTCAGCATCATCCTGTTTCTGAGCTTTTCCGTACTGGTAGACTTTGTCGGCTTCCTGATGCCCCAGTCCGCCGCTGCCTCCGACATCGACATTTCCAGCATTGATGGAACCAATTCCATCAGCGCCCGGCTCCTGCAAACGCTTCGGGACATGGACGGCGTCAAACGGGTCTACGGGCGCAGAAGCTCCTTTGACATGCCTGCAGAGCTTTCCGGTCACACGGACGCCTCCGTCACGGTTGATCTGGTCTCCTTTGACGACTTTGATCTGAAATGCCTGAAAACGGACGGCATGCTCCGGCGCGGAAGCGATCTTTCCAGGGTATACGGTAACAGCAGTTATGTTCTGGCCACATGGGATAAAAACAGTTCCTGGGAAATCGGCGATACCATCCGCCTCGGAGAAGAAACCCTCACCATAGCGGGTCTGCTGAAATACGATCCCTTCAGCAGCGATGGCCTCACCAGCGGCAGAATCACCCTCATCACCTCCGCAGAGACCTTCGCCCGCCTGACCGGCATTACGAACTATTCTCTCATCATGGTTCAGCTGCAGGGCGATGCGACAGAAGAGGGCGTGGCGGCCATCCGCAACGCGGCGGGAAACGGACTTATCTTCAGTGACAAACGGGAACAGAGTACCGCCGGCACTTATCTGGCATTCGTCGTCTGCGTGTATGGATTTCTGGCCATCATCGCTCTGGTTACGGTGCTGAACATCGTCAACAGCATCTCCATGAGCGTATCCGCAAGAATCCGGCAATACGGCAGCATGCGGGCGGTGGGAATGGACGGCCGCCAGATCACGGGCATGATCGCCGCCGAGGCGTTTACCTATGCCTTCTGGGGATGTATAACCGGCTGCGCAGCCGGACTTTCCTTCAGCAGGCTGCTGTATGATTTTCTCATCACCGCCCAATTTCCCTATGCCTCATGGACGCTGCCCATCTGGCGGCTTACGGTGATCGTCCTCTTCGTCGTACTGTCGGCTGCCCTCGCCTCTTACGCTCCAGCAAGACGGATCCGGAAGATGGCGGTGACGGAGACGATTAATGAACTGTGAGGGAGGCCTACGCCTCCCTCTTTCTCCGGATCAATGTCCCGTTCTTCCCAAGCACCCCGTTTTCATATTTTCTGG
>UQVK01000136.1 GCA_900544445.1 uncultured Lachnospiraceae bacterium
GGTCTGCACCGCGCGCCGGAGGGACGGTATGCGGAGGCAGTGGAATACATCAACCGAAGCGGCGCGTTTGTCCTGAGCGTGGATATCCCGTCCGGCATCGGCGCAGATACCGGCGCAGTTTACGGCTGTGCGGTGCGGGCGGATGTGACCGTCACCTTTGCTTTCTCAAAGCGGGGGCTGGTGCTTTATCCCGGTGCATTTTATGCGGGCAGAGTGGTGACTGCGCAGATTGGCATCACACAGGAGAGTTTTTATGAAAAGAAGCCGTCTGCGTTTACCTTCCCTCCTGGAGCGCCCCCGACTCTTCCCCGGAGGGATCCGTACGGGAATAAGGGAACCTTCGGCAAGGTGCTGCTGGCGGCAGGAAGCAGAGGAATGGCCGGTGCGGCCATTCTGGCGTCTTCTGCGGTTCTTCGTTCAGGAGCGGGCATGGTCCGCGTGCTTTCCGGAGAGGAAAACCGGATTATCCTGCAGACCGCAGTTCCGGAAGCCATGCTGTCCCTTTATGGGCATGATGGTAATGAAGCGGGAGAGACGGTAATTTCCGCATTGCGAAAGGCGGCGGGCTGGGCGGATGTGATTGCCGCAGGCCCTGGACTGGGAACGGGAACAGAAGCCGGGGAGCTGATACGGCTGATTCTGACGGAGACGGAGCAGCCGCTGGTTCTGGACGCGGACGGCATCAACCTGCTGGCGGCGGACAGGGCGCTTCTGGAAACGCTGTGCCGCCAGAGAGAAGACGTGGGGAGGCCGCTCATCCTGACGCCCCATCCCGGCGAGCTTGCCAGGCTGACGCAGAAAAGTATGCAGGAGGTGCTTGCCGATCCGGTTTCCCTCTGCCAGGAGTGGGCGGCCCGGCTGCATGCGGTTCTTCTGTGCAAGGGAGCGGCGACCGTGGCTGCAAATCCGCAGGGCCGCTGCTACATCAATCAGAGCGGCAACAGCGGTATGGCTACGGCGGGAAGCGGCGACGTGCTCACCGGCATCATTGCCGGACTGCTGGCCCAGGGCATGGAACCCTTTGAAGCCGCGTGTGCCGGAGTTTATCTGCACGGCCTTGCCGGAGACGCGGCGGCGGAGCGCGCCAGCGAATATAATGTCAGCGCCGGAAAGATTCTGGAGGCGCTGGATGCGGTGATGAAATAAAATGCCGCTTTACAGCGGCTAAAAAAGAGGCGGAGAAAGCCTGCGGCTTTCTCCTGGGAATTTGCGCAAAGCGCAAATTCCTTTGAATAAAATGCCGCCTTACGGCGGCTAAAAAAGAGGTAACGGAAATGAAATATGAAAGAATCTGGGCGGAAGTGGATCTGGACGCCATTCATGAAAATGTAGAGCATATGATGGCAAACGTAAGCGCGGGTGTCAAGCTGATCGCTGTGGTGAAAATGGACGGCTATGGACACGGGGCGGTTCCCATCGCCCATGAACTGGAGGATATGCCCTGTCTGTACGGGTTTGCCGTTGCAACGGTGGAGGAAGCGCTTATCCTGCGGGGGAGCGGAGTGCGCAAGCCGGTTCTGGTGCTGGGATATGCCTTCCCTGATACCTATGAGAAGCTGGCGCGGGAGGATATCCGGCCGACGGTTTTCAGAGAGGATATGCTGCCGCAGCTTTCGCAGGCAGCTGCCGTCAGCGGACGTCCCTTCAAGATTCACATCAAGGTGGACACGGGGATGAACCGTATTGGAATCCGGCCGGATGATGCGGGACTTTCTTTTGTAAAAAAATGCATGGAAACGCCGGGACTGGAAATCGAAGGAATTTTCACCCATTTTGCAAGGGCGGATGAGGCGGATAAAAGCCATGCCGAGGCACAGCTTTCCTCCTTCCTTTCCTTCTGCAAAAGGATAGAGAAGGAGCTGGGGATCAGGATTCCCATGCGGCACTGCGCCAACAGCGCGGGAATCGTGGAAATGCCGCAGTCCGGTCTTGATGCGGTTCGGGCGGGCATCATCCTTTATGGTCTCTGGCCCTCTGACGAGGTGAAAAGGGACATCGTTTCCCTGCGGCCAGCTCTGTCTCTTTACAGCCGGATCATTTTTATCAAAGAAGTGAAGGCGGGAGAGCAGATCAGCTACGGAGGAACCTTTACCGCGAAAGAAGACATGGGTGTCGCGACGGTTCCTGTGGGATACGGGGACGGCTATCCCAGAAGCCTTTCCGGGCAGGGATACGTGCTGATCGCCGGGAAACGGGCGCCGATCCTTGGAAGGGTCTGTATGGATCAGTTCATGGTGGATGTAACCCACATCCCGGAAGCGGAAGAGAATGGACTGGTGACCCTGATCGGAACCGATGGGGATGAGAGCATTTCCATGGAGCTGCTGGGAGACCTTTCCGGGCGCTTCAATTATGAGCTGGCCTGCTGCCTGAACCGTCGCGTCCCGCGGGTCTACAAAAAGGATGGAAAAACGGTTTATACCAAAGATAATTTCCGCGATTTTTCCTGAGCCTTTTTTAAATAAAAAGTGAGGCTTCTTTTGCATACCCTTTCGGAAATGGTGCAATACTAATGCTATCATTTCTGAAAAGGAGCGTGAGATTTTGCGTCGCGGAGATATTTATTATGCGGATTTAAGACCGGTTGTGGGGTCGGAACAGGGCGGAGTGCGGCCGGTGCTCATCATACAGAACGATGTGGGAAACAGACACAGCCCTACCGTCATCTGTGCGGCCATTACATCAAAGACCAATAAAACGAAGCTGCCCACTCACATCGAGCTTCATGCCGGGCAGTACGACATCGTTAAGGACTCGGTCATTCTGCTGGAGCAGCTTCGTACCATTGATAAGACGCGTCTGAAGGATAAGGTCTGCCATCTGGACGCTCCGGTGATGGACCGGGTCAACGAAGCCCTTAAAGTCAGCCTGGAACTGATTACATAGGGCTGGTTGACGTTTTTTCAGACGAATGATATATTATAACATGGTGAAGAACGACAGATAAGCAAATAACTGCCGTCAGAGGCGGCAAAAGAGGAGGACATATGTCAGGACATTCAAAATTTGCCAATATTAAGCACAAGAAGGAAAAGAACGATGCGGCGAAGGGTAAGATTTTTACCATTCTCGGAAGGGAAATCGCGGTGGCAGTAAAGGAGGGCGGACCTGATCCGAACAACAACTTCAAGCTGGCGCAGGTGATTGCCAAGGCGAAATCCAACAATATGCCGAATGATACCATTGAGCGCGGCATCAAGAAGGCTGCGGGAGATGTGGGAAACGTAAACTACGAATATGTGACCTATGAAGGCTACGGCCCCAACGGAATCGCCATCATCGTGGATGCGCTGACCGATAACAAAAACCGGACGGCGGCCAATGTGAGAAGCGCTTTCACCAAAGGAAACGGAAACATCGGCACGCCCGGCTGCGTATCCTTCATGTTTGACAAGAAGGGCCAGATCATCATCGATAAGGAAGAATATGAGGCGGATGCGGATGAACTGATGATGACGGCTCTGGATGCAGGAGCGGAGGACTTTTCCGAGGAAGAGGACAGCTACGAAATCCTTACCGATCCGGATGAGCTGGAAAACGTGAAGAAGGCGCTGGAAGACGCGGGAATCCCGCTGGCGAGCGCAGAAGTGACCATGATCCCGCAGAACTACGTGGATCTGACCGATGAGACAGCCATCAAGAACCTGCAGAAGACGCTGGACCTGCTGGATGAGGATGACGACGTGCAGGCGGTTTATCATAACTGGAACGAGTAACTTTCAGCCTGTCCGATGGAAACTGCCGGGCGGGATGCTTTCATGATTTACATAACAGAGGGACACAGAAGATGAAGAAACCATACGAAAAGGAAACCATATGCATTCAGTCCGGCTGGAAGCCGAAGAACGGGGAGCCGCGCGTACTTCCCATTTATCAGAGCACGACCTTTAAATACGAGTCTTCCGAGCAGATGGGCAGACTGTTCGATCTGGAGGAGGAAGGCTATTTCTACACCAGGCTGCAGAATCCCACCAACGACTGCGTGGCACAGAAGATCTGCGAGCTGGAGGGCGGCGTTGCAGCCATGCTGACTTCTTCCGGTCAGGCGGCAAATTACTACGCGGTGTTCAATATCTGTGAGGCGGGAGATCACGTGGTGCTTTCCTCCACGGTTTACGGAGGCACCTTCAACCTGATCGTCAATACCATGAAGAAGATGGGAATTTCCTGCAGCATCGTGGACCCGGACGACGATTACGACACCCTCTGCGCTGCGTTTCAGGACAATACGAAATGCGTGCTTGCGGAGACCATCGCGAATCCTGCTCTGGTAGTTCTGGATATTGAAAAGTTCGCAAAGGCGGCCCATGCGCATCAGGTCCCTCTGATCGTGGACAATACCTTTGCCACCCCCATCAACTGTAATCCTTTTCAGTGGGGAGCGGATATCGTGACCCACTCCACCACCAAATATATGGACGGCCACGCGATGTGCGTGGGCGGCGCCATCGTGGATTCCGGCAATTTCGACTGGAGCCTGTATCCGGAGAAGTTTCCGGGGCTGTGCACGCCGGACGAGTCCTATCATGGCATTATTTATACGGAAAAATTCGGGAAGAAAGCCTACATCACGAAGGCGACCTCCCAGCTCATGCGGGATCTTGGTTCCATTCAGTCCCCGATGAACGCGTTTCTACTGAATATCGGTCTGGAAACCCTGCATCTGCGGATGCCCAGGCATTGTGAGAACGCGCTGAAGGTGGCGCAGTATCTGGAAAATCATGAAAAGGTGGCCTGGGTGAATTATCCCGGCTTAAAGAGCAGCAAATATTATGAACTGGCTCAGAAATATATGCCGAACGGCACCTGCGGCGTGATTTCCTTCGGCTTAAAGGGCGGAAGAAGCGCGGCGGAGGGGCTGATGGATAAGCTGCTCCTTGCGGCTATCGTGACCCATGTGGCGGATGCGAGAACCTGTGTGCTGCATCCGGCAAGCCATACGCACAGACAGATGAATGATGAGCAGCTGAAGGAAGCCGGTGTGAATCCGGATCTGATCCGATTCTCCGTGGGCCTTGAAAACGCGGACGACATCATTGCGGATCTGGAACAGGCGCTGGCGCAAATTTAAAAAAGCGGGGGGAGTTATGAGCTATCGCAGAAGCGGGGTGAACGATATACTCTGGGCGTTGTACGGACTGACGGTCTGTTCGGCGCTTACCATGCAGGCGGAAAGGGTCTGCATGCGTTTGGGATGGGAGCAGGTCCAGTGGTATCTGCTGGCGGCGGCAGGATGCATTCTGCTTCTGTTTTGTGTTCTGTTCCTTCCGGCTCGCCTGCTTTCCGGCAAATACAGGGGCGCAGGGAAAGAAGCAAGGGGGAAGAAAACCCGTTTTAGGGAAAAACTTGCAGAAGGAATCTATCTGGTCCTTCTGATCGCTGTTTCTCTGGCGCTTCGCCTGTTTCACCTGCGGCAGGCCGGCGCAGCTGAAACGGCAGGTGCGGGACTCTCTCTCTCGGCGTTTTCCGGCTTTCCCTTTGCTTCGCTCACCTTTTCCTCGCTTTATGCCTGGCTGAAGCTGCTTTTGTCCTCCTGGGCGGATCGCGGAATTCATGCCGCAGGCTTTCTGCCGCCTTTGTATGAGACTCTTGGGGTTCTTTTGTTGTATCCGGCGCTTCGTTCCCTTGCGGGAAAGCTTCCTGCAGTGACGGTGACCGCTGCGCTGGCATTTCTTCCTGTCTTTCCGGGACTGTCTGCGTCAGGCGGACAGTACGGCTTTTTCCTGACGGCAGCGGCTGTTCTGCTGATTTTTTCCTCCCTGTACATAGAAAATCTCTCAGCGGGATTGGCTTTTCAAAAGGTGCCTTCCGTGAGAAAAAGCGCAGTTGGCTGGGCGATTCTCAGCGGCCTTTTGGCAGGAGCTGCGGTTTTCCTGGATTCTGCCT
>UQVK01000137.1 GCA_900544445.1 uncultured Lachnospiraceae bacterium
AAAGATCATATACCAGAATTTCATCGCATTTCCATTCCGCATAGCTTTCTGACAGCGCCACCGGGTCCGGGCTCAGCTCGCTGCGATCCTGTATGCCTGCTACTGCGCGCTTCTGATACAGATAAATGCAGGCTATCATTTTTTTTGTCAGCATTTGTATTTCCCTCTCTTTCGAATCAAAGGCTTCCCTTGGTGCTGAGCACGCCTTCAATGCGGCCATCCTTCCTGCATGCCATATCCAGCGCCTTCGCAAAGGCCTTGAACATGGCCTCCGCCATATGATGTCCGTTGCTTCCGGACAGCATGCGGATGTGCAGGTTCATTCCCGCACTGTAGGATACCGCATAGAAAAATTCACGAAGCAGCTCCGTGTCCAGATCCCCGATCATGGGGGCTGTGATGCTGCAGTCATATTCCAGCCAGGGCCTGCCGCACAGGTCCACTGCGCACAGCGCAAGGGCGTCGTCCATGGGAAGGATGAAGAAACCGTAACGGCTGATTCCCGCCTTGTCTCCCACCGCCTCTTTGATGGCGTTTCCGAGGACGATTCCCGTATCCTCCACCGTATGATGTCCGTCCACATGCAGGTCGCCCTTCACACGCACTGTCAGGTCGAACAGGCCGTGTCTGGCAAAGCCGTCCAGCATGTGATCGAAAAAACCGATCCCTGTCCGGATCTCGCTTTTTCCGCTTCCGTCCAGATTCAGCTCGATTGCAATATCCGTTTCCTTCGTTTTCCGTTCGATAACGGCACTCCGTTTATCCATCCCTGAACCTCCTGCGCAACATAACTTCTTTTTACTCAAATCTCACCCGGATGGAATTGGCATGGGCCGTAAGCCCTTCGCGCTCAGCAAACAGCTCGATGTCCTTATGCGCCGCTTCCAACGCCTGCCTGGAATAGGAAATCAGGCTGGTTTTCTTGCAGAAATCGTCCACATTTAAGGGCGAGAAGAACCGGGCGGTTCCGTTGGTGGGAAGCACATGGTTCGGGCCTGCGAAGTAATCTCCCAGCGGCTCACTGGAATACTCTCCCAGGAAAATGGCGCCCGCGTTCCGGATCTTCGTCATCATGGAAAAGGGATCCGCCGTGAGGATTTCCAGATGCTCGGAGGCGATCTCATTGGCTGCATCCGCCGCGGCGTCCAGATCGGGAGCGATCAGGATGTAGCCGTAAGTTTCCAGGGATTTCTGAATGATATCCCTTCGTTCCAGCGTGGAGAGAAAGCCGTCGATCTGCTCCGATACCTGTTCTGCCAGCCGTCTGCTGGTGGTGATCAGGATGGCGCTTGCAAGCACGTCATGCTCCGCCTGGGAAAGCAGATCCGCCGCCACATAGCGGGGATTGGCCGTTTCATCCGCAATGACCAGAATCTCGCTGGGACCGGCGATGGAATCGATGCCCACGTAGCCGAAACAGGCCTTTTTGGCCAAAGCCACGAAGATGTTGCCGGGGCCGGTGATCTTATCCACCTTGGGCACGCTTTCCGTGCCGAAAGCCAGGGCAGCAATGGCCTGTGCGCCGCCCATCTTGTAGATTTCATCCACGCCCGCCACGCTTGCCGCGGCAAGGGTTCCCGCGTTGACCTTTCCGTCCGGGCCGGGAGGGGTCGCCATGACGATCCGTTCCACACCCGCCACCTTTGCGGGGATCACGTTCATCAGCACGCTGGAGGGATAGGCAGCCGTCCCGCCCGGCGCATAGACGCCTGCGGAAGCCACAGGAAGCAGGCGCATACCCAGAATGGAGCCGTCCGGCTTTGTCTCAAACCAACCGGGCCGCTTCTGCTTTTCGTGGAAGGCGCGGATATTCGCCGCGGACTTCTTCATGATCTCCAGAAATTCCTCTCCCACCTGCCGGCGGGCTTCCTGAATTTCGCTTTCTGTGACGCGCACTGTCTGCGCCGTAAGGTCACAGTGATCCAGCTTACTCGTATAGGAAAAAAGGGCTTCGTCCCCTTTCTCCCTCACATTGGCGATGATGTCCGCCACCACCGCTTCGTACTGTCCGTAATTGTTGGGGCTTCTTTTCAAAAGCGTGTTCAGAAGATCTCTTCTGTTTTCTTCCGTAAGTTCCAGTATTCTCATATTACCTCTCCAATTTTCCGCGGAGTCTGGCGATCAGGTCCTTGATCCGCTCCGGCTGCATCTGCATGCTGACCTGATTGACGATCATTCTGGCCGAGATGGGGCAGACCTCCTCCAGCACCTCAAGGCCGTTTTCCCGAAGGGTGCCGCCCGTTTCCACGATGTCAACGATCACATCGGAGAGGCCGACGATGGGGCCGAGCTCCACGGAGCCGTTCAGCTTGATGATGTCAACCGTCTGATTTTTCTTGTTATAAAAATATTCCTTTGCGATGTTGGGGTATTTGCTGGCGACCCGGATCATTTTATGGTGCTTCAGCAGCTCTCCCGCTTCTGCGGGGCCGCAGACGCACATCCGGCATTTTCCGAAGCCCAGATCCAGTACCTCATAGACCCTTCTGCCTTCCTCCAGCAGGGTATCCTTTCCCACCACGCCGATGTCCGCCGCGCCGTATTCCACATAGGTGGGAACGTCCGGGCCCTTGGCCAGGAAAAAACGCAGCTTCTGCTCCTCATTCACGAAAACCAGTTTCCGGGAGCTTTTATCCTTCATTTCCTCACAGGTCAGGCCGATGCTTTCCAGAAGGGAAAGGGTTTTGTCCGCAAGCCGTCCCTTGGTGAGGGCAAAGGTCAGATATCTCTTCTCTTCCATTTCTACCTCGTTTTTTGTCGCCGTCAGGCGCCTTCTTTATTCCGCCGCTATTGTCTGTGCGCCGCCTTCCGCATCCAGGTACAGGATCTGCCCCTGCTGGTGCGCCGCCGCTGATTCCCGGTATACCTTCCAGGCATCTGTCAAGCTTCCGGCTTTTGCGGGCATCAGTTCGGTTGGAACGCCTGCTGCTCTCTGTTCTTTTGCCAGCTTCAGCGCGTCTGCAAAGCGGTCCGGCTCATAGACGATCAGAATGCCGTCCGCGGAGACGGCGGGGAGCCGCTTCTGCCTGGAGAGGGCCTCCAGCAGATCGTCAACCAGCACCACGAAGCCGACAGCGGCGGCCTCCTTCCCGAAGTGGCCCAGCAGCCGGTCGTAGCGTCCGCCCTTTGCCACCGCGTCGCCCACGCCGTAGGTATAGGCTTTGAAAACGATGCCCGTATAATAATTGTACTTGCTTAACAGTCCGAGGTCAAAGGAAACATATTTTTCCACCCCGTACTGGCAGAGTACCTCATACAGCTCCTGAAGCCGTTCCACCGCCTGCAGGGAGCGCTCGTTGTCCACCAGGCTCTTTGCCAGTTCCAGAATGGAGACCGGGCCAAACAGGTCGTAGACCTTTAAGAGCACCTGCACATAGTCCCTGCGGATCTGCCGGTTTTCCAGAAGCTCCTGCGCGCCGAAGAAATTTTTGCTGGAGATCAGTTCTCTTAACTCCAGTTCCGTTTCCTCATCCAGCCCCGCCAGGGAGCAGAGTCCCTTAAAATACTCCACATGGCCCACGCTCACCTGAAAATCCTCAAGCCCCGCCGCCTTCAGGGCTTCCACCAGCATGGCGATCATTTCCCCGTCCGCCTGAACCGAGGGCTCCTGGATCAGCTCCGCGCCCAGCTGGGTCGCCTCCTTCAGCCTGCCGCGCAGGTTTGAGGTGTTGGTGAAGGTATTTCCCTGATAGGAAAAGCGGATGGGCAGCTTTTCTCCCATGAAATATTTGGCCGCGCATCTGGCCATGGATGGGGTGAAATCCGGCCGCAGCACCAGGGTGTTGCCCTCCTTATCAAAAAATTTGTACAGTTCTCTGGAAGGCGTGGTGCCGATGCTGCTTCCGAACACGTCAAAAAATTCAAAGGTGGGCGTCTGAATATCCTGATAGCCGAAGGAAGAAAGGACATGGTGCAGACGATCCTCCACGGTCAGCTTTCTTCGGTATTCCGCCCCGTAAATATCCCGCACCCCTTCCGGGGTATGGATCAAAGGTCTGCTCATGTCCTTTTCCTCCTTTAATGTGGCAATGCACTTTAATAAATTAACGCATTGCCTTGATAATTCGATAGCATATTACTATAAAAAACTATCAACAATATACTAAATCCGCCGGATGCTGTCAAGTATCCGATCCCATTTTCCCTCGTCGGGAAACTCTGCGCCCATGTCACTGCCGTTCAGCTGCCAGCGCACAAGGCGGTCGCCTTCATAGCACAGCTTCAGGGAAAAGAAGGGCACGTTTTCCTGAAGGAGCCGGAAAAAGATCAGATCCCCCTTCCACAGATTCAGCTTCGGGATATCCTTTTTGGGAACCCATTCCAGACAGCCCTCGTCGCAGTCCGACAGCTCTCCTTCGAAACCATCCGCCGTATACAGGCACATGTACTCCGTGCCCCACTGGTCGGAAACGAAGGTGACCAGACCGCGGAACCGGTAGGAGGTGAGGGTGAGGGAGGTCTCTTCCTTTGCCTCCCTAAGCAGACAGTCCTCCGGGCTCTCTCCTTCCTCCGCATGGCCGCCAATTCCCACCCATTTGTGCTCATTTACGTCATTTTTCTTCTTGACGCGGTGCAGCATCAGGTAGGCGTCCTCTTTTTCGATGTAACAAAGCGTTGTAACAGGATTTTTCATATCGGCCTCTTTCTTTGTGGTCTAATCCGGACGGTCATCCAGATCCTTCTGCAGCATATCCAGATAGGGAACCAGCACGCTGCTTCTTTTGGGAAGAAAATATTCCGGATTCAGTTCTTCATGGCGGAAGCTTTTGCGCCCGCCGTTTTTGGCCCGGTCCCAGAAGTATTCCAGATGGGCCAGGGGAAGATAATAGAACTCATCCCTGTGGGAATAGTAGATCAGAAAAAAGGCGATGCCCCCCTGGGCTTCGAACTCCTTCATGAACTGCACCTGATGCTCATGAATGTTGGCAAGGGCAAAGGTGTCCTGCGCGCATTCCTTTGCGTCGAAGCAGACGGGCAGGCCCTGCACCGCGCCGATATAGTCCACCGTACTCTTCTGGTCAAAATAAGCCAGAGTGATGTGCCTGTGCTCTTTGTCGATACGGATGGGCGTGATGGGCGTGGGGATCTTCTGGATGAGTGCGAGCCCGCTTTCCCTGTATTTTTCATTTGTCCGGTTGATCAGCTCCTCCAGGGTGGAACCCCGGAGGCCTCTTGAATTCCATGTTGCCATTTTTATACGTCCTTTTTTGACAGGCGGTTCCCTTTTGCCGGGCCGGCCTGCCCTTCACAGAATCTGCGCATACGCAGGAAGCTTTCCGGCTCCGGAGCGACGACGCTTCTTTCACTGAGACCGGAGAAAAACCCGTCCAGAGGCGGAAACTCCAGACGGAAGGCGTGCAATAACTGGGAGCGGACGCCCGCCTTCCGGAAGCGCCGGTTGACGGCTTCGTTTCCGTAACGCACATCCCCGATGAGGGGAAAGCCCAGCGCCGCCATCTGGGCGCGGATCTGGTGGGTCTTTCCGGTGAAAAGCTCCACCTCCAGGCAGGAGCAGTCCTCATAGGCTTCCAGAAGCCGCCATCCCGTGCGGACGGGAACCGCTCTGGAGTCGGCAGGTTTTTTTTCATAGATTCTGACCTGATTGCTGTTTTCTTCCCGCAGGAGCCAGCTTTCCGCCAGTCCTTCGGCAGGAGGTTTCCCTGCGACGAAGAGCCGGTAGAATTTGTGCAGGTTCCGGTCCCGGATCAGCTCGCTCATCTTCTGGCTCCCGGCCAGCGTTTTCCCGCAGATGACAAGGCCGCTGGTGTTTCTGTCCAAACGGTTGCAGACGGAAGGACGGAAGGTGGA
>UQVK01000138.1 GCA_900544445.1 uncultured Lachnospiraceae bacterium
AGCTGCTTTTCTCCGAAATGGATGCCGTCCTCGCTTTCGGCAAGGATTACGGAGGCCCGCCGACCTTGCAGAATATAATCGTAGTCTCCCTCCAGCTTCACATTCCCCGTATAGAACACATACAGCTTTCCATTCTCCGCGTATGCACAGCCGGAGTAAACGCCGTTTCTGTCAAAATCCTCATCGGTCACAAAGGGCGTTCCCAGATATTGCCAGTGCAGCAGATCCTGGCTGATATAATGCCCCCAGAACTTATCCTTCCCGTTCACATCAAAGGGGGAGTATTGAAAAAATACATGATATACGCCGTTCCACTGAACCAGTCCGTTGGGATCGTTGAGCCAGCCCCCTGGAGGCATCAGATGGAACCTGAGCCTCCAGGGGTCGTGGCTGACCGCTTCCCGTTTTTCCTTTTCTTCCCTGCGGATCCGTTCCGCCAGGCGCTTTCCCGCTTCCTTCATTTTCATTCTCCTCGCACAACAGGCCTATATCCGTTTCCATGCGGCTTCTGCATCCGCTTCTTTTATCTCCGGCTTTTACCGCACAATCTCGATCACCGGATCACCGGCCATCGTTTTTCCGGTTTTGACCGCCGTAACCTGCGCGTATTCGTCTGTATTGGTGATGACAACGGGGGTGGTCACATCATATCCTTCGCTGCGGATGCCATCCAGGTCAAATTCCACCAGCAGGTCCCCCTTCTTTACGGAAGCACCGTCCTGCACCTTTGCCGTATAATATTTTCCGTTCAGCTTCACCGTGTCCATTCCCACATGAATGAGCACTTCCACACCCTGCGCGCTCTTTAAAGCCACCGCGTGTCCTGTGGGGAAAATGGTTTCCACCGTTCCGTCAAAGGGGGCATATACCTTTCCCTCGGAAGGGACCACCGCCATGCCCTTTCCCAGGATCTCCCCGGCAAAGGTTTCATCCTTCACTTCAGACAGAGGGATGGCGTCTCCGTTCAGCGGAGAAAAGACCTGGTATGCTGCTCCTTCCGGCGTGCTGTCCGCAGCTTCTTCCGGCTGCGTTTCCGCCGCTTCCGACACCGGCTTCTGTGTTTCGCTTTCGTCCGCAGCATCCGCCGATCCGGCCGCTTCTTTTCCTTCTGCCGTCTTTTGTCCCTCCACCGTCTCATCGCTGTAGAGAATCCAGGAAAGAACGAAGGCTACTGCCACTGCGGTCACAATGACCAGCGTGTACTGCAGGGTATAATCCGTCGTGATCAGATAGCCGAACAGTCCCGTCACACCGTAAGCGGTGGCTCCGATTCCGGTCCAGCCCGCGACCAGGGCGCCGCAGGCGCCGCCGATAATGCCTGCGACGAAAGGTTTCATATAACGGATGTTCACACCGAAGATGGCTGGCTCCGTGATGCCGAGGAAAGCGGAAAGGGAGGCGGGAAGCGCCAGCGCCTTCGTTTTTTTGTTCCGGGTCTTGACCGCGAGGGCCAGGGCCGCCGCTCCCTGCGCCACGTTCGCTGCAGTGGCGATGGGCATCCAGGTATTCAGTCCGGTACTGGAAAGCAGCCCCGCCTCCAGCGCGTTGTACATGTGATGTACGCCCGCCACTACCGTGGGCGCGTAGGCCGCGCCGCAGAGGGCCGCGCCGATGCCGAAGGGCAGGGTGATCAGCCACTGCATGCCGGAAAGCACGCCGTTTTCGATCCAGGAGAAGATGGGGCCGAAAATCGTCAGTGTCAGATATCCGGTCACCAGAACCGTCACCAGAGGCGTGACGAACAGATCGATGATCTCCGGCACGATTTTATGCAGCCGCTTTTCCAGCATGCTCATGAACCATACGGCGATCACCACCGGGATCACATGTCCCTGGTATCCCGTGAGATTGATTTCATACAGACCGAACCACACCTCCGCCGTGGGAATGCTGTCCGCAGAAGCCACGCTCCAGGCGTTCATCAGATCCGGATGAATCATGATCATGCCGATCACGGCTCCCAGAAACTGATTCCCGCCAAATACCTTCGCCGCGCTGACTGCCACCAGAATGGGCAGGAAGGTAAACGCCGCGTTGGAAAACAGATGGATGATCGTATAAGTTCCGGACTCTGCCATCTGGGGCCAGACATTGCACAGACCCTCCAGAAGGCCCATCAGCAGGCCGCTGGCAACGATGGCCGGAATGATCGGAACGAACACGTCTCCCAGCGTCTTGATGGCCCGCTTCCAGAAGCTGGTTTTGGCGCTGGCGGCCTGTTTCACTTCCTCTTTGGATGCCGACTGGATGCCCGCAATCCGGACAAACTCCTCATAGACCTTATTCACCGTTCCCGTTCCGAAAATGATCTGAAGCTGTCCCGATGCGAAGAAAACGCCCTTTACGCCGTCAATGTTTTCCACCGCCTCTTTGTCGCATTTCTCATTGTCCGCAATCACCAGCCGCAGTCTGGTGGCGCAGTGCGCGGCGCTCACAATGTTTGATCTGCCGCCGATGTTGTCATAAACCTCCTGCGCAGCCTTCCGGTAATCCATAGCTCCCTCCATTCCCCGGCCCCTTTTCCGAAGCCGGTCTCTCCGGAGTCCGATCCCGTTCTCACATTTCAAGAGATCGTTCCCCTTTTAATTTTACCTATTATTTGAGAAATTCCAATTATATTTATTTATTTTTATGGAATCGTTCTCATATCCTGATTTCATTATATACCTGTGAAAAGAGATTTGTAAATCCGATTCTTTTCACAAAATCACACGACCGTTTTTGTGGACAATATACAACGGGCAGAGCTGTCATCTCTGACTGCCCTGCCCGCGCAGATTCCGATTTTCCATTTCACCCAGGATGCTTTTTTATTCCGCTTCAGTTCTCCCTGATACGGATATCCCCTGACTCCGTATAGACCTGAACACCTGCCGTATCCTGATCCGTTTCCAGCCGGATATAGGAGCTGCTTCCATCATAATCATCCGACTCCACCGTTCCCTGCGGGGTGCGGATCGTCCCGTATTCGGAATACAGGCTCACGCCGTAATCCTCCATCTGACCGGACAGATCCAGCCGGACCTCTCCGTCCGTGCTTTCCACTTCCACGCTCTTTGCCCCGTCCACATCGGCAGTCACGTCACCGTACTCCGTCTCAATCACCGCCGCATCGGCCTTCAGCGAACCGATCTGAAGGGTCCCGTTTTCTCCATAGATGTTCACATCCGCTCCGTCCAGTGTTCCGGTGACCAGTTCTCCATAAACGGTTTCCACTTTCAGTGTATCACCCGTCCAGCCATCCAGCCGGACATCGCCGTCATCCGCGTAAATCGAAGCGATATCCGCACGCAGGTTCTTTTCAATGGAAATCTTTCCGGAACCGTTCACGATATTCACGCTGTTCAGCCTTGCATTCTCCGGAATTGTGATCTTCACATAGGGGCTGCGTGCCACCTCCTCACCTTCGTTCATCCAGTCATCTCCGAAGCCGAGGCTGATCTGGTACTCTCCCGTATCTACATAGCTGCCTTCCTTCAGAGTCAACGTGCCGTTTTCAACAGTATAGACCGGCTCCGAATACCAGCCGTCCAGAACATACTCCACAGACCATTCCTTTCCGGAAACAATCTGAAGATCCGCATCCTGCAGATCCAGCTCCAGCCTTGATGGCGCCGCAATCTGCGTTTTTTCCAGAACATAGTCCGCTCTTACCGCTCCTTCTGTATTCTCCTTCACATGAAGGCCATCCGCGTCGTAGTAAAAGGAAGGGGAACCTCCCAGCGCCATTCCCGCTCCCAGGAGGACGGCGCCCGCGGCAGTCACTGCCGCGCTGGCAATCAGCGTTCTCTTCAACCATTTATTCATCTTCGTCGGCTCCTTTCCCCACTTCCGTAATATCCGTTCTGATTTCTTCATCCGCCGCTGTCGTTTCCGTTTCAGGCATATTCTTTCCGAAATTTTCCGACCCGAAACCATGATTCACAGCCTGTGCATCCTGCACTGTCTGCGCTCCTCTTTCTTTCCGTTCCGCCTCCCGTCTTCCAAACAGCCTGCGTCTGATCCAGTTTACCAGAGTGCGAAAACCTTTTACCAGAAGCACGACCAGCTGCCACAGGGCAATCCAGCACAGAGCGCCCGCTCCCGTTATCAGAAGGCTTACCCCCAGAATGGCAAGGCCGCTTGCAGGGGTCTGAAAAAGCAATACCACGCCGAAGCCGATTCCAATCAGCGCGGCGAGCTGCAGCAGTGCCAGACAAAGCAGGCCGCCAAGTACACAAAGCCCTGCGCAGATCACCCCGCCTGCCACACACAGCACAGCGGTGAGAGCTGCTCCCGCCACGCACAGCGCCATCACCAGAACACCGCCGCCCACACACAGGGCAGCCGGGATCAGCACAGGCAGCGCGCACAGAAGCAGGAGCACCAGCGCAATGATTTTCCACACCTTCGTTTTTCCGCCGTTATCAGGCCGCGGCGCCGACTGCGTATCATAATACATCTCATTCCCTCCATTTCCGGATTTCTGATTCAGATACCGATCTGATTCCTTTGTTCTGTACTCAGGATAGCGGAAAAGGATGAAAAACCTCTGCAGATTTCAATAAACATTTTCATAACGGATTCTTAAGATTTTCGGAAATTCTCTCTCTGCCGCCGCGTCGTGTCCCGTTCCACGACGCTGTAAGTCATTTTGACCTCTTTCCCCGGAACGGTTCCGTTCATCAGCTCCAGCAGCAGCCTGGCCGCCTCCTGGCCGCTGGTCTTATAATAAAAATGAACGCTGGAGAGCCTGGGAATTACCAGCCTTCCGGAAGCAGTGTCCCCAACCCCGGCAACAGCGACCTGTTCCGGCACGTTTCTGCCCGTCTCACGGATGCGTGCCATCGCGCCAAGGGCGATGGTATCCGTGGCACAAAACACTCCGTCCAGCTCCGGCTCCCTCGCAAACAGCCTCTCCGCCGCCTCATAGCCGTCCTGTGCGGAAAAACCGCATTCCTCATAATATGCTTCCTTCCAGTCGAGCCCGGCCTCTTCCATGGCATCCAGAAAGCCCTTCTTCCTGGCTTCTCCCACCGCCCGGTCCCGCTTCGTCACGCCGATGCAGCCAATTTTTTCCGATCCACCCCCCGTCAGCATTTCCGCTGCCGCCCGGGCGGCATGGTAATCATCCTGATAAACACAGGAATATCCGGCAAGCTGCTGCCCCAGAAGGACGACAGGAACGCGCAGTCCCTTCAGCGCCTTTTTATGCTCCGGCGTGAAGATGGTAGCGATCAGAATGATCCCGTCCACCTGGTTTTCTGAAAACAATCTCAGATATTCCAGCTCTTCCTTTTCCTTATTCTCCGTATCCGCCAGCAGAAGCTGGAACCCCGCTTCCTTCAGCACGATGCTGATGCCCGCCACCATCCGGCTGATGGACTCCGAATTGATTTTCGGAATGATCACGCCCACCTGCCCCGTTTTCCGCGTCCGAAGCATCTGTGCCTGCGTGGACGGCTTGTACCCCGTCTGCTCGATCACCTTCCGGATCCGTTCCTTTTTTTCTTCACTCACATATCCGTCATTCAGATAACGGGACACCGTCGCCCGCGATACCCCTGCCAGCTTTGCGATTTCATTGATGTTCATACGTGCCTCCGCCTTCTGCCTTTCACTGCCTGTCTTCCACATGCACAGACTTTTATTGCCTTATGAGATTGATCCCAGTATAGCACGCCGGGGAAGACGGAGCAAGGGCGGACGGCAGTCCCTCCGGACATATCACGCAAAAAGGTTACAGTTCACTCCGCGCCATTCGCAAAGCCGCGCTTCGCGCTTTCCGCTGCTTCGCAG
>UQVK01000139.1 GCA_900544445.1 uncultured Lachnospiraceae bacterium
CGGCCGCCAGGATCTCCTCCGGCGTTCCCGTGGGGTTGGGATTTCCCTCCTTAAAATAAACGCCCTCATCAATATAGGAAAGTTTCTGCAGTCCCAGACGTTCCCTTCTTCTTTCATGCAGCTTTTCCACAAACGGCACGAAATCCTTCTTCACCTGCCTGCGGAAGGCCTCTACCTGCGCCTTATCATAGCAGTTTCGATTCATGCGGTAATAGCCCAGCTCCACATAATTTTCGTACCCCAGCTCCTTCGCCTGTTTCGTGCGGTTTTTCACCAGCTTATCATAGATATCGTCCAGCTCCTTTTCATTTTCCTGGAAAAAAGCGGAAAACTTCTTCCAGGCCTTCCTTCTGATCTCCCGGTCGGGATTTCTGAGATAGGGCCGCAGCAGGGACAGGTTCAGCGTCTCGCCGTCCCAGTCGATCTTCGCCGCGGCGAGAAGCTTTTCATAGGAAGTTGCCAGCGCATTTTCCTCCTGCACCAGCGGAATCAGCTTCTCCTGCATGGATTTGCGGGAAAGCTCCATATTTTTAAAGGCCACCGGTCCGATCTTTTCCTCCAGTACTTTGCGGTACGGGGAATCATACAGAAGCTTCTGGTACTCGATCACCATGTTGCTGTAGCGCGGGCTCATTTCATCATAATAATCCTGCTCCGCGCTGTAAAATTCATCCGCGGTATTTCCGTCATGCCTGGTCTGCGCCAGCGTCATCATGGTATCCACCCGGTCCCGCAGCGCATAATACCTTTCATGAACCACGAACTGCTCTTCTCCGCTCTTTGCCGCGGCAAAATCCTCTTTCAGACCGTTGAATGCTTCCTCCACCCGGTCAAAATCCACCCGTTCATAGGGCATATCCTGATATTTCATGCCTGCCTCTTTTCCTGCCGCCTTCCTGGCGGCAACCTTTTCTTACTATGAACCTATTATAGTGGATTTATACGGGCTGTGTAAACCTGTATTTCACCTGCCTCACCGGGACTCTTCTTTCAACCCTGTCTTTTTACCTCTTATTCCCCATTTTCCACCTCCTGCTCCCAAACGGTTGACCCCGGATGGCGCATCTGTATAATCAGAATTATCAACAGCAAAGAAAGGCGGCACGCCGCAGAGGGGAATCCCATGAAGGTAAAAATTGAAATCGATCCGGCGCTTGCCGAGGATGAGGTGATCATCCGATGCCGGAGAATGGAAGAGCATATTCTGAGGCTGCAGCAGGACATCGCGAAGGCGGAGCCGGAAAAGAACTGCATTTCCCTGCAGGATGCGGGCACCAGCTACTTTGTGCCGCTGGATGAAATCCTGTTTTTTGAAACCGAAGGGAAGCATATCCAGGCACACACGGCTTCCCGGCTGTACCTCACGGAGCACAAGCTGTATGAGCTGGAAGAAAGCCTGCCGGGAAGCTTTATGCGGATTTCCAAATCCACCATCGTAAATCTGGACCATATTTATTCCATCACAAGGAATCTGGCCGCATCCAGCGCCGTAGCGTTCTATGGGACGCCAAAGAAGGTCTATGTGTCCCGCAGCTATTATAAGGCGCTGATCGAAAGACTGGGAGAAAGAAGGAGAAAATTATGAGAGATCGAAAAAATGTATTCTGGGGCATTCTGTTTCTGCTTGGAGCCTGTGCCGTCATCGCCGGACAGCTCGGCTTTCTGGAAGGGATCGGCTTCTGGTCCATCCTGTTTTCCCTGGTGCTTGCCGCCGTGCTGATCCGGGGCATCGTCAGGCGCAGCTGGGGCATGATTCTGTTTTCCGTCGCGTTTCTGTGCATTGTCAACGACCGGCTTCTGGGAATCGAAAAGCTGACTCCCTGGCCCGTTCTGGGCGCGGCGCTGCTCGGTACCATCGGGCTGAACCTCCTGTTTCCCAGGCGAAACTGGAAACATATGGACTGGCACAGAATCGGCATGAAAAATACTCCCTCTGCTTCCGAAGACGTGGAGGACTCCGCTTCCGGGGATGCCGGGAATTCCGAATATGAATCCCACATCGGCGATGACGGCGCGGAAAGCATAAGATGTGAGGTCAATTTCCACTCCTGCGTAAAATATCTGCAAAGCTCTGCCCTGCAGCATATACGCCTGGAAAACTCCTTCGGTTCCCTTGCCATATATTTCACCGACAGCGAGCTGTGGCAGCACAGAGGTGCCGTTGATGTTGAGGTATCCTTCGGCACGACAGAGCTGTATATCCCCGCCTCCTGGCATGTGATCTGCAATGTTTCCTCCTCCTTCGGGGGCGTGAATGAACATGGCCGTCCGGCCCTGGCTTCAGAAGATGTTCTGACCATCACAGGAGACGTATCCTTCGGATCACTGGAAATTCATTATATCTGAGCCTTTCTTCTTATTAATCCTGCATAGCTGCAGGGAATCCGTTATTGTAAAAGAACCGGAAACGGACGACCGCAAATGATGGGAATCCGTTTCCGGTTTTTAGATTTTACTTAAATTTTACATAGTTTTTAACCATCTTACGTTTAACATGCAATTCTTTCCCCTTATAATCTAAAATTGGGGTGTTAACCCCGTTTTTTCACAAAACGATCCGTATCCTATCATTATAAAGGGGGAAACTCTGCGTGAATGAGGAACATACCATCATCCAACAGGTATATGCGGCCAAAACGGATAATCAGGCGGCCGACCGTCTGATCGGGGCATATATGCCCTTTATCAAAGCGGAAACGGCAAAATTTCTGAAGCGCCCGCCAGCCTCTCAGGATGACGAACTGAGCATTGCGATGATCGCTTTTCATGAAGCCATCCAGGGGTATTCCCGCATGCGGGGAACCTTTCTGAAATATGCCTCCATGCTCATCAAAAGCCGCCT
This sequence comes from uncultured Lachnospiraceae bacterium, assembly GCA_900544445.1. Classification (GTDB taxonomy): domain Bacteria; phylum Bacillota; class Clostridia; order Lachnospirales; family Lachnospiraceae; genus Eisenbergiella; species Eisenbergiella intestinigallinarum. Next base: position 2,843 of record UQVK01000139.1, read on the forward strand.
GATCGATTATCACAGGCGGGAGCGCCGGCACGGAAACCTCGTTTCTCTGGATACCCCGGCGGATGAGGACGACGTCCCTCTGGGAGATACGCTGACGGACGCCCGGGATCATGGCGAAGAGGTTTCGGTCCGGGACGCTACCCGGAATGAAATTGAAGAGCTGAGCCGGCAGATGGACGCGTTCGGCGTAAAGCTTTCCGACGTGGCGGATAACTGTCCCAGACAGCAGCGCACGCTTGAGGCATGCCGGAAGGCCCTCCGGTACGCGGTACATACCGACGGACTGCTGGATGAATTTCTCCAGACCAGGCGGCTTCCCATCGCCAGGCTCGCCTCCGGAAGCGGCGTGGAGAAGAAAACGCTGGAGCGGCACCGAAAATACATGGTTGCCCTCATGCTGATCTATACCAACGGATATGAAATCATTCGCGGACACATCAAACAGGTCATGAAAGGAGGTGCGGCACAATGAAATACATGGTAATGGAATGCCATACCGGCTATGCGGTTCTTCTGGATGAAGAGGGCCGGTTCTGGAAAGCGGCCGATCTCCACTATGAAGTCGGCCAGACCGTGGAAAATCCCGTGCTGATTAAACAGCCGCAGCCCTCCGGCAGACGCCGCATCACCCGCCTGGTGAGCAGCACCGTCGCCGCGGCCGCCGCCTGCCTTTTCCTGTTTTTCGGCTTCAGCTATTACCAGAATTATCTCCGCATCTATTCCTCCATTTACCTCTCCATCAATCCTGAGGTGCAGATGGATCTGAACCGGTACGGAAATGTGGTCAGGCTGACCGGAACGAATGAGGACGGTGCAAGGCTTCTGGAAGGCTACAACGGCAGGGGAAAGGATAAACTGACGGTCGCCGACGAGCTCATCGACCGCGCGATCGAGATGGGCTTTCTCTCCGAAGGCGGCCAGGTATCCTTTTTCATTGATTCTCCCGATGACGCCCTGTTCCAGGAATATGGCACAGAGCTGAGAACGGAAATCAACGAGCATCTGGACGGCCGGATCACCATCACTATCGAAATCGTGAATTATCAGGATACGCCGGAAACCGAGAGCCCCACTTCTGAAAGCTCCGTTTCCGAAACTGCCGCACCGCAAAGCACCGCTCCCTCCGACGGCGATACGGATTATGTTCCGGCTGACGACACGGAAGACGACTATGGCGATACCGACTACGGTCCCGAAAACGACGACGACGCCGATGATTCGGCCCCTGTACCCGCGGCCTCCTCTCCTGCGGTCCCTTCTCCCTCCGCGCCTGCGGCTCCCGCCGCGGAAAGCACACCGCCGGATCATACCGATGGGGATACCGACTATGAACCCGAAAACGCCGCGGCTCCGGTTCCCGATGACGATGCGGCCGGGGATGGGGATTCCGATGATGACGGAGACGATGCAGATGATGACGATGATAATGACAGCGATGATAATGACGGCGACGATGATAACGATGATGATGACAACGATGACGACTGACAACGATGACGACTGACAACAATGACGGCTGACAACAATGATGACTGACAACAATGATGACTGACCCATCATAAACATCATAAAACCATTGTCCCCTCAGAACAGATCTCGGGAGCCTGTTAAGATGATAAAGAGTAAATATATCAATATAATCTGCATCGGCGCGGCAGCGCTTGCCGCCCTTCTCACCCTGCTTCTGATGACCGTCCCGGGAACGACGCAGAAGGTGCCAACAGCCGGCTCCGGTTTGGAATCTTCCCCTGAATATGCCGGCCGTCTCTTCGATCCGGACCGCGTCCACACCATCGATATCCGGATCGGGGACTGGGAGGGCTTTCTGCAAAATGCCGGGAATGAGGAATATGTTTCCTGTACCCTCGTCATCGACGGGGAAGAATTCAGCCAGGTGGGCCTGAGGGCCAAGGGAAACAATTCCCTGCGCCTGACTCAGGAATATGGGCTGTCCCGCTACAGTCTCAAGGCCGAGTTCGATCATTTTCTGGACGGCGGGAATTACTATGGCCTGGACAAGTTTTCCCTGGACGCTTCCTTTCAGGACAACAGCTATATGAAAACCTTCCTTGTCTACGATATGATGACCTTCATGGGCGTTCCTGCGCCGCTGTGCAGCTACGTCCAGGTTACGGTTAACGGCGAACCCTGGGGGCTGTTTCTGGCTGTGGAGGAACCGGAGGAAGCCTTTGTGCAGCGCTGCTTCGGCAGTCTGGACGGCAATCTGTATAAGCCGGACTACCGTTCCCTGAACGCGGAAAATAAAGACCTTGCGCTTCAATATATTGATGATGATCCGGACAGCTATCCGAATCTTTTTGACAACGCGAAGCTCCCCTCCTCAAACGCGGACCGGAAACGGCTGATCCGCGCCCTGAAAACACTTTCCACCGGCGAAAATCTGGAAACGGCGGTCCATGTGGATGAGGTGCTTCGGTATTTCACGGTTCAGGTCTTTGTCATGAATCAGGACAGCTATCTCGGCCACACCGGACACAATTATTACCTTTATGAAAAAGACGGCATTATGAGCATCCTTCCCTGGGATTATAACCTTGCCTTCGGAACCTATGCGCTTGGAATGACGGATCCGATCCGTGATCCGAATGTGCTGATCAACTATCCCATCAACACGCCGGCAGAGGGTGAGGTCATGCTGAATCGCCCTCTGTATCATAACCTGATGAAGCAGAACGAATATTTTTCCCGTTATCATGCGTATTTCGATACCCTCCTCTCCGACTACTTTGAAAACGGACGGTTTGAGGCCACGCTTCGCAGGACGGAACGACTGATCGCCCCTTATGTGCAGAACGATCCCACCGCCTTCTGCTCCTATGAGGATCACCGTCTCGCCGTGGATACCCTGGAAGAGATCTGCCTGCTCCGCGCAGAAAGCATCCGCGGACAGCTGGAAGGGA
>UQVK01000140.1 GCA_900544445.1 uncultured Lachnospiraceae bacterium
AGAATCTCGCCGCCCGCTCTGGTCCAGGCCAGGCCGGTCACCACGCCGGGCATTTTTTCCGTCAGCCGGTATTCGTGATTGAGCTGCCTCCTTCCGAGAAAATCAGTCAGGTTGCTTTCTGTTACGATCAGGCGGTTATCCTCCTTCTTTTCTCCGGTCTTTGCGTTGCGGACCAGGCGGACCGCAGCCGTGCGGCAGAGGGTATCAAGCCGGTTTTTCAGCGTACGGACACCTGCCTCCATGGTGTACTCATCGATGATTTTGCGGAGCGCTCCGTCTGTTATGGTGAGCATATCCTCCTTAATGCCCATGGATTCCAGAGCTCTGGGCAGAAGGTGCTTCCTTGCGATGTGGAATTTTTCCACCGCGGTGTAGCCGGGGAAGTTGATGACCTCCATACGGTTTAAAAGGGGCTCCGGAATGGTGTCCGTGGTGTTCGCCGTGCAGACGAAAAGTACGTTGGACAGATCATAAGGCACGTTCATGTAATGGTCGGTGAAGGTGTTGTTCTGCTCCGGATCAAGCACCTCAAGGAGGGCGCTTGCGGGATCTCCGCCGTAATCTTTGGCCAGCTTATCCACCTCGTCCAGCACCATAACAGGATTGGAAACGCCGCTGCGCTTCATGCCTTCCATGATCCGGCCGGGCATGGCGCCGATGTAGGTGCGTCTGTGGCCGCGGATCTCCGCCTCATCCCGGACACCGCCCAGGCTGATGCGGACATATTCCCGCCCCAGCGCCCTTGCAATGCTCTGGCCGATGCTGGTTTTGCCCGTGCCGGGCGCGCCGACGAACAGGAGGATGGAGCCGTTCTGCTTCCGGTTCAGGGCCATGACAGCCAGCTGCTGGATGATGCGCTCCTTCACTTTTTTCAGGCCGTAATGGTCTTCATCCAGAATGGCCTCCGCTTTGTCCAGGTCAATGGAGCTGACCTTCGGCGCCTTCCAGGACAGGCTGGTGACAAAATCCAGATAATCATAGAGCAGGCCGTATTCGTGGCTTTCCTTGCCCTCCTGGCGCATGCGGTTTAAAACCTTGTCGGCCTCCCGTCTGGCTTCCTTATTCATGCCGGATTTTGCGATTTTCTTCTCAAATTTGCGCACATCCGATTCGTTTTCCGGATGCATGTCGTCCAGCTCCTTCTGGAGATAGTCGATCTGCTTTTTCAGAGCGGCCTCCCGGTAGAGCTGTTCCTGATTGTCCTTCTGGGCCGTCTTGGCCTCCTCGGATACCTTGGCGATCTCCACGAATTCATTGATCGCCTTTGTGATCAGTTCGCAGCGTTCCTTTCTGGAATCCGCCGCAAGAATGGCGTATTTTTCCTCCGCGCTCAGATTCAGATATTCTGTAAGAGCGCAGGCCAGATCATAGATGTTTTTGCGCTGCAGTACGAAGCTTCTCGCCCACAGTCCCCACTGATAGCCCTGAACGAACTTCAGCAGGGTGGCGCGCAGGCTGCCGAAAAGCTCCTTTTCCTCCTCGGCGGTCAGATCCGCCTCTTCGGGGCGGATGGATGCGGTGGCGGTCAGCACGCCGTCCTGAATCTCGATATCGGAAATATCCACTCTCTCCATGGTCCGCACCTGGATGTTGTCACCCTCGCTGATACCCTCCACACGGGCGGATACGCCGATGGGATAGAAGGAATCCGCCGCAAGCGTTCCCTCTTCCCGTTCCTCCTTCAGCTGGATGAACAGGATATCCGTTCCCACCTCGATGGGCTCGGTGCACCAGTCGGAGAAAAAGTCCTTCTTAAAATAGTAGGATACATCCGGTAAAAGCAATATATTATAGACTGGTCTGATGATCATGATTTTCTCCTTTCCGTCAATAATTGTTAGCAAACAATAAAAGTGAGTGCTAATACATTGGTGAAAAGAAAGCGAATAAGACAGGTCTGTATTATCCGCCGTTCTTTGTATTCTGAAAAAGAATGCACCAATACGCCGTACGGTTTTGCGTAAAAAAGACAAATCCATACAGCGTAATATGTTCTCACTTTGCCGGAGTGTTTCTTGCTGGCAAAATGATACAGTGTCATATAAGTTGAAAATAGCACTGACACTGTGTCACTGCTAATAACATAGCATACAATGCCTACTGTGTCAATAGGAAATTGGAGTTTTACTGTTGGTAAAATGATTTATGAAGATTCCGGAGCGATTCTTTCTCTTGTCAGAAGCTTTGCGGCAATAGTATATTATATTCAGATGCGGTGGAATCGCTGAAAATGAAAATTCTGCGCGGTTGATTCTCACTGTAAAAACGCCTTAAAATGGAGGAAGATATGGATTTGAAAATTCTCAGCGCCCTGATCGGTTTATGCGGCGCGGTGAGCAATAACGGGAAAACGGAAAACACGGACCGGGTTGTACTGGAGGCAATTCTTTCAAAGGAGCCTGAGGAGGCGGTCAGAAGGATTCATGAAGAAAAGGATAAAATCTCGCCGGACTGCGCTTCCTGCCCTGCGCCCTGCGGAAATACCTCAGACGGGGATCTGAGCCGCTGGAATGAAACGCCGGAGAGTGTGCGGAAACAGAAGGAAGAAGTGATGGCCGCACTGGAGCGCATGGCTTTTTCCATGGCGGAATCCAGGGCAAAAGCCACGGCAGAAAATCTCTGCGGAACCCAGGAGCTGAAGGCTCCGGATGTGGTATACAGAGCAATTTCCTGGCTTGGCTATGTGTCGCTCAGTGATGAACCGCTCGATTTTGAGCCGCTCAAAATCGAGCTGGAAGAAGAAATCTGGCAGGAGATTTCGGAGGAGAAGCCATGAAAAGGAAACTGCTGATTCAGGCATGTGTCAAATTTGCGGCGGGACTGTTGCTTGTCGGCTGTCTGCTGTTTCTGCCTGCAGGGACAATCGCCTTCTGGAAGGGCTGGCTTCTGATGGCGGCATTGTTTTTCCCAATGCTGATAACCGGTATCATCCTGTGGATAAAAGCGCCGGAGCTTCTTGAGAAGCGGCTGAATTCCAAAGAAAAAGAGAAGGAGCAGAAGAACGTGGTTGGACTTTCCCTGCTTCTGTTCGTCTGCGGTTTTGTGACGGCCGGACTGGATTTCCGATATGGGTGGAGCCGTCTGCCTGATTGGGTGAGCGTGGCCGCTACGGTGCTGCTTCTGCTTGCCTATGGAATGTACGGGGAGGTTATGAGAGAAAACGCCTGGCTGTCCAGAACCGTGGAAGTACAACAGGGACAAAAGGTGATCGATACGGGGCTGTACGGAAAAATCAGACATCCGATGTATTCTGCAATGATTCTGCTTTTTCTGTCAATGCCCCTCGTCTGCGGCTCGGTTTATGCATTTCTGATCTTCCTCATCTATCCGCTGCTTCTGATAAAACGGATCAAAAATGAGGAGGCCGTCCTGCTGACAGGACTGGAGGGATATGCGGAATATACCCGGAAGGTCCGCTACAGAGTGGTGCCGTTTATCTGGTAAGGGCCTGAAATGGTACTCTTTTGAACCAGGCCGGGAAACTGTCACTGTTCATACGGCAGAGAAAATATAACAAACGATTACCAGATACGGCGCAAAATGGGGGGACCTGCATTTTTATCCGTAGAAAAAATACTGCCATACGGATATAATCACAGTTTTCGTTATATACGCCGTAGAAACAAGCGGCTGCATGCAGATAAAAATACGTTTTTTGCTTACGGCACCGCAGTGTGACATTCATCTATGCGGATAGAATAACGACTTCTGACCATCGAACCGTATTCCCCAATGATTTTGTACGGTTAAAATAGAAAAATCTTTGCTTTTGGTGGTATTTTCAGGCGGCTCCTTCCCCTGTTTTAACTTTCTGATTATCTATTTATCTATGCTGCGGCCGGCGGCGTCTTTTGATGATCATTTAATTCCCGGACACGAGAGATTAGAACAATGACAAATCAGACCCGCGCCGAGTTTTAAGAGGCCGGACCATCGCTGAACGATCCCAGGTTTACAATTTTTTGATCGTTTGTACCGTACCCAGGAGACAGGAAGTCCGGCTGAAAATCACCCAATATCCACGCTCTCTGACTTGTGATATAATAAAACGAGCAGTGCGATAAAAATAAATTTGGGGAGGCACAGGATGGTTAAGGCGATAAAGGAAGCATTTGTTGTCATCGGCAAAGAGGGTTCAACATCAGACGGCGAAGGATTTATTCAGAAATTGTGGAATGATGCAAATGGTCATTTCAGTGAAGTGGCACATCTGGCAAAGAAAGACGCAAACGGGGGTATTGTGGGAATATGGGGTGCCATGTCTGATTTTTCCCATTCATTTAAACCATGGGAAGATGGTTTCAGTAAAGGCCTGTATCTGGCAGGAGTGGAATGTGTAGATCAAGCAGAAGCACCGGATGGATGGACCAAATGGACAATACCGGGTTATGAGTATATCGTTGTTGAAAACCATAAGGGAGTGTTTGAAGAAACCGTTGGACACATGAAAGAGGAGGGGATTTCTCTGGCCGGAGCGGTTCACGAATATACCAACCCGGCAACGGGAAAGGACTATCTGTATTTTCCGATAAGAGAAGTTTGATCAAGTCCGGTTTGGAGATGCTGAAGGGCACCGGCTTTTCATCGACGCGGTCTTTATGCTTCATTGCATCCGCCCCCGGAAGATGCTAGAATACGAATAACACAGACGGAAAAGGAAGAGAAGGAAATGAAGCTGTTTCATCTGTCGGATTTACATATCGGAAAGCTGCTGTGCGGCTACAGCCTGAAGGAAAATCAGGAGCGGGTGCTTTCCCAGATCGTAGCCTATGCGCAGGAGGAACATCCGGACGCCATCCTGATCTGCGGGGACATTTATGACAAATCGGCCCCTTCCGGGGAGGCCTATGTGATGTTTGACCGTTTCCTGGAGGCGCTGTCGGAAATCCGTCCCCGGATTCCGGTTTTCATCATCGCGGGCAATCATGATTCCCCGGAACGATTGTCCTATGCCTCCGCCTTTCTGGAAAAGCACAGCATCTATCTGTCCGTGTTCCCGCCCGTCCGGGAGGATGAATATCTGAAAAAAATCACGCTGGAGGACGAATACGGTCCGGTAGACTTTTATTTACTGCCCTTCCTGAAACCGGGCTGGCTGCGCCCGCTGCTGCCGGAGGAAAGCGCGTTCAGCTATGAGGAAGCAGTCCGCTTCCTGCTTTCCAGAGAAAAGATCGATCCCGGAAGGCGGAACGTGATCCTGTCCCATCAGTTTTATACGGCCGGCCAGTCAGAACCGGAAACCTGCGATTCGGAGGTCGCGGTTGCCATGGCGGGCGGACTGGATAGAATCGATATTTCCGTGCTGGACGCCTTTGACTATGCGGCACTGGGGCATCTGCACGGTTCCCAGAAGGTGGGAAGGATGAGCGCCCGCTACTGCGGCACGCCTTATAAATATTCCGTGAGCGAGGAGCATCATCATAAGGCGGTCACGGTGGTGGAGCTTGGAAAAAAGGGAGAGGAGCCGCAGCTTCGATTCCTGCCCCTTTCCGGTCTGCAGGATGTGAGAAGACTGCGCGGCACGCTGGATGAGGTGCTGGCGGCGGCAGAATCCGCTGCCCCTTCTCCGTCAGCAGTACAACCTTCCGTCTCCGGCGTTTGCCACGATTTTGTCAGCGTGACCATCACGGACGAGCAGGAGCCCTACCG
>UQVK01000141.1 GCA_900544445.1 uncultured Lachnospiraceae bacterium
GAATTGTCTCTTTCCTGCATGTCAGGGGGGAAATTCGGTATTAACCGACAGCCCCCCGTTTTTATTCTGCATTTTCTCTGACCGGTATCTCATACTCCGGAATCCCCCGTACTCCCGTAAGCTCACAGCCCTCCTTCACAGGCAGGTCATAGTACACCCGGTTTCCGTAAGGATTGGGGATCGGGCAGTCCGTGGAATAAATGCGCAGCGTCAGCGAGGAAGGATAAGCAAAACGCTTCAGCGCGATGTGCCATTTCTCCCCGTTGGTAAACCAGTCATCCACCAGCTTTCCGTCCAGCCAGACTTCCGCCCGGTCTCCCACATAATCTGCCTCAAGGTAGAGCTGATGACAGGCAGGTGACAGCTGTTCTTTTGCGGGACATGATGCGGAAGAGATATGCACCGCGTATTCCCTGTATTCCGGCCTCTCTCCTGCCTCATTAGCCTCTTCCCTTACCAGCGCAAAGGAAGCAGTCACTTCCACTCTTCCGTCTTCCGCTCTGCCGTCCGCCGCTTCCACGGTCAGCCGCCGGGGCTCTCCGGTTTCCTCAAGAACTGTCAGGACGGTCTTTTCCGCCTTCGTGATCAGGTACAGCTTTCCGTTCCTTTCGATCAGGCAGTCATCCTTATGCTCCGTGATGTACAGGCGGTTTCCGAAACGGAAGACACGATCCGCCTCTGATTCAGAAAGCACCACCACGTCACAGGCCTTTCCGTCCTTCCAGATAAAGTAAGGCTTCTCTTTTGACGCAGCCTCTTTTGACGTATAAAAGAAAATCCTCTCTCCCAGACGGCACAGCAGGAAGGCGTTTGTGGTCTCCAGCTTCCTTTCTCCGAACGGAAAATCAAAGGGAATCACACCGCAGGCCCCATCCGGCAGATTCAGGCCTGAAATCTCCTGCTGATGATCCGAAAACTGCAGGCAGACGGAAGCGTCCGGATGGGCTTCCATCGTTCTGTGTCTCTGGTGGTTGTTCACGAACAGAAATCCCGCTCCCGTTTCCGGGTTCACCCTTGCCGTCACGCGCAGGGTATGCAGATCCTCCGGGGATTCGGGCTGTTTTTCGGCAAAGAAGGTTCTGGTTCCCGCCAGGCTTTCTCCGAAATCCTGAAGCAGCAGATGGATTTTTTTCAGCTTTCCGAAGCTTCCGTTGATCTCACCGGATTCCCGGATGCAGGTCTGGAAGTCATAACTCTTTACCGGAAGGTCATTGTTGTAGCCGGTGGCACGGGATTCCTGAAGGGTGCTGTATTTTCCGTCCGGATTGATGCCGCCGTGATACATGTAATAGCCCAGCAGATTGGCTCCGCCTCCCAGCATGCAGACGGACTGGGCCTCAATATCTTTCGGAGAAGGCCAGGTCCGTCTGTGAGAGGTCACCTGAAGGCCTCCTCCCAGCTCCGCCGTCAGATAGGGGCTGATGGAGGGATCGAAGGTGAAGCCTGCACTGTCCTCCCGCTTCAGATCAGAGCCGATGTTTTCATCCTGCTTATAGGCGGAAAACACGAAATTGGCGCTGGCGGGCATCTGTTCCACATGCTCCGCCCAGGGAGCGTCCACATAGCCGCCCAGAACGGGAAGGGTTTCCCCGTCCACCACATAGGCGCCGCCCCAGCCCGTCGCCGTATAATAGGGTACATCAAAGCCCGCTTCCAGAGCCAGCTTTTTCAGGGTGCGCATGTGCGCCATCCCCTCTTCCCGGTCGGAGGGGCCGCCGCAGTGACCGTATTCATTTTCCAGCTGGATGCCGAGGATGGGGCCTCCATCCTTACCCATCATTCCTGCCGCCTGTTCTCCCACCTTCTGATAAAAGGCCTCCACCAGCTTCAGATAGGCGGGATCATTGGTTCTCACCTGCATGGTTTTATCCTGTGCCAGCCAGTCCGGGAAGCCTCCGTTTCTGCACTCTCCATGCGCCCAGGGCCCGATGCGCAGCCACACGGGCATATCCGTTCTTTTACAGATTTCCAGAAAGCCTCTCAGGTTCCGGCATCCGGTGAAATCCCACTCTCCCTTCCTTTCCTCATGGTGAATCCAGAACACGTAGGTGGCAACGATGCTCACGCCTCCGGTCTTCATTTTCAGAAGTTCCTCTTCCCAGTCCTCCGGCTCATATCTGGAAAAATGAAATTCTCCCATCACCGGCAGGAATCGTTTCCCGTTTTTCAGAAAACTCAGGTTGTCCACCTGCCAGAGATTTCCCTGGCTGTCCGTTCCGCCCATGGGGAGAAGCTTTGTCTCCTTCCGGGCGCTGTCAATGATAATTCTGTTCTCGTTCATTTCCCTCTCCTTAAAAAGCAGTCTATATATGTCAAATTTTTCTCTGCTACTGGTAGTATACGTGCCTTTTCTTTTCCGCGCAAATGATTTTTCCGCGTTCTATTTCTGCTGGCATTCAGAGTTTTTGCATGGTACACAGACCGTAAAAAGGGGCGGAATCTCTGGCTCCGCCCCTGACTGATTGTATATATTTTTCTCAAACTGCTTTCGTACGTCTGCCGCCCGCAGTACACTCACTGCTTCTTCAGCGTAATGCACTTGCTGGAAAAGTCCGCCCGCAGATTCAGCACCAGTCCATGATGCATCAGATAAGAGCCGCTCTTTTCCATCGTCTTTCCATCCACGGTCACCGCGTAAACGGCGGCTTCCTCCAGATTCCTGAGTTTCACTGTGTATTCGTACTTTCCTCTGGGCCTCAGCTGCAGGAAGACGAACAGCACTGCATCCCCGTCCTTGTCGTATTCCACCGCATACAGGTCGTCCTTTCTGACGGACTGCAGCCGGGACAGACGGCCGAACTGAACGAGGGGACGGATCTTTTTGTATTCCTCCACATAACCGGACAGTTCTTTCAGATTTTCCTCGCTGATCTTGTTCAGATCCATGCCGATTCCGAGGGAACCGCACATCGCACAGCGGGACTTGAAGGAAAGCGGCACCCGTCTGTCCGCGCTGTCCGCCGCGTCCGTGATCCATGCACGCATATATTTAGGCGGATACAACAGGCTGTAGGTTTCCTGGATCGACAGGCGGTCCAGAGGATCCGTATTGTCGCTGGTCCAGAATTCGTCGAACCGGGACATGCAGCCGAAGTCCACTCTTCCGCCGCCGGCCGCGCAGGCTTCGAATTCCACCTGAGGATATCTCTTCCGAAGTTCCTCAATGATGCTGTAAAAGCCCTCCACGTGGCGGTACCAGATGCTGCGGAACTCTTCCTTATCCCAGTATGCGCTGGCACATTCGCCAAGCGCCCGGTTCATATCCCATTTAATATAGGAGATGTCATTTTCCGTAAGCAGCTTATCAATAAAATCAATGATAAAACGGATGACCTCCGGGTTGGTCAGATCCAGCATATACTGATACCTTCCCTCCAGCACGGAACGGGTCGCGTAGCGGTAGATCCAGTCGGGATGGGCGCGGTACAGATCACTGTTTTCATTGACCATTTCCGGCTCGATCCAGATGCCGAAGTCCATTCCCAGTCCTTTTACGCAGTCAATTAACGGCTTCAGTCCATCCGGGAACTTCTCCGTATTCACGTACCAGTCGCCAAGTCCCAGATGATCCGAGCTTCTCTGGCCAAACCAGCCGTCGTCCACTACAAACAGTTCTGCGCCCGCCTGCGCCGCCTTCTTAGCAAGCGCCATCTGGCCCTCGCAGGTCACGTTGAAGGTGGTGGCTTCCCAGGAGTTATAGAGCACGCGCAGCGGTCTGTCCGCAGACGCGGAAGGCATCACGCACTCCTTTGCAAAACGGTGCAGGATGTTGGACATTTTTCCCAGGCCCGCATCGCTGTAGCCTGCGTAAACACGCGGTGAAGCGAAGGTTTCTCCGCCCTTCAGGTTCCAGACGAAATCCGTGTCGCTGATTCCGATCTGAATGTTCAGGTAGTCATAGGGCGTCTGCTCCGCCACCACCTTAAAGTTGCCGGACCAGGCAAGCGTCCCGAACCAGACCTCGCCCTGCGTCTCGTCCGCATCCTTATGGATGATAAATGCCGGAGTAGCCACATGGGCCGTGGCCCCTCTCAGGCTCTCATAAATCTTTTTCCCTGCGCACAGAGTATCTTCATAGCCTTTGAATTCATCCGCCCAGGTACCGTTGTTGTTGATGCTCCGGTATCCGCTTCCGGGCAGCGTATATTCTCCGGAGAAAAAGCGCTCGATCTGAACCGTCTCTGTCCCCGTATTTTTAACCTCTCTCCATTTTTCCAGGATGTCCTCTTCCTCATGTACCACATAATGGAGCGTCACCTGCAGCGGATAATACACGTCCTCCAGCACGAGATCCAGCCGGTTTTCCTCTGCCCGGTATTCCTTCATGCGATAACGGAAGTCCCTGACTCCGTCCGGGAAAATGAACTTCATGGACGTTTCCTTATAGCGCATCATACCGAAGGAGGTGCATTCCTCTCTCTTCTTATCCACAGCGGGATGGTAACCCTGTTCCCAGACCATGGTTTCGGTATCATAGTCCTCCGGTCTTTCGATTTTCTTTCCCCAGTAGAGCTGCACCAGAATGCCGTCGTCATCCTGGAAAAACGCATAGCTCGTATTTCTGGTATTCAGAATAAAAAGTCTGTCCTCTTTAACAATAACTCCCATTTTCTTTTCCTTTCCTTTATGAATGTTCTGCAGTACAGGAACGATTGAGAAACAGGCCCCTCAGACCTGCCTCCCAATCGTTACATTTCTCGTGAATCCCTGATTCTTTCACCAGTTTTCCATAAATCTATTTTACCAGGTTTCCATAAACAAGGATATAT
>UQVK01000142.1 GCA_900544445.1 uncultured Lachnospiraceae bacterium
TTCGGCATCTTCGATCTGGACGTGCCCACCACGAAAACGGCGTCCGCCCTCCTGTGTCTGTCAAAGGATGAGGTGGGACAGCCTTCCGCCTGCATCAACTGCGGGCGCTGTGTGGAGGCCTGCCCTTCCCGGCTGGTGCCAACGCTGCTGGAAAAGTATGCCCGGCACTATGATACGGAAGCCTTCTTGAAGAAGGACGGAATGGAATGCTGCGAATGCGGCTGCTGCAGCTTTGTCTGCCCGGCGAAGCGACAGCTGACCCAGTCGATCAAGTCCATGCGCCGGATGATTCTGGCGGACCGGAAAAAAGCGAAAGGAGGGAAGCAGGGATGAGCGAACTGATGAAGGTATCATCCAATCCGCATATCCGGGACAAGATGTCCACGGATAAAATCATGCTGGCGGTGATTGTGGCGCTTATGCCTACGACCATTTTCGGCATCTGGAATTTCGGAATCCGCGCGGCGCTGATCATTGCGGTGACTATAGCCAGCACGGTGCTGACGGAACTGATCTATGAAAAGCTGATGAAAAAAGAGGTGACCATCTGGGATTTTTCCGCGGTGGTAACGGGGCTTCTTCTCGCCCTGAACCTGCCGGTGAGCGTGCCCTGGTGGATCGGCGTGATCGGCGGCGTGTTCGCCATTCTTGTGGTGAAGATGCTGTTCGGCGGCCTGGGACAGAATTTCATGAATCCGGCGCTGGGAGCCAGATGCTTTCTGCTGATTTCCTTCGCCTCCATCATGACCAATTTTGACTGCGACGCCTACACGGGAGCGACGCCCCTCGCTTCGCTGCGCGCGGGAGAGAGCGTGAATGTGTTCAATATGGTGGTGGGTACCGAAGCGGGTACCATCGGAGAAACCTCCATGCTCTGCATTGTTCTGGGAGCCTGCCTTTTGATCTGGCTGGAGATCATCGATCTGCGGATTCCGGGAACCTATATCGTTTCCTTCCTGATTTTCATGGCCCTGTTCGGCGGCCACGGGCTTGACCGGTATTACCTTTCGGCGCAGCTCGCGGGCGGCGGCCTGATGCTCGGCGCCTTCTTCATGGCGACGGACTATGTGACCAGGCCCGTGACGAAGAAGGGACAGTACATATACGGCATTTTCCTCGGTGTGATGACGGGAATCTTCCGGGTGTTCGGCGCAAGCGCCGAAGGCGTTTCCTATGCGATCATCCTGGGCAATATTCTGGTTCCCCTGATCGAACGGTTGACTCTTCCGAAGGCCTTCGGGAAAGGAGGGGAGCGCGCATGAGCAATGCGGAAAACAGGAAAACCATGGATAACACTCTGAACGCAGAAGATAAGAACAGTATGATCAGAAGTATGCTGAAGGACGCTGCCATTCTGTTTGCGATCACCCTGATCGCAGGCCTGATCCTGGGAGCGGTTTATCAGCTCACCAAGGAGCCCATCGCGGCACAGGAAGAGAAGGCGAAGACAGAGGCGCGCCAGGAGGTGTTTGCGGATGCGGTTTCCTTTACGGACGCGGAAAATTTTGACACACAGGCGGCGCAGACCGTGCTGGATGCGGGCGGTTTTACCGGCTGCAGCATCGATGAATACGCGGCTGCCTGTGATGCGGATGGAAATCTGCTCGGCTATGTGATCACCGTGACCACCCATGAAGGATATTCCGGTGACATTCAGTTCACCATCGGCGTACAAAATGACGGCACCTTAAACGGTATGTCCATTCTCTCCATCTCGGAGACGGCAGGCCTGGGCATGCGGGCAGAAGAGGTTCTGGTTCCCCAGTTCGCGGGAAAGAAGGCGGACAGCTTCGTCTATACGAAGAGCGGCGCTTCGGCTGACAATGAGATCGACGCCATCAGCAGCGCAACCATTACCACCAGTGCCGTGGTGGACGGCGTGAATGCCGGACTGTACTATTTTCAGACAGAACTGATGCAGCAGACCGGAGCGGCACAGGAAGGAGGAAGCGTCGATGAATAAAGTGACTGAACGCCTGTACAACGGCATCATCAAAGAAAATCCCACCTTTGTGCTCACCCTGGGCATGTGCCCTACGCTGGCGGTGACAACCTCGGCCATGAACGGCCTTGGTATGGGACTTTCTACCACCGTGGTTCTCGCGCTGAGCAACCTGATGATCTCCGCCCTTCGGAAGATCATTCCGGATAAGGTGCGTATTCCGGCCTTTATCGTGATCGTGGCCAGCTTCGTCACCGTGGTGCAGCTTCTGCTGCAGGCCTATGTTCCTGCGCTGAATGACTCGCTGGGAATCTACATCCCACTGATCGTTGTAAACTGTATCATCCTTGGGCGTGCGGAGAGCTATGCTTCCAAAAATCCCCCCATTCCGTCCCTGTTTGACGGCATCGGCATGGGACTGGGCTTTTCCCTGGCTCTGACCTGCATCGGCGCGGTGAGAGAGCTGCTGGGAAGCGGCGCCGTTTTCGGGTTCCACGTCATGCCCGATTCCTTTGTTCCCATTTCTATCTTTGTTATGGCGCCGGGCGCGTTTTTCGTCCTGGCCTGCCTGACCGCCCTGCAAACTAAAGTAAAGATGAACGGGGAAAAGAAGGGAAAGGATATGTCCCGTTTCGGTTCCGGCTGTGGCTCCGACTGCTTAAACTGCGGCGAAAAGGGCTGTGCGCAGCGGTCGGCTGAAGGGACCGACGGAGTATCCGCCGGAATGTCCGGCAAAGTACCCGCTGGACAAGCAGAAGGGAGGAATGCATAATGTTCGCAGAAGTAAAAGATCTGCTTCTGATCCTGATCAGCTCCGCGTTGGTCAGCAACGTGGTTTTGAGCCAGTTCCTCGGGCTGTGTCCCTTCCTCGGCGTGTCAAAGAAGGTGGAGACGGCCGCGGGCATGGGAACGGCGGTGATTTTCGTCATTACGCTTTCCAGCGCGGTGGCGGGCGTGATCTATAAATTCGTGCTGGTACCCCTGGATATCACCTACCTGCAGACCATCGTGTTCATCCTGGTGATCGCGGCGCTGGTGCAGTTCGTGGAAATGGTGCTGAAGAAATACATGGTATCCCTGTATGAAGCGCTGGGCGTTTACCTGCCGTTAATTACCACCAACTGCGCGGTACTGGGCGTGGCCCTCACAAACGTGCAGGAAAACTATGGGATTCTGGCGGGAACGGTGAACGGCTTTGCCACTGCCCTGGGCTTTACTATTTCCATCATCATCCTGGCGGGTATCCGGGAAAAGATGGCCTACAATGATATCCCGAAGCCCTTCCGGGGCATGCCCATCGTCATGGTGACAGCCGGACTGATGGCCATTGCCTTCTGCGGATTTTCGGGCCTGCTGTAGAGGAGGAGAAGCGTATGATTTCAGGAATGATAACAGCGACCGCCCTGGTGGGCGGCATCGGCCTCTTCATCGGCCTGTTTCTGGGCGGCGCGGCCATCTGGCTGCGGGTTCAGACCAATGAAAAGGAGGAAGCGGTGCTGGAACTGCTTCCGGGAAACAACTGCGGCGGCTGCGGCTATCCGGGCTGCGCGGGGCTGGCTGCGGCCATCGCCGCCGGAGAGGCGCCCACAAACGCCTGCCCCGTGGGCGGCGCTGAGGTGGGGAAGAAGATCGCCGCGGTCATGGGCGTGGAGGCGGAAGAGAGCGAGCGCATGGTGGCTTTCGTCCAGTGCCGGGGCACCCGCGATCAGGTGAAGCTGGATTATGAATACAACGGCATTCAGGACTGCCGGATGCTGTCCTTTGTGCCGAACGGGGGAGCCAAATCCTGCAACTTCGGCTGCCTGGGCTATGGAAGCTGCGTAGAGGTATGCCCCTTTGACGCCATCCACGTATTTAACGGCGTGGCGCAGGTGGATAGGGAAGCATGTAAGGCCTGCGGAAAATGTATTTCTGTCTGCCCGAAAAACCTGATCACCCTGATCCCCTATTCCGCAAAATACGCGGTGGCCTGCAGCTCCGGCAACAGGGGTCCCATCACTATGAAGGACTGCCGCGCGGGCTGTATCGGCTGCGGCATCTGTGAAAAGAACTGCCCGGCCGGGGCGGTCCATGTGGAGAACTTCAACGCCACCATCGACCAGAGCAAATGTACGGGCTGCGGCATCTGCGCGGAAAAATGTCCGAAGAAGGTGATCGTGGTTCCGGAGAAGGTTTCCGTCCGGGCAGCGGCCGCACAGGCGGCCGGTTCCCGCTGACCAGAGAGGAGATTACAATGGCAGATATTACATTAGGGAAGACACAGATTACGGTAAATAAAAACGGCTTCGGCTGCCTGCCGGTTCAGAGAGTCAGCGTGGAAGAGGCGGTGAGGCTTTTGAGAAAGGCGCGGGAAAACGGAATCAATTTCTTTGATACGGCGCGGGCCTATACGGACAGTGAAGAAAAGCTGGGAGAAGCCTTCGGCGGAAGCTGGGACGGAATTTTTCTGGCGACCAAAACCGCATCCAAAACGCCGGAAGGCTTCTGGAAGGATCTGGAAACTTCGCTTTCGAAGCTGAAACGGGATTATGTGGACATTTATCAGTTCCACAATCCGGACTTCTGTCCGAAGCCCGGAGATGGAAGCGGCCTGTATGAGTGCATGCTGGAGGCGAAGGCCCAGGGAAAGATCCGTCACATCGGAATCACGAACCACCGGCTTTCCGTCGCGCACGAGGCGATTGACAGCGGACTTTATGAGACGCTGCAGTTCCCCTTCAGCTACCTTTCCGGAGA
>UQVK01000143.1 GCA_900544445.1 uncultured Lachnospiraceae bacterium
TTCCGGTTCCAGGGCGCCTCTCCCCGGTAGATCCTGCGCAGCAGGTAAATGACCAGAGGAATGGAGGCAAAGGCGATGCCGTAAGCCGGAAAAAGCGGAAGCAGGCCGTAGATCAGGCCGCAGACCACCGCGATGGGGCGGTACCGGTTCCAGCTGCCATGCGTACCGTAAATGTCCTTCGCCAGCACGTACACGGAAAACTCCGCAATCAGAATCTTCAGAAAATATCCGCACATATATGCGGCAAATGGCGGGAGAAGGTAATAAAGAATATTATACAGAGAGAATTCCGAGCTCAGATAATCTCTTGTGATGCCGCCCAGGATGGGAACGGTCGCGTTATGGGCGAAAAAGGTTCCGGAATGCTTCATCGCCATGAAATGTCCCACGAACAGGTCCAGGTTGTCATGCACGGCGATGTAACTGTTTTCCCCGAAAAAAAGAAAAACCGCCGCCTCTCCCAAAACGGCGGCTCCGAACAGGAACCAGTACCATTTTTCTATCACAGAATGCAGCAGTTTTTTCATTCTAATCTCCATTCCAGAGCGTAGCGACAGGGGAGAAGAGAAATCGCGGATGCGATTTCTCTTCTCCCATCACGACAATTTGCGACGCTCCGGCGCAAATTGCGTGATAACAATAAGCCATCAGGCTTATTGTTATCACCTTTCTCCCTCATCCATTTTGGACGCATTTTCATGATGCTTTCTGACCAGATCCGCTATGGTTACATGATCCACGACCCCGCTGACCGCTTCCGCAAGCTGCTTCCATACGCCGGCCGCCTCGCAGAAGGATTGTCTGCCGCAGCCGACGTTTCCTTCTTCCCCGCAGTCGTCCAAGCAGGGAGCCGGATTCAGCGTGCCTTCCGTCAGGCGCAGAATCTGTCCCACCGTATAGTTCTCCGGGGAGTCCGCAAGGCAGTATCCGCCCTGGGCGCCTCTGACGCTTTGGACGAATCCCGCCTTGTTCAGGACCGCTATGATCTGTTCCAGATATTTTTCCGATATCCCCTGGCGTTTTGCGATCTGCTTTGCCTTCACATATTCTCCCTGTCCGTACAGGGCCAGATCCAGCATCACTCTGACCGCATATCTGCCTCTGGTAGAAATTCTCATGGCACTCATTCGGTTTTCCTTAATTACGGTAATTACTCCTCATAGGGAACCACGGAACCCTGGTAGGTATCCTCAATGAACTGTTTAATCTCATCGGATTTCAGCACTTCCACCAGCGCCTGAATTCCCTCGTCGTTTTCATGTCCTTCCCTTACGGCCACCACGTTCACATATTTCTGTACCGCTTCGGAATCGGAGGTTTCCACCGCCAGCGCATCCGTGGAGGCGTTCAGTCCGGCCTGCAGCGCATAGTTTCCGTTGATCACCGCAAAATCAAAATCCTGAAGGCTTCTCGGAATCTGCTCCGCCGCAAGCTCCACAAAGGAAATGTTGTGCGGGTTATCGGTGATGTCGTTTACAGTAGCGTTGATTCCCGCATCCGGATTCAGGGTGATCAGGCCCTGCTCCTGCAAAAGCAATAAAGCTCTCGCCTCGTTGGTGGTGTCGTTAGGCACCGCGATTTCCGCTCCGTCCGTGATGGCGGAAAGGTCGCTCTGCTTGCCGGGATAGATGCCAAGGGGCTCATAGTGGATGCTTCCGGCGCTCACCAGATGGGTTCCTCTTTCTTCGTTAAAGCTCTCCAGATAGGTGATATGCTGGAAATAGTTCGCATCGATTTCTTCGCTTTCCACCACCTCGTTGGGCATGATGTAATCGGTGAACTCGGTCACCTCCAGCGTCCAGCCCTGCTCCGCCAGAATAGGAGCCGCCGCTGCCAGAATCTCCGCATGAGGTACGCTGGTCGCCGCAACCGTGATTGTTCCCTTGGACTCTGCGGTCGTTTCGGCCGCATCCGCTCCTTCTGCAGCTTCCGTGCTCTCCGCCGCATCTGCAGCGCTTTCCGTGGGAGTCGTCGTCTCAGCTGCGCTCTCTGCAGAAGCCGGCTGGCTTTCCGCTCCGGTCTGTGCTGTGCTCGAACCACAGGCCGCAAGCAGGCCGGCGGTCAGAACTGCCGTCAAAATCAATGATACCGTTCTCTTTTTCATAATCTCCTCCATTTTGAAGCCTTCGCTTCTGAAATTCATCCGCAGCCATATGCCGCATTCTCTCTTCACGGCCCTTCTGCCGCATTCTCTCTTCACAGCAGAACAGCCGCCGCTCTATCACCAACCGTCAGCCTGTAATTCTCCGGTCCAGCTTCCTTGCCAGCTTCATACAGACTGCCTGCATGATCTGAACCAGAAGCACCAGAAGAATCACAGTGACGATCATGATATCAAATTCATAACGGTTGTAGCCGTACCGGATGGCGATATCGCCAAGTCCGCCTCCGCCTACCGCTCCGGCCATGGCGGAATAGCCCAGGATCGTTCCCAGCGCGATCGCCAGATTGGAAAGCAGGGAAGAACGGGCTTCCAGCAGCATCACTTTGGTCACAATCGTCGGAACGCCTGCGCCCATGCTCTTGGCCGCTTCGATCACCCCCCGGTCCACCTCCAGCAGAGAGGATTCCACCAGTCTTGCCACAAAGGGAGCCGCAGCAAGGGTCAGGGGAACCACCGTGGCGCTGGGGCCGTAACTCTTTCCCACAATCGCTCTGGTGAGCGGAATCACCAGGATTAAAAGGATCAGGAACGGGATGCTTCTGGTGATGTTCACGATCACATCCAGCACCTTGTTCACCGCCGCGTTGGGCTTGAGTCCCTCGCGTCCCGTCACCACCAGGGCGACGCCAACGGGAAGCCCGATCACATATGCCATCAGCGTGGAAAGGAGCGTCATATAAATGGTGGCGAACGTACCCTCCACAATCATCATTACCGTCGAACTATTCCACATAATCGTCCAGCTCCTCCACCATTAATTTTCTGTCCTTCAGATATTGAATCATCTTCTCCGCCGTCTGCGTCTCCTCCGGAAGCTGCAGAATCATCTGGCCTCTGGCGATGCCGCCCACATCCTGGGTATCCGCCAGCAGGATGTTCACGGACGCCCTGCATTCCAGGACCATGTTCGCGATGACCGGCTCGAAGGAAGAATTTTCCGTGAAAACAATGCGGATGCAGCGCTTGCTGGTCATAAACGCCGTCTTTTTCTCTCCCTGGAAAACCAGCTTCTTCGCCGCCTTCGATTTGGGCGAGGTAAAGACTTCCTCCACGGTTCCGGTTTCCACCAGCTGCCCGCTGTCAATGATCGCCACATGGCTGCAGATCTCCTGCACCACGCTCATCTCATGGGTGATGATCACGATGGTGATTCCATACTCCTTATTGATTCTGGACAAAAGCTCCAGGATCGAACGGGTGGTTCTGGGATCCAGCGCGCTGGTGGCCTCGTCGCACAGCAGAATTCTGGGATTCATGGCGAGGGCGCGGGCGATTGCCACTCTCTGCTTCTGACCGCCGGAAAGCTGCGCCGGATAGGCGTCCGCCTTTTCCTCCAGCTCCACGATCTTCAAAAGCTCCCGCGCCTTCTGTCTGGCCTCCTTCTTCTTCGTACCAAGGATTTCCAGAGAAAAGCACACATTGTCCAGCACCGTCCTCTGCATCAGCAGGTTGAAATGCTGAAAGATCATCGCCACGCTGTTGCGCACCTTCCGAAGTTCCCTGTCACTGCAGGCCGACAGATCCACACCGTCGATCAGCACGGTTCCCTCCGTGGGCTTTTCCAGGAAGTTCAGGCAGCGCACCAGCGTGCTCTTTCCCGCTCCCGACATGCCGATGATACCGTAGATATCTCCTTTGCCGATGTCCAGACTGATCTGCTTTAAGGCCTCTATCTCTCCGTCCTTCGTCCGGAAGGTCTTGGATACATTCCGGATCTGTATAACAGGCGTTTCCATCTCGATCTGCTCCCCTCGCTTTTGTTTCCCTGCGTTTTTCTTACGGTTTATCCGCTCTGTGCTCCGAATGTGCGTATGCAGCAGACACTTTCCGCCGCATACGTGCGCCACGCACGTTCATTTTTCTCAGATTGAACCAATCATACCACAATCCGGCCGTTTCTGTAAACAGTCCCGCTCTCAATTCGTCTCAAACAGCGGCGTGGACAGATAACGGTCCCCGGAATCCGGAAGCAGAACCACGATCATCTTTCCTCTGTTCTCCGGCCTCTTTGCAAGAAGCTCCGCCGCATACAGGGCGGCTCCCGAAGAAATGCCCGAGAGGATCCCCTCCTGCGCCGCAAGCCTGCGGCCTGCCCCGTAGGCGTCCTCCTCCTTCACCGCAATGACCTCGTCATAAACTTCCGTATCCAGCACACCGGGAACAAAACCCGCGCCGATTCCCTGCAGTCCGTGCGCCCCCGCCTCTTTTCCGGAAAGGACGGCGGAGGATGCAGGTTCCACCGCGACCACCTGTACCGAAGGCTTCTTTTCCTTCAGCCAGCTTCCGACGCCTGTAATGGTTCCGCCGGAACCCACTCCCGCCACGAAAATATCCACTTTTCCGTCCGTATCCTCCCAGATTTCCGG
>UQVK01000144.1 GCA_900544445.1 uncultured Lachnospiraceae bacterium
TATACAGGTAAATCCACGTTGCTACAAATGTGGGGTCACTTCATATTATCTAAAAAAGAGATATCCCGGGAACTGGAATTTGCCGGAGAACTGTATGATGAAAAAATCCGCCGCAGAGCGGAACAGGTGCTTTTTGAGCAGATGAGGAAATATCGGATATTTTTCCGGTAGGCATTTGGCGTACAGCCTTCCTGCTTTTTAAACAGCCCGATGCTTTTTCCCGAGGACGGGGCGGTGAGGTCTTCCGACTGGGCTTTTCGGATGCTTTCCCGAAGCGCGGCAAGGGCTTCCTCCGGGATCCCGATGCCGTCGTCTGAGACAGAGATCTCCAGATCCCGGTTTTCATCCAGGCTGATCCTGACAGAAACGGTGCCCGGTCCAATCTGCCGTTCCAGACCATGGAAGACGGCATTTTCCACCAGCGGCTGAATGAGCAGCTTGATCGTCCGCAGGCGAAGGGTTTCCGGCGAAGCGTCCACCTGGATGGAGATCCGGTTCATGAAGCGATAGCCGATGATAGCGGCTATTCCTTTACGTAGGTGATTTCCTGCGCCACAAGGGCAAAAGGCTCGCCTTTGACGGCATAGCGGAACATGGTGGACAGGGATTCGCTGATCTTCGCGACGTCATCCGCATCGTGGTATATGGCGATGCTGGAGATGCAGTCCAACGTATTATAGAGAAAATGTGGGTTGATCTGGTTGCGGTACGCCAGGATCTCCATGTCCCTGCGGGAAATTTCCATGGCGTACATTTTGGCCTCGGAACTGCGGAGCTGTTCATTTTTCTGATCCAGTTCGTCAAGCATCCGGTTCATCATATGGATCCTATATCCAAGCTCGTTGTTTTCCTGTGACTGAAAACGGACGGGCTTTTCGTCATCCGGCACCCTGGATATGAAGCCGCTCAGCTTTGCGATGGGGCGGAGGATCTTCCTGCGGAGCGTTGCGATCAGAAGGAACAGAAGCCCTAGGAAAATAAAACCCATCAGGATGACAAGGGAGAGAAGCAGGCTCATCTCGTCGTTCAGGAAGCTGTGAGGCAGGTAGCCGCGTTGGAGCTGGCGGCCATGCTGATCGCGTCGGTTCCGATGATCATCATGTATCCCTTCGCGCAGAAGAACTTTACGCAGGGTATGATGATCGGATCGATCAAGGGATGAGGACGGTCAATGAGGACGGCCGGTTATGTTTTCGTTCCAATTTGATTCCAGGCATGATACAATATTAAGGCATGAAGAAGAGGACTATGAACGGACAGCAGGTTATGTCTGACAGAGCGGGAACAGATGCCCGGAAAAGGAGGAGAGGATGAGCGAAAAGAAAATGAAACTGTTCTGCCGTGTCGGGGGAACGGATATGGAGGTGCCTGCGGCGGGGCGGGAGGGGGATACCGCCATTTATGAAAACGACTGGCTGCGGGTGCTTCTTCAGGAAGAATCCATCGGGGAGGGAAGAAAGCGGCTGGTCTGTGAATGGAAGAACCGGACGGACGCGGCGCTTTCCTGTCAGATGGAGATCCGGATTCGGACGGATTTTGCTTTTTCCCATTATGTGATCCCGGGCGTTTCCCTGAACGGGAATCACTGGGGAAGGGGAAAGGAGCCGAAGGGGCTTCTCTGCGGCGGGGAGCCGTGGGTGTTCGATTATCGAAGGACAACGATCCCTGCCTGTACCGTCAGCGAGAATGCGGAGGAATATTTTGCGCTGATGGCGTCTGATGAAAGCCCGCTGTCGCTCCAGGCGTCCTGTTCCATGATCCCGCAGGAGGATGGGAGCATGGCCCACAGGCTTCTCTATCCCTGTATTGAACGGCCGAAGACCTACTGCACCCGGGATGGATACGCTCCGGCGCATGAAGAGTTTGTGACGATAGAGCCGAAGGGAACGGTGAAGACGGAATGCTTCCTGTTGTCGGGAAAGCCGGTATTTCCCAATTTCGGAACAGCTGCGGCGGAGGATGCCGCTCTGGAGCTTCTGGGGAGTCCTTTTGCGTCCGCCTATACGGCGAAGGAGACAGCGGAGCTGGCCTGTGAATTCGCGAAGAGGCTCGTGGTGGAGACGAACGGGAGAAAAATGTTCAGCATCGGACAGCTTCCGGATGAAGAGGGCCGCTTTGAGAACAGAGAGGGGCATGAATTCGGCTGGTGCGGACAGAACGGTATGTATTCCAGATTGTTTCTGGAGCGCGGCCTGAAGAAGGGGGATCAGGAACTGATCGATATAGCCGTCAGCAATCTGGACGCCTGGAGCCATGAGGCGGTGGAAGGAACCGGCCTGATCCATACCCATTATCACTGGATGTTAAGCGGGGAAAGCGATGTGGAGGATACCTGTAACCTGGGCTATGCCGTCCTGGAACTGACGAAGGCGTGGGAAGCCGCGCGCATGGCAGGTTTGGTAAAACCGGACTGGCTGAAGGCTGCGAAGGGCGTGGCGGAATTTTTCATGGCGCACTGGTCGGAGCAGTCCGGTTTCGGAAAGGCCTGGAATGTAAAGACAGGGGAATGCGCGGATCCGGAAGGAACGATCGGAGCTTATCTGATTCCGGGGCTTGTGGAGCTGTACCTGGCGGAAGGGGATGCCCGTTTCCTGGAGGCCGCGCGCCGCGCCTGCCGGTTTTACCGGGACAGGGATCTTGCCGCTTTTCAGTGTACAGCCGGAGCGCTTGATACCTATTGTATCGATAAGGAATCCAGTGGGCCGCTGCTTGCGGGAAGCCTGGCGCTGTATGAGCTGGATGGAACGCAGGAGTGGCTGGAGTGTGCAAAAATTGCAGGCTGGTATTTCTGTTCCTGGATGTTCCATCACGATACCATCCCGCGAAAGGACAGCGATTTTGCCCGGTACGGCTACCGCACCCTGGGCGGGACCAGCGTATCGGCCCAGCATCATCATATCGACCCCTGGGGGGCGCTGGTAGTCCCGCAGATCGTTCGGCTCTGGAAGATCACAGGGGACGCGCACTGGCGGAAGCGGGCCGTCCTGCTATGGGCCAATGCGGTGCAGAACATCGCTCCGGCGCAGGGAAAAACCATACATGGCCATTTCCGGGCAGCCGGAGCCCAGAATGAAGGCTATTATCACTGCTGCTGGGGAGAAAAGGGCGTGCCGGGCTATATCAATGAGTGGCTGGTGGCCTGGCCGCAGGCCTTCTGCTGGAATACGGCGGGGCAGATTTCGGGGACCGGGATCGATCAGGAATAACAGGAAACAGGATGGAGGGGAAAATGAAACTTATTAATTATTATGAAAATCTGGAGACGCTTCATGTGGGCACGGAAGCGCCCAGATGTTATTATGTGCCGGAGAGCACCGCGAAAGAAAGCGGAAGAAATGTGGCCCGCTGTCTGAGCGGACAGGACTGGAAATTTGCCTGGTATCCCAATCCGGGAGCTGTACCTGAGAATTTCGTGGAGGAAAATTTTGAGAGTGAGGACTTCGTCCTGATGGAAGTGCCGTCCTGCTGGCAGGCGAAGGGCTATGATCAGAAGCACTATTCCGGAGGGGCCTATGTGATTCCCTATGATCCGCCCTATGTGCCTGATGAAAATCCCTGTGGAGCCTACTGCAAGGATTTTTATGTGGATAAAGAGGAGCTCGCTCAGGACTGTTACCTGTATTTTGAGGGTGTGGAGGCCGGATTTTATCTGTGGATTAACGGAAAAATGGTCGGCTACAGTCAGGTTTCCCACAGCCCAGGCGAATTTTGCATCACGGAATATGTGAAAGAGGGAAGAAACCGTCTGGCTGTTCTGGTGCTGAAATGGACGGACGGCACCTATCTGGAGGCTCAGGACAAATACCGGTATAACGGAATATTCCGGGATGTAACCCTTCTGGTGCGGCCCAGGGACTGTATTTTTGACTATACGGTGAGAACCGGACTCTCAGAGGATGAAAAGGAGGGTACGGTAGGGGTAAAGATAACCGCCTGTAAGGGAAATCCCGGGATCATCCTGCAGCTTCTGGACCCGGAAGGAAGGCTTCTGGAGGAAAAGGAGGCCGCAGCAGAGGGAGAAACCCTGTTTTCAGTCAAAGAGCCCCGGACCTGGACGGCTGAGAAGCCCGTTCTGTATACCCTTCTGTTGATGACAGAAGGAGAGGTAATCCGCCAGAGGGTGGGAATCCGGGTAATAGAGGTAAAGGACGGCGTGGTGCTTCTGAACCACAGACCGGTGAAGCTTCTGGGCGTGAACAGGCATGACAGCAGTCCGACCGACGGATATACGGTGTCAAGGGAGCATGTGATGCGGGACCTTCTTATGATGAAGCAGTGCAATATCAATGCTGTCCGCACGAGTCATTATCCAAATGCACCCTGGTTCCCGGAGCTTTGCAGCGTGTACGGCTTCTATCTGATTGCGGAGGCGGATCTGGAAACCCACGGGACCATGGATCTGGTGGGCGAGGAGCCCATTTACCGCAAATTCGGAAAAATCATGCAGGATGCGGCCTTTCATGATGCGGTGATGGACCGGATCATGCTGAACGTGATACGGGACCGGAACCAGTGT
>UQVK01000145.1 GCA_900544445.1 uncultured Lachnospiraceae bacterium
TCCGGCGTTTCATGGGTCCGGTACAGAAAAGGCGTCTGCATCCAGTAAAAATGCTGGGCTACCGTTTCGTTGGCAAGCAGCATGAAGTCCTCGATCAGCCGGGTCGCCGTATTTCTCTCATGGGGAACAATCTCCACCGGATGACCTTCCTCATCCAGACGGATCCGGCTCTCCGGAAAGTCGAAATCCACGGCTCCTCTCCGGTGTCTGTTTTCCCGGATCAGAGCGGACAGAGCCGCCATATCCCGGAACATGGGAACAAAGCGCTCATACCGGGCGCATTCCTGCGGGTCTTCCTTTTCCAGAATCGCCGCAACGGAAGTGTAGGTCATCCGCTCGTCCACCCGGATTACCGACGGCGCGATGGTGTAATCGACCACTTCTCCCTGCGCGTTCAGCTTCATCAGGCAGCTCAGCGCCAGCCTGTCCTCTCCCGCATTCAGGGAACAGACACCGTTGGAAAGCACATGGGGCAGCATGGGGATCACCCGATCGGCCAGGTACACGCTGGTTCCCCGCCGGAGCGCCTCCGCATCCAGAGCAGAGCCTTCCTTCACATAGTGAGACACATCAGCGATATGCACGCCCAGATGATAGGATCCGTCCTTCCGGTACAGGCTCACCGCATCATCCAGATCCTTCGCATCCTCCCCATCGATGGTCACCATGGGAAGGTCGCGCAGGTCCATGCGGTCGGACAGTTCCGGCAGTTCTTCGGATTCTTCCTTTGCAGGTGCGGCCGCATGTTCCGCCTGCCGAAGCACTTCCTCTGGAAAACTGTCCGGAATCCCGCAGCTTTTTACAATGGAAAGAATATCCACGCCGGGATCATTGATATGCCCCAGAATCTCCGCAATCCGTCCTTCCGGGCTTCTTCCCTGTCCGCCGTAGTCCGTAATCTCCACAATCACCTTGGAACCTGTAACCGCACCGCCCGCTTTTTCCTTCGGAATAAAAATATCCCTTCCAAACCTGCTGTTATCCGGAATCACAAAGCCGAAGCTTCTGTTCTGCTGGAAGGTACCGACCACCTGCGTCATCCCCCGCGCAAGAATCCGGACCACCTCCGCTTCCTGCCGTCCGCCGGGATAGCCGCCGAGCAGTCTTACCTCCACCGTATCCTGATGACAGGCGCCGTTGGTCTTTGCCGCCGGGACGAACAGATCTTCTCTGCGTCCCTCCACCTCCACGAATCCAAAGCCCTTCTGATGGCCGATGAAGGTCCCGATCACCGGAGGCACGGAAGGAACAGAATACCTCCCCCGCCGGTTCACCTGAATCTTTCCTTCCAGCAGAAGCTCCTGCAGCAGCCTTTTCAGCTCCACCCTTTCCTCTGC
This sequence comes from uncultured Lachnospiraceae bacterium, assembly GCA_900544445.1. Classification (GTDB taxonomy): domain Bacteria; phylum Bacillota; class Clostridia; order Lachnospirales; family Lachnospiraceae; genus Eisenbergiella; species Eisenbergiella intestinigallinarum. Next base: position 1,338 of record UQVK01000145.1, read on the forward strand.
CTGCACCTGCATCAGACAGGCCAGCTCCTTTTCCTTCATGGGAACGTAGGAAGGCTCCTTCATGAGCGCAACAATTTTCTTTTTTCTGTTTTCTTCCATCTGCGCGTTCTGCTTATTCGTCAAAGCCTTCCCTCCATATCATGTAAAAAAGCACCCTTTCCATACAGGCAAGAGTGCTTTGGTGATCAGAATCTCGAAATATTCAGGATTGCGGCAATCACGATAAAGGAAATCGCAAGGTACTTCGTAACCTTGACAAGCGTTCCTTCCATGGAACGTCCCTTATTTTTTCCCCAGTAGGTTTCCGCCATTCCGCTGATCGCTCCCAGTCCGGATGCCTTTCCTTCCTGCATCAGCACCAGTACGGTCAGTGCGATACAGATCAGTATGAAAACTATCGTTACTATTATTCTCAGAACCGCCATTTTTACACCTCCTAACGAAAGACCTTTTCCAGTGTATCATAACGGCGAAGGATTTACAACCGGATTTTTCAATATTTCCAAAAAACGTCCCGCATATCTGCATAAAGCAGACATACGGGACGCCATAAACCATATCTTTTCTGTTATACGGCGCCGCCGCGTGGCCGCGCCGCAGTTACAATTTCAGACAGATTATCTGCCGAACTGCATATCGTTGTTGCCGGAATCGGTAGTCCACATCTCCAGCATGTTGATCGGGTCGTTGTAGTCAGCGATCCATCCCTCACGAGCGAAGTCGAACTGTCCGTCCTTTCTTTCGTTCAGGAATACAGACCACTCACGGGTCTCGATGGTCAGGTTGATGCCGATTACAGCGAAATCCTGCTGCAGAGCTTCACCGATCGCAACGTTACCGGTTCCCTCGTTGGTGAGGTAGGTCAGGTTCAGAGGAGTCTCCTCAGAAAGCATTCCGTTCTCGTCAAATACGAAACCGGCGCCTTCCAGCAGGGTTCTTGCCTCTTCTACGTTCGCGTCATAAGCTTCCGGGCTGGGATCGAAATATCCAACCGCCTCTTCATTCGGATAGGTATAAGCGTCGTCGTTCACTCTGAACTCGCCGCCCTGTCCATCGCTCATTCCGGTAGGAATGAAGGTGTTTGCGATCTCCTGATCTGCCTGTGCGATGGTGTCAACGATGTACTGACGGTCAACCAGAAGGTTCATGGCCTTTCTCATGTCAGCAGCCTGCTGAACGGTCTTGCCTTCGAAGATCGGGCTGTTTACGTTAAAGCCGGCATAGTAGGTTCCCAGCGTAGGAATGTTGTGATACTCAGGCATTCCCTTAGCGGTTTCCGTGTTGTCGGTTCCGATGGAGTCGATGAACTGCAGAGAGCCGTCCATGAAAGCGTTCCATACTGCGGTGTCATCATCGCTGAGCATGAAGTCGATTCTCTCAAGAGTAACAGCGTCCGCATTGTAGTAGTTCGGGTTCTTCTCATAGGTCATGGATTCGTTATGCGTCCATCCGGTGCAGACAAACGGACCGGAGGAAACGAAGCCAGCCTCGGTGCACCATGCGCCAGGGTTTTCCGCATATCCGTCAGCGCCTTCTACAGCAGCCTGAGGAACAGGATAGAATGCCGGGAATGCGCACAGATCCAGGAAATACGGGCAGGGAGCAACCAGCTGAACGGTAAATGTCTTTCCGTCTTCGCTTGCTTCCACCTGCAGGGTTCCGTCATCGTTCTTCGCGATTACGTCCGCAAGGTAAGCGTAGTCAGCTCCGGTATCGGGATTTGCCAGTCTCTGCCAGCTGTATTCCACATCAGCAGCGGTAAGAGGGGTTCCGTCGGACCAGGTCAGGCCATCCTTCATGGTGAAGGTATAGGTCATCGCATCGTCACTCTCTTCATAGCTTTCAGCCAGATCAGGAACCAGCTGTCCGTTCTCATCATAGGTGAACAGACCGGAGAAAGCAAGGATTGCCAGGCAGGCTCCGTCAACCGTGGAGTTCAGCGCAGGATCCAGCTTATCAGGCTCGGAAGCGATCTGCAGGGACAGGGTGTTGCCCGGAGCGGTCGCAAATCCGAAATACTTATAGCCATACAGGTTCGCATAGATGTTATCCACATCCTCAGACTGCATGTAAACATCGTTATAGTAGTACAGGGGCATGATTGCCCAGGTGCTCATCAGCTCATCCTCTGCTTCATGCATCAGAGCTTCGCGGGCTGCCAGATCAGTGGTCGTCTTGATCTCGGCGATTCTCGCATCATAGTCTTCCCATGCAGGCGCAGCCTCGCTGGAAGGGCCATGCTCTCCGGATGCGGCAGCTTCTTCCGTGGCAGCCTCTGTAGAAGCCTCGGTGGATTCCGCAGCTTCAGTGCTCTCAGCGGCAGACTCTGCGGTCGTCTCTGCGGGTGCAGAGCTTTCCGTCGTGGTCGTAGAAGAACCACAGCCTGCGAGAGTACCGATAACCATGGAAGCAGCCAGCACTAATGCCAGATACTTTTTCTTCATAATCATTTCCTCCCGTGAAAATAGATTTTCAGATACGGTTTATATTATACAACGTTCTTCCCAAAAAAGGGAAGAACAAATTGTATCAAAATTATCTGTTCCAGCAGGCAACCATGTGTCCGTCTCCTCTGTCGGTCAGGGCCGGACACTCCTGTGCGCACTTCTCCGTCGCATAACGGCAGCGGGTACGGAACGCGCAGCCGCTGGGCATGTGCAGGGGGCTGGGAACATCGCCCTCCAGCACGATTCTCTGTCTTTCCTTCGCCATCTTGGGATCCGGATAAGGAACCGCGCTTAAAAGGGACTGGGTATAGGGATGAAGCGGATTGTCATTCAGCTCATTGGAATCGGCAATCTCCACGATTCTTCCCAGATACATGACCGCAATACGGTCAGATATATGATGCACTACCAGCAGGTCGTGGGCGATGAACAGATACGCCACGCCCAGCTTCTCCTGGAGTTCTTCGAACATGTTGATGACCTGCGCCTGAATGGAAACGTCCAGCGCGCTGACCGCCTCGTCGCAGACGATGAACTTCGGATTGGTCGCCAGCGCTCTCG
>UQVK01000146.1 GCA_900544445.1 uncultured Lachnospiraceae bacterium
TTACCAGTACATCTTCCAGTCCATGCTCAGTCTGGTCAGTCCTTCCAGATAAAAATAATCGCCCCAGATACAGCATTCGTCGTCACCGCGTCCCGGCTTTCCGCCGCCTCTTCCCGCCTTGCAGTATACGCCGTGCTGGAGAAGGCCGTTGGATTTCAGGCCCTTCGTGGTATAGCTCTCCGCCAGGTTTCTCATGATGGTCACTCCGGCGTTATAATAAATCTTCTTCAGCGGATCGGAATCCTCCAGATATTTGGAAAGCTCCAGCAGGCCGCAGGCTGCCACAGGCGCGGCGGAGGTATCCCTCTGCACGCTGTCGTCCGTATAGATCAGATCCCAGCAGCAGACATCGTCGGAGGGCTGCCGGTTCAGATAGTAGTTGGAAACCCGCTTCGCTACCTCCAGCATTCCCTTCTCCTGCGTATAACGATAACCGATCGCCAGTCCGTATATCATCCATGCATGGCCTCTCGCCCAGCAGGAATCGTCGTTTTCTCCCTGACCCTGCCAGCCTCTTACGGGTTCTCCCGTCAGCTCGTCGATCTGGTAGCACTGATAGGTGGATGCATCGTCCCTCACCATGCATTCAATCGCCCTGCACAGATGGCTGTAGGCCATATAGATGTAATCCCTGTCGCAGGTCTCCAGCCCTCTCCAGAATAAAAGCGGAACGTTCATGCAGCAGTCGATAATGAAATTGCCCTGTCCGTCCCTGTTTCTGACCTGAATGATTCCTGCCTTTTTCGCAAAACGCCTGGACATCACCTTTGCCGCCTTCAGGGCGAGCTTTTTCGCCTTCGGATTTCCCGTCAGCTTATACTGGGCCAGAATGGAAGGAATGTACAGGAAGCCTACGTCATGGTGCGGAATTCTTCCCGGCTCGTCGCAGCACTGCTTATAGTCGTCAAACTGGGCCTCTGCGATCGCCCGGAAAATCTCATCCCCGGTCAGTTCATATGACAGCCACAGCATTCCGGTCCAGAATCCGGGAATCCAGTCGCCGCCCACATCCTCCACAGAATTGGTGAGTTTCCCATACATCAGGTTTTCGCTGTTCGCCGTGGGATAGTTATGCACATACTCTCCTCTTATTTCCGTGGTTTTTCCCACCGCATAGGCGACGGCATCCTTCAGGAAATCCGTGTTGTCCGTGAATCTTTCGGGATTTTTCAGTTCCTCCAGCGTAATTCTCTCATAGTTGATCATTGTTTTTTCCTCCTCCCTTTTCCTGCCTCCGGGCCATCAGACGCTTCAGTTGGTCCGGAGGCAGCGCCGTTATCTCGTCTGACTGCTCTTTAAAATCTCCGCGATCCGGTCCGCCATGTCCTTTGCGACCTCGGGATAGCGGTCCGCCACATTTTCCTTCTCGCCGATGTCATACATCAGGTTATAAAGCTGGGCTTCCGGACTGTTTCCCAGCTCGATGTTCGTATGCGGTTCCACCGCCGGGCCGGCGCTTGGCTCCAGATATTCCCATTTGCCCCGGCGCAGCACCTTTGCCTTGGACTCGCTTTCATACATCAGCTCCCGTCTTCCTTCCATGCTGCGGCCGAGAAGCGCGTCCAGATGATCCTCGCTGTCGGGAAGATCCCCGTCCTTCACGGGCACGCCGAGCATGGAGGCGAAGGAAGAAGCCAGGTCACACTGGGAAAGCAGCGCATCCGACACCTGCGGACGGATCGTTCCCTTCCAGTAAGCGAGGAACGGGATCCTCGCCCCTCCGTCGAACTTGCTGTATTTTCCGCCTCTCAGGGGTCCTGCCGGACGGTGGGCGCCGTTTTTCTCCACCGCCTGGTCCGCATAGCCGTCGTCCAGCACGGGGCCGTTGTCGCTGGAGAAGAGGATCAGCGTATCCTCCAGAATTCCTTTTTTCTCCAGATGGGAAACCAGCTCGCCCACGCACCAGTCCAGCTCCGCGATCACATCGCCTCTCGGTCCTAGTCCGGTCGCGCCAGCAAACCTTTCGTTCGGCACTCTGGGCACATGCGGCTGATGTACGGTATAAAGCAGGAAGAAGGGCGTATCCTCACTGCTGTCGATGAAACGCAGGCTTTCCTTCAGGAAGTCCTCCGCCAGATCCTCATCCCTCCATAACGCCGCCTTTCCGCCGCGCATATAGCCGATTCTTCCAACGCCGTTAATGACGCTCATGTTATGTCCGTTGGAGGAAAGCATCCGCAGCTTCTCCGGATTTTTTTCATAGGTATCAATGTCGTCAAACGGACATTCCGCTTCATAGGAAACTTCGATCGGATCGGCTTCGTCCAGGCCCTCCACTCTGCGGTTTCTCACATACACGCAGGGAACCCGGTCTGCGGTTCCGGGGAAAATGAAGGATTCGTCAAAGCCCACATCGTTGGGCGTGCGGGAAATCTCCCCGTTCCAGTCGATGTTGCCGTCCCCAAGTCCCAGATGCCATTTTCCAACCACACCCGTCCGGTAACCCGCCTGCCGGAACACACGGGGAAGGGTCATGGTATCCGGATCGATGATGCACTTCGCGTTTCCGGGCAGGATAAAGGTGTCCGGATTCCGGAAAGGATACTGGCCGGTCATCAGGCTGTATCTCGCCGGCGTGCACACCGCCGAGGTGGAATAGGCATTCTGAAAGCGGATGCCTTCCTCCGCCAGCCGGTCGATGTTGGGGGTATGAATATCCTCAGCCCCGTAGCAGGACAGATCCCCATATCCCAGATCGTCCGCGTAAATGATGATTACATTCGTTTTCGTTTTCATGTTTACCTCCTCTGCCGCCTCCGGCGGCATTTTAATCATAGAAGAATGGCGAAGCCATTCTTTGGCGCGAACCGGAGGTTCACGCCGTCCTCCTTTGCCGCCGCAGGCGGCATTTTTCATAGCAGCTTCAGATAAAATGGTCTCCGTTTTTCTCACACCAGTATCTCAGCTCAGTCATCATTTCTTCCATCACCTTCGGATCATCGATGGAGCGGTTTTCACCCGGATCCTCCTGCAGGTCATAGAGGTATGTCTGCGTCTTCATTCCGTACTGCTGTCCCTTATTGACCGCAAGCTTGTACCGGGCCGTCACAATGCTGCGCCAGCCAAAATCCATGAAATTCAGCCCGTGGGCCGCATATCCGTCGATCCGCTCCTGTGTATTGGGAAAGGCCATCGTCATGATGGACTTATGGCCCTGAAACTCCTCTCCCCTCAGCAGAGGCGAAAAGTCCATGCCATCCATACATTCCGGCACCGGAATGCCGAGCATGCCCAGGATTGTCGCCGCCTGGTCCTCTCCGGCCATCAGTTCCTGCGTCCGGCCGGGCTTCAGGCCGCCGCCGCAGATCAGAAGGGGAATTCCGACGGAGCCCTCATACCAGATGTGCTTTGCCATCAACTGATGATCCCCCATCATATCCCCGTGGTCCGCCGAGATCATGATCCGGGTCTCTTCATACAGCCCGTTCTCCTTCAGCCAGGAAACCACTCTGCCGATATTCTCATCAATGCCTGTAATCGCCGCGTAATACTGGCGTGCCGCCTGCGCCACATCCAGCCCTTCCGGGATCGGATCCCCCGCATTCTCCGGAGGCGCGGACCAGGCGACGCTCTTTCGTTCCACCCCGGCATACAGCTTCTCATATTTTTCCGGGACCAGGTGATAGGGCGAGTGAGGCGGATTGTAGGATACGAACAGGGCAAATTTTTTCTCTCTGTTTTTTTCCAGAAAATCAAGCGCCACATCGGTCTCATGTTCCGGCGACCATTTTCTGACCTCGATATAATTTCCTTCCGTATCCCAATAGTGTGGATGCAGATGATCATTATAAGTGCCATAGGAATACCAGAAATCAAAGCCGTGCCGTTTCTTTCCCGGCGGCGTATAGGCATCCCATCCTCCCCTTCCGTCCGGCTTGTCCAGATGCCATTTTCCGATATATCCGGTGGAGTACCCCTCCCTCTTCAGTACATCCGAAACACAGAGCGTATCCTCCTTCAGGTGCGCATCCACATCCGGCTTGCAGTTCGTAAATACGTTGGTGGCTCCCGGCTGTCTGCCCGTCAGCAGGCAGGCCCGGTTCGGCGAACACAGCGGGCAGGAGCTGTAAGCCCGGTCAAATACCACGCCCTCTGCGGCCAGCCGGTCCAAATTCGGCGTTATGACCTGCGGATCATAAAGCCCCCAGGCGTCCCGCCGCCATTGATCCGCAAACAGATAAATCAGGTTCATCTTTCCCCTTTCCGCCGCCCT
>UQVK01000147.1 GCA_900544445.1 uncultured Lachnospiraceae bacterium
GAATAACCTCTTTTCCTGCCCCTTAATTTTTTTGTAATTTTAAAAGTTTATCCTGGGCCTTTTTTCACATTTCTTTCAGGCACAGGAGAGAGGTCTCTGCCTCTCTCCCGCGGTCCCGCGCTTCTACCTTTCCCTGAATGTCGCGCAGTTTGTTTCTCCACAGTCACATGCTCCGCAGCCTCTGATATCCACATGCTCTGCCGAGCACTTGCAGTCCGTATTATAGACGCACTTCACCGCCTGACAGTCAATGGAAATCGTTTTTGCCGGATTCATGGAATTGGATGTCGTATTTCCTTTCCTCTGCCGGAAGCTTTCACAGCAGGTTTCGTCCTCCTTCCGGGCGTTTTTGCCGCCCACAAGGATATCCCCTTTACAACACAGCCTGCCGCTGTTGTAGGTACAGTTGTCCACCGCACATTTCAATTCCGCCATAATTCCTTCTGCCTCCTGATTTTTCTTTTTGTCCCTCCGCCTTTGACAGCGGTCCGGGTACAGAATTATTCTTTCTTTTTCGGAGACAGATTATGCATCCTGTTTTTCATCAAATTTACAAATTAATAGTTGCGGCTGACGAAATCCTTTTCTTCCACTCTGGCGCTGCGGTTCAGCTTCAGAGCGAGACCGAAAAAGTAACCTGACATCAGATTGCAGAAATCAACCAGCTCTTCCGGCGTCTCATGTCCCTGATGGATATGACGGTACAGAAGCCGCACCAGTTCCTTGCTTTTTACGCGGAGCACATGGGCGAGAGCCGCCGTCTCACAGCCCTGCGGAAGCACAAAACGGTTCACCGTTCCGGCGGATTCCCGCATCAAAAGCTTCGTCCGCTCCCGCAGAGCCTTTACCTCCTCCGGCTTCACGCTGAACGAAGTCCGCAGCGTCGGATTGGCATGATAAATCATCTCATCCAGCCAGAGAAGCTCCTCTTTCAGGGCAGGCTCCTCCACCTTTGCCGCCAGCAGCCCGGTCAGGCTTGCCAGCTCATCCGTTAAAAGTTCAAAATCACAGCGCAGATCCTGCGGCTCATCCGCAAGGAACGGATATGCCTCGTCAGGACTGCGATATATGTTCTCCATTCAGGATCTCCTCCATTTTTCCGGCGGATTCCTTCATCCAGGCCGCCACATCCATTTCATAGGTTTCTTCCAGAAGCTCCGGGGTAATGACAGAGGCATCTCCCCAGGCCAGGACGCGTCCGTCCTTCAGGAAACAGAACACGTCGGCGAGACGGAGCGCCAGGCTGATGTCATGCAGCACGCCTACGACCGCATGCCCGGCCTCTTCTCCCCATTTTTTCAGATAATCCACAAGCTCTGTCTGATATTTCAGATCCATGTGGCTTGTGGGCTCGTCCAGAAGCATGACAGACGGCTCCTGTGCCAGCGCCCTGGCGAGAAATACCCGCTGGAGCTGGCCGCCGGAAAGCTCCGTCACGGGCCTGTCCTTCTTCTCCTCCAGTCCCGCCGCGCGCAGGCAGGCAGCCACCGCTTCCTCTTCCCTCCCGTCGGATCCGGATAGCATTCCGGAAAGAAAGCCGGAAGACTGGTGGACATATCTTCCCATTCTGACGGTTTCCTCCACCGTATAGGGAAGGGAGGCTCCCGCGAACTGGCTCATCATTGCCACCCTCCTGGCAAGCTCCTCCCGCTTCAGGCTGCGCACATTTTCACCGCAGAGGCGCACTGTCCCGCTGCATGGAAGCAGACCCGCAATCACACGCAGCAGGGTGGTCTTGCCGCTTCCATTCCGGCCCAGAACCGCCAGCCGATGTCCTACTTTCACGGAGAGGGAAACGTCTTTCAGCACGGGTTCGCGTCCATAGCCCGCAGTTATATGGATCAGCTCCAGCGCTGTTTTGCTGTCTGTCTTTCCGTCTTCTTTCATTTCCACCTCAAATTTGAAATCCCCGCGGCCCCTGTAAAAAAGTGTACGCCAAGGATTATGCCTTCTCTTTAAAATAAACCCAGGCAAAAAAGGGCGCGCCGATGAGCGCTGTCACCGCGCCTACAGGAAGCTCCGTCGGAGCCATCACTGTCCTTGCCGCCAGATCTGCAAGCACCATGAAGGCGCCGCCGAACAGAACGGAAACCGGAAGCGCATATTTGTGCGCCGGGCCGAAAACTTTTCTCGCCACATGGGGAGTGATCAGATCGATGAATCCGATGGTTCCCGTAAAGCAGACCGCCGTTCCCGTCAGCAGGGAAGCCGCCACGATCAGTTTCAGTTTGACCCGCTTCGTATCCACGCCCATGGTCTGTGCCGCTTCCTCTCCGAAGGTCATCATGTCCATCTGTCTGGAAAACCGGCACAGGTACAGCGTGCCGGGTATCAGGACCGCGGCAAGAATCCCCGCCTGCTCCCAGCTGCGGCCGGAAAAGCTTCCCATCTGCCACAGAAGAAGCTGCTGCATGTAATTCTGTTCCAGCACACTGACCAGGGTGATCAGGGCGTTCACAAACAGGGAAAAAACCATACCGGTCAGAATGATGGTCTGATTCTGAAGTCCCCTGTCCATCCGCGATGCGAATGCGATCACAGCGAACACCGTTCCCAGACCGAATACAAAACCCGCCAGGGGCAGGGTCAGAAAGCCCGCCACAGGAAGCAGAAATCCGCTCACAATCACCAGCGCAGCACCGAAGGAAGCGCCGGATGATACGCCGAGCGTATAGCTGCTTGCCAGAGGGTTGCGCAGAACCGACTGCATCACCGTTCCGCTGGCTGCCAGCGCGCCTCCCACCAGGAAGGCGCACAGGCAGCGCGGAAGCCGCAGCGTCCACAGGATGGATACCTGATTCTGCGAGATCCCCTCAGGAAGCGGACGGGAAAAAAGCTGATGCCCCAGAATCGCAAGAATGTCTCCGGGAGACATCTGCACGCTTCCCACTCCCGCCCCCGCCGTCAGCGCGGCAAGGCAGATGAAAATAAGTATGATAAGTCGTCTTTTTTTAGTCCAGCTCCGCATATGCATCCGGATAAACCGCCTTTGCCATCTCAACTAACGCATCCACAATATGATGGTTGGGCAGGCTGCTCGCCGCATTGTCGATGTAGGCAACCTGGCCTTCCGCCACCGCCGTCACGTTCTGCCATCCTTCCCGGCCCAGGATCTCGGCCACCGGATCCTCATTGGAGAAATTGTCGCTGGTCAGAATCACATCGGGATTGGCCGCAACAGCGCTCTCCTCCGTCACAGAAAGCCAGCCCTCCTGATCAGCCAGCACATTTTTTGCGCCGATCAGCTCGATCATTTCATTCAGATATACGCCCGTGCCGAAGCTGTACAGATAAGGAACGGGAGAAATCTCAAACAATACGGTTTTTGGCTCCGTGATGGTCTCGCCGATGGCGCTCACCTGTCCGATCACCGCTTCCATGCCCGCAACCAGCTCGCTTCCTTCCGCAGACATTCCCACACAGTCCGCCACAAACTGCACATCCTTCTCCACATCCGCAATGGAATTGGAGGTGGGAATTTCCGCAACACAGACTCCCGCATCCCGTACGGATTTGAAAATATCCTCTCCGCCCTGGCTGCTCATATTGCTGACGAACACAATATCCGCCTCCGCATTCATGATCTGCTCCAGATCCGGCTCCATCATGTTGAACTGAAGCACGTCCTCGCTCAGCCCTTCCGCATACATCGGAGAGTTGCTGTCCACAGCGACGATTTTATCCGCAAGTCCCAGGTCGCACAGAATCTGCGTGGTGGCAGGCGCCAGAGAAATGATGCTGTTCACCTCTTCAGGAACCGTGATGGGATTTCCCGCCCGGTCCTCTGTGGGCACAGCGGCCTGCGCGTCTTCTGTTCCGGTCTCTGTCTCTGCGGTTTCAGAAGAAGCTTCCTGCGTATCCGACGCACTTTCTTCTGCCGCAGGCGTTGTGGTCTCAGCCACCGCACTCTCTTCCGAAGAGGATGCCGCAGTTTCCGCCGCCGTGCTCCCGGCGCCGCTCTGTCCGCCGGAGCAGGCTGTCATGGTAAATGCCAGCAGAAATGCCGCACATAAAGTCAATACTTTTTTCTTTTTCATAATTCTCCTCCTTGTTATTCCGATATTAGGCGATTGTTAAATCGCCTAACCCATCGATTTTACTGGGTTTTCTTACATCTTCTATATAAATTTTCTCTCCGC
>UQVK01000148.1 GCA_900544445.1 uncultured Lachnospiraceae bacterium
TGGAGTATTACGGCTACCGGGATGATGTGCCTGTATTTTTAGCGGAGTGCCACGCCCTGATTCATCCCTCCTACCATGAGGGCATGAGCAACGTGCTTCTGGAAGCGGCGGCAACGGCAAGGCCGGTTCTCGCCAGCGCGGTGGAGGGCTGTCTGGACACCTTTGAGGACGGCGTAAGCGGCATTTCCTTTGCCCCGGGGGATGCGGAGAGCCTGGAGAAGGCGGTGGAAGCCTTTCTTGCCCTCCCTTATGAAAAGAAACGGGAAATGGGACAAAACGGCCGTGCTTATGTGGAAAAACGGTTTGACAGGAGCCTGGTTGTAAACGCCTATCTGGAGGAACTGAAGCGGCTGTAGGGGAAACCGGACAGCGCAATAAGCCTGTTTTCGGATGCGGCCTGCCGGGAAAACGGTCTGGTCTGATCCGTGGCAATAGATCAAAACGTAAAAAGAAAAATGTGCTTCCGGCACAGGAATCGAGGTTGATATGGGATTATATGAGAAGCTTGTAAACGGAGAAGAGAAGCTTTCCCTGGTGGGACTGGGCTATGTGGGCATGCCCATCGCGGTGGCTTTCGGCAGAAAGATCAATGTTATCGGCTATGATCTGAATGAAAAAAAGATTGAGCTGTATAAATCCGGCGTGGATCCCACCAGAGAGGTGGGCGATGATGTGATCAAAACCGCCAACGTGGATTTCACGGCTGATGAGACCAGACTGAAGGAAGCGAAATTTCACATCGTGGCTGTCCCTACGCCGGTGAACGCCGACCATTCTCCGGATCTGACTCCGGTGGAGGGCGCAAGCCGCACCGTGGGAAGAAACCTGACGAAGGGCAGCATCGTGGTTTTTGAGTCCACCGTATACCCCGGTGTGACGGAGGAGATCTGCGTGCCGATCATGGAGAAGGAGTCCGGCCTGAAATGCGGCGTGGACTTCAAGGTGGGATATTCTCCGGAGCGCATCAACCCCGGCGACAAGGTGCACCGTCTGGAAACCATCGTGAAGATCGTTTCCGGTATGGATGAGGAAACCCTGGACACCATCGCAAAGGTTTACGAGCTGGTGGTGGAAGCGGGCGTATACCGCGCGGAGTCCATTAAGGTTGCGGAGGCCGCCAAGGTCATCGAGAACAGCCAGCGGGATATCAATATCGCCTTCATGAACGAACTTTCCATCATTTTCAATAAAATGGGCATCGACACCAAGTCCGTGCTGGAGGCTGCGGGAACCAAGTGGAATTTCCTGAAATTCTTCCCCGGTCTGGTGGGCGGACACTGTATCGGCGTGGATCCCTATTACCTGACCTACCGCGCGGAAATGATGGGCTATCACAGCCAGATCATTCTCGCCGGCCGCCGGATCAACGACGACATGGGAAAATATGTGGCGGAGAACGTGGTGAAAAACCTGATCAAGGCCGATATCCCGGTCAAAACCGCCAGAGTTGCGATCCTGGGCTTTACCTTCAAGGAGAACTGCCCGGATACCAGAAATACCAAGGTCATCGACATCGTGAACGAGCTTCGGGAATACGGCATTGAACCGGTGATCGTGGACGAGACCGCGGATGCAGACGAGGCGAACCGTCTGTACGGCATCACCCTCGCGGACAGAAGCGCGGTGAAAGAGGTGGACGCCCTCATCATCGCTGTGGCTCACGAAGAATTCAGCCATCTGGACAAGGCGCAGATTTCCGGCTTCTTCCGTCCGGAAAATCAGAAGAAGGTACTGGTGGACATCAAGGGCATTCTGAACCGGAAGGAGTACCAGACGGAGGATTACATTTACTGGAGACTGTAAGGCGGACGGCCGGTACAAAAAACGCCGCCGGGGACCTGCACGTAAAACACAGGGCCGGCTCTAAATGGCGCAGCGGTCCGGATCGGTCTGAACTGCTGCGGATCACAATGTTTGAAACAGGAGATGACTATGGGATATAAACATCTGAAATTTGACGAAAATTCTGTATTTCTCGTAACGGGCGGAGCGGGCTTCATCGGCTCCAACCTGTGCGAGGCGATTCTGGACATGGGATATAAAGTGAGGTGTCTGGATGATCTGTCCACCGGAAAGCAGGAAAATGTGGAAATGTTCCTGGACCGGGAGGGATACACCTTCATCAAGGGAGACATCAAGGATCTGGAAACCTGCCGCCGCGCCTGCGACGGAGTGGACTATGTGCTGAACCAGGCGGCATGGGGCAGCGTTCCGAGAAGCATCGAGATGCCCATTTTCTATGAGCAGAACAACATCGGCGGAACACTGAACATGATGGAAGCGGCCAGAGAGAGCGGCGTGAAGAAATTTGTCTATGCGTCCAGCTCCTCCGTCTACGGCGACCATCCTGCCCTTCCCAAGAAGGAAGGAATCGAGGGCGAGGTGCTCTCCCCTTACGCCCTGACCAAGCGCACCAACGAGGAATACGGAAAGCTGTACAAGAAGCTGTATGGCCTGGATACCTATGGACTCCGGTATTTCAACGTGTTCGGCCGCAGACAGAACCCGGACGGCATGTACGCGGCGGTGATTCCCAAATTCTTAAAGCAGCTTCTGCATGACGAGGTCTGCACCATCAACGGCGACGGAAAGCAGTCCCGTGATTTTACCTATATCGACAACGTAATCGAGGCGAATCTGAAGGCCTGCCTCGCTCCCAGCGATGCTGCCGGTGAGGCCTACAACATCGGCTCCGGCGGCAGAGAATTCCTGATCGATATTTACTACGATCTGTGCAAGGCTCTCGGAAAGAATATCGAGCCCAAGTTCGGGCCTCCGAGAAAGGGAGACGTGCGCGATTCCAACGCGGACATCACCAAGGCGAGGGAGAAACTGGGGTATGATCCGGACTATGATTTCGCTTCCGGAATCCAGCTCGCCATCGACTGGTATAAAGACAATTTAAAATATGCGGCGCGGCATGATAACGCGCGAACAGGCATGACTGCCGGGAAGCCGTTTCCTGCCTGAGCGGGGCCGGCGTCTGAAACACTGTTTCAAAAAACTGTTTCATGGAAGGACGTCCGGTCCCGTCTGTCTTTTAACAATGGAGATTAACATGAAATATAAAGTTGTTGTGTTCGGCGTGAAGGATACGACGGCGGAGATCGTATCCTATATACAGGAAAAGCTGCATCCGGTGGATCTGGTGGTGACGATTCACAGCGACGTGCTTTCCGGCAATCAGGTGTCCGGCTATAAGGGCCTTTCCTATCTGACGGATCAGTATGGGATCCCCGTGTTTGAGACCCATTCCTACGGGCTGAAGGATGAGGAAACCTCCCGCTTTTTTGCGGAAAATGAGTTTGAGATCGGCATTTCCATGGGATGGCAGCGGCTGATTCCCCAGGCGGTTCTGGACCGCTTCCAGTACGGGATTTTCGGATTCCACGGAAGCTGCGGCTACCTGCCCTACGGAAGAGGGCGTTCTCCCCTGAACTGGTCCGTGATCAACGGGGATACCCGGTTTATCCTGAACCTGTTCCAGTATGACGCGAAGGCGGACAGCCCCAACGTATTCGCAAACGAGATGTTTTCCATCAATCCCCATGACACCATCCGCACCCTGCAGTACAAGAATATCCTGGTGTCCAAGCGGCTGATCGGAAGGCTCCTGCAGGCATGGCAGGAGGGGACGGTGAAGGTCAATCGCCAGTCGAAGGATTTTGACGGCTGGTATGAAAAGCGCACCGCCGCCGATGGAAAGCTGGATTTTCACAAAAAAACCAGAGAGCTGTATGATCTGATCCGTGGGGTGACGAGACCCTTCCCGGGAGCCTTCGCCTTCTGCGGGGGAGCGAAGGTTACCGTATGGAGCGCCCATCCCTTTGACGAGATACTGGACTTCTCCGGATATGCGCCGGGAGAGGTCATCGACGTGTTTGACGGAAAGCCCATCGTGCGGACCGTAGACGGCTCCCTTCTGATCGACGAGTATGAATGCGAGCGGGCTCTTGCAGGCGGAGATATGCTGAACTGACGGCCTTTCCGGCAGCCAGGGTTGACTAGGGTTACTACCGACTGAGGCAGGGAGGAAAAATTGGAAAATGCGTTTGATAACGCATTTTCC
>UQVK01000149.1 GCA_900544445.1 uncultured Lachnospiraceae bacterium
CTCGCATGAGTCTCTACGGCCCCTATTTGGAACTATCTATTTCCCGACAGCCCCTTCTTCCTTTCCGGAGCGCATTTGCTCAGAAGCCGCATCTCTCTCATTCTTCCTGGCTTCTTTCTCCCATTTCATCAGCATAATGACAGCGTTTCCAAGATAAACCACCCACATCAGAAGCGTTGCGATATTATCCGATCCCTTTGAAAAATCCATATACCACATGTAAACGCTGAACACATCGATCGCCACCCATACCCACCACTGCTCGGCAAACATCCTCACGGAAATGATCATGGCAATCACGGAAGAAACCGTTGTAAAAGCATCGACAAACGGCATGGCGTCTCCCAGAAATTTCAGCAGATATCCATACAGAACGGTTCCCGCGATCATACACAACAGGAGAATCAGCCGCCCTGTGTTTTTCATATGACGTTTTTCCACCTCATGGGATTCCTGATTCATGTGTCTGCTCCACACATAAAATCCAACAAACTGCATGGGCACATAATAAATCAGATTCAGCATGGTTTCTCCGTAATAGGCGGCTTCAAAGGCGATAATGGCATACAGCACACTGTTGATCAGTCCAAACAGATAGGCGGACAGCTTCCCCTTTCCCGTACACACCACGCAGATCACGCCCGTTGTAGATGAAATCATCCCCATAGGCGAGTCTCCCCAATAGATGGACAGGGCTATGATTACCAGCGCGGCGGCCGTAAGCCAGAAAACTTCCCACGGTTTCCAGCCTGAAAATTCTTCCTTCAGGTATTCTTTCATTGTTTTTTCCCCTGATATCACAAGTCAGTAGCAGAGGTCATCCGCTATCTCCAAAATCACATCATACAATTCCAGATTTTCTTTCCATCTGCCGTAAACAACGTCCTCTGCGTATCAACAGTATGAAACTCACACAGATCAGCAACGGTGCTACTTTTTTCAGTTTATCATGATTTTATCAGAAAGCCAACGGTAATCCAGTAAAATATTCTCTACTGCATAATATCCCTGCTGCCATTTGGCAAGGCCCCCCTGTTTTTCTGTTCCTCTTCGAAATACTTCTTTTGCTGTTGACTTCCCATTTTCCTTCGGTTACAATTTTCTCATCTGAAGGAAATCCCGACTCATGGCAGATAAAAAAGTCTGAAACAGGCTTCCTCATCTCCGTTGGCTGTTTTCCTGCAAATCCAGTTTTTCTTACATGTGCATCCGCACATTCCGGCAGTTTCTGCCGTATCTCTTGATCCAGTTCATTCATCTTTTCACATTGGCAGGAACTGCTTGCAGGCAGTATGAATATTTTTTCACACCGTTTTTATGGGAAAGCATATCTGTTTCAAATTTTAACACCCGTTTGAAGGATACGATTCCTGAAGCTAAAGTATTTTCCTGCCGGAAGGAGGCAGTTTGGGAACAAAACCAGATTTTTATGATGCCCTTCGGGCCAGCGGCCTGAAAGTTCAGTACGACCACCATATCCGTAATCTTCTGCGGTTCCGGCCTGTTATTTCCCATATCCTGATACGGACGCTTCGGGAATACAGCGGCCTTTCTCCACTGGAAGCTTCCGCCCTGATCGATCCGGTACATACGGAAGCCATGCTCGTTGGGGAATCCATTGAGGATGCGGTTCCGGATGAAGGGGAGGTGCTCTATGATCTGCGGTTTTCTGCAGAAATTCCGCTATCGGAAGAGGCCGTCCCGGATTCTGCCAGCAGACGGAACGCGGATTGCTCCCGTGCTGAAAACAGGGCCGCCGGGAAATCCCTATGTCTTCTCATCAACCTGGAAGCCCAGAAAAAGTTTTACCAGAAGTATCGCCTGGTCACCCGCGGTATCTTCTACGGGGCACGGATGCTTTCCTCTCAGCTGGGACGGGAGTTTTCGCATTCCAATTATCAGAAACTCAAAAAGGTCTGCAGCATCTGGATCTGCATGAATGCGCCGAACCGCATCGGCAATTCTTTGACGGAATACCGAATTACAAAGCACGATGAGATCGGTTATATGGCCGAGCGGGAAACGGACTATGATAAGCTGTCCGTCATCCTCATCTGTCTGAACCCGAAGAAGGGGCTGGGGGAACCGGGGAGCCTGCATCACTTTTTAAACGTCCTGCTGTCACCGTCCATGGAACCGGGTAAAAAGGAACAGATTCTTTCCCAAATATATGGAATTACGCTGAAAGATGAAATCAGAAAGGAGCTTGTGAGCATGTGTAATTTAGGAGAGGCTATTGAAGAAAATGCTTTAAAGAAAGGACAGAAGGTTGGCAGAGCCGAAAAGCTCGTACAAAACGTGGAGGCCGCCATGAAAAACTTCCATCTGGATCTGCGGACGGCCTGCGAGGGGCTTGGCTCCTCACTGAAGGAATATGAACGGGCAAAAAAGCTTTTGAAAGGCTGAAAGCAATCACGCCTTTCAAAAGCTTCCCGATATGTCAGGTATAATATTCCCTGCATAACGCAATCAGATACCCCGTATCCAGCGCACCCGCCGTCTCGAAGGCGGAATGCATGGCGAGCTGGGCCAGGCCGATGTCTGCCGCAGGAATGGATACATGGGCAGAAGAAATATTCCCCAGAGTACTTCCTCCGGCAATGTCCGCCCGGTTCGCAAAGTTCTGACAGGGAACGCCCGCCTTTCTGCAGAGGCCGCGCACCTGGGCAGCTGACCAGGCGTCGGTGGTATATTTCTGGCTTCCCTGGAATTTGAGGACGATTCCTCCGTTCAGATAAGGGCGGTTTGTGGGATCGGATTTCTCCGGGTGATTGGGATGCACGCCATGGGCGTTATCCGCCGAGAGCAGGAAGCTCTCTGAAAGAATATCCCTCTTTTTCGCTCCGGAAATGCCTAACGCATCGCAGACGCAGTCCAGCACATCCGACAGGAAGGTGGAATCCGCTCCCTGTTTGGTTCCGCTTCCGATTTCCTCATTGTCAAAAAGGGCATAGACCGCGCAGCAGCCCGTTTCCACATCATCCTGACCAGCCTGCAGAAATCCTTCCAGCACACCGAAGGCACACTGCAGATCATCCAGCCTGGGAGAACCGATGAATTCTCCCTTTGCGCCCATACGGCGGCCCTTTTCCCGATTGTACAAAAACAGATCGGAAGCCAGAATCTTTTCTTCCTCAATCCCCAGCTCCTGCGCGCACAGGCCTGCCAGGGTGACCGCCTTCTCCGCTCCGTCCTCCTGTTCCTCACCGGCAGCTCCGGCAAACAGGGGCAGCAGATCTACCTGCGGATTATAGGCGTAACCCTTGTTGATTTCCCGGTTGAAATGAATGGCCACGTTGGGAATCACACACAGATCCCGGTCCAGATTGACAAGCCGGGTCCGGGGACCGTTTTCCGTTTCCACAATCACCCTTCCGGCCACGGAAAGAGGACGGTCCAGCCAGGTGGACTGAATCATTCCTCCGTAGCCTTCCGTGTTCAGCCTGATGTAATGGCCCTCCACTCCCATCTCCGGCGTTTCCTTAACCTTAAAGGACGGGGAATCACTGTGGGCCGCTCCGATCCGAAAGCGCCGTACCTCTCCCTTCGGGATCCGAAACGCGATCAGAGAGGAATCGTTGCGGGTCATATAATAACGTCCGCCGGGCACCATTCCGGCTTCCGCCTCCTTTTCCAGCTTCTCATATCCGGCTGCCTCCAGCCGTGCCGCCGCTTCCGCTACCGCATGGAAGGCGGTAGGGCTGGCATCAATATAAGCAAACAGCTCCTGTGTGACTTTTTCCATATCCGGCATCTTTTTGCTCTCCTTTTTATGAATCTCCTTTTAGGCGATTGTTAAATCGCCAAACCCATCGATTTTACTGGGTTTTCTTACATCTTCTATATAAATTTTCTCTCCGC
>UQVK01000150.1 GCA_900544445.1 uncultured Lachnospiraceae bacterium
ATAGTAGGCGGCCCAGTAGATGCCCGCGCCCGGTACCAGGGGGATGATCCCTGAAATCAGAAATACCGTGACCGGGCATTTTTCACGCACGGCAAAGAATCTGGAAAGGAGCATCACCAGCACTGCCGCGAAAAAAGTTGCGGCGTCCGCGGACAGACGGTTTTCCAGCAGGCTGTAGAGGAGCCAGCCCGCTCCTCCGATGATTCCGCAGTATGGGAAAAAACGGCGCGGGACGCCGAACAGCAGCGCAAAGGCCACAGTACCGGCCGCTGCGGCCGCGGTGGAGATCACCGTTGTGAGAAATAGTTCGGAAATCATAACAGCCTCCCTCCCGTCAGTCCATGATACGTGGTAATCACAAGTCCAACCCCCGCCGCAATACAGACAAAGACAAGAATGGCATCCAGAAGCCGCACGGATCCGGCGATATAGTCTCCGTCCGCAATATCCCTCACGCCGTTGGTAAAAGCAATTCCGGGGACCAGCGGCATGATCGATCCGATGATCATGTAATTCATGCTCTCTCCCAGCCCGATCCGGCACAGAAGCATGCACAAAACGGTGACAAGCGCCCCGCCGCCGATATTTCCGATAATCTTGGAAAGATGCGGTGCAAACAGCTTCAACACATAAGCATACAGAAGGAAGCCGGTGAGAAAAGCGCCAAGGCAGTCCAGCAGGCTTCCTCCAAACATACAGCAGAAACAGCCGCTTCCCACCGCCGATGCAAGGAGCTTGATTCCGGTCGGCTTTTCCGGCATCCGTTCGATCTCGTCGAGCTTCTGCTTCACTTCCTGCGGGCTGTAGCGTCCTTCCTCAATCTCTCTGGAAAGCTGATTGACCGCAGCTACCCGGTCCAGTCTGGCGCCGCTGACAGGGATATGCTGAACTTTCGCATAGAAGGGTTCATTTCCATTTCCAGCCGTCAGAAAAATGCCGTTGCTGAGCACAAAGGCCTTTTCCGATTCCACCCCGTAATGGCTGCACATTCTCGCGACCGTCTCCTCCACCCGGAAAATCTCCGCTCCGTTTTTCAGCAGAATACTTCCGGCCTGCATGGCGCAGTCGAGCACCAGCCTGCGTTCCTGCGCCGTACGCTCTCTCCCGCTCTCCGCATGCTCCATTTTCTGCTCCCTCATCCCTCTTTTTCCTCTCTTTACTCCACCGTCCCGGAGCAGCCGCGGCCGGAGCGATTCTCCGCGCCCACCCAGGCATCCAGCATGGCCTTTACCGACCGGGACATTTCCACGCTGAACGCGCTGTTGTATTTCCGCTCACAGAAGGCACGCATATGCTGCGCATAATTTTCCGTCCAGCCGTCTCTTTCTTTCAGCATATCGGGCATCCGGCCGGATTTCTTCAGATCGTAGCCGTTCTCGTGAACCAGATCTTCCACGGAAAAACGGGGCGTCTGTCCGCGTTCCCTCTGCTGTCTTGTCGGATAGCCGCCCACCAGCATGGCGACCGGTGCCACATAGTCCGGCAGAGAAAGAAGTTCTCTGTGCTCTTCATAATTCTCCAGAATGTCCCCGATGTAGCAGGTTCCAAGCCCAAGCGCGTCTGCCGCTGTCGCCGCGGTCTGGGCGGCAATGACGGCATCCTCCGCCGCCAGCATGAAATCTCCATAGGAGGGATGTCTGACCTCCTTTACCACCTCGCAGAATGCGCCGTACCATCTCCTGTAGTCCGCGCAGTAAATAAGAACAAGCGGCGCGTCCGCAATGAAAGGCTGATTATCACAGGTGACGGAAAGCTTCCGTTTCAGCTCTGCATCCGTCACATCGATGATCGTATAAAGCGCCATGTTTCCCGCGCTCGCCGCCCGGACCGACGCGGACAGAATTTCCCGCTTCACCGTTTCCGGTATTTCTCTCTTTTCAAAAACACGCATGGATTTTCTGTTCTGCAGCAGGCAGATCGTTTCTCTGCTTTCCATTCTGACCTCCCTTTGCTTCTGCCCTTTCTCCATCAATGCCGGCTTTTTTATGAAAAGCACGGGAAAAGGCCGCTGCCCGTGCTTTTCACATGAACAGCGGCCTCCAGCGCACGGACCAGTCTTTTCCGGCACATTACATCGTTTCCAGAAGCTTTTCCACGCTGGCCAGCTTCACGCACAGAACAAACAGCTCCGTAGCCTGTACCAGCTCCTCCAGCGGAGGGAAAGAAGGCGCGATACGGATATTGCTGTCATGAGGGTCCTTTCCATAAGGGTAGGTTGCTCCGGCGCCGGTCATCACAACTCCGGCATCCTTTGCCAGCGCAACGATTCTCTTCGCACAGCCTTCCATGGCATCGAAGGAAATGAAGTAGCCTCCCTTGGGCTTCAGCCAGGAACCGATCTCAAGACCGCCGAGCTCCTTTTCCAGAATCTCTTCCACCGCTTCAAACTTCGGCCGCATGATCGCGGCATGCTTCTTCATATGCTCCCTGATTCCATCCAGATTTTTGAAATACCGGACGTGACGAAGCTGATTCAGCTTATCATGACCGATGGTCTGAATGGACATCTGCTTTTTGATATCCTTCAGATTGTTATAGGAAGCAGAAATTGCCGCAACGCCGGAACCGGGGAAGCTGATCTTCGATGTGGAGCTGAATTTATATACCAGATCCGGATTTCCGGCTTCTTCACACTCATGCAGAATTTCCAGGATATTATCCTGATCATCATCATACAGATGATGTACATTATAGGCATTGTCCCAGTAAATGCGGAAATCCTCAGCCGCAGGTTTGAGCCTTGCGAACCTGCGTACGGTTTCGTCGGAATAGGTGATGCCCTGCGGATTGGAATACTTGGGAACACACCAGATGCCCTTAATTGCCGCATCCTCGCTCACCAGCTTCTCCACCACATCCATATCGGGGCCTTCCGGAGTCATGGGAACGTTGATCATCTCGATTCCGAAGTACTCCGTGATCGCGAAATGTCTGTCATAGCCTGGCACCGGGCAGAGGAACTTCACAACGGGAAGCTTGCACCAGGGCGTACTGCCACAGACGCCGTGCGTCATGGAACGCGCCACCGTATCATACATGACGTTCAGGCTGGAATTGCCATAGATGATGATCTTGTCAGCGGGAACTTCGATCAGATCGGCCAGAAGCTCCTTGGCTTCCTGAATACCGTCGATCACACCATAGTTTCTGCAGTCAATTCCTTCCCTGCACTTCAAATTGGAGGAACTGTTCAGCACATCCATCATTCCCATGGAAATGTCAAGCTGCTCCGCAGACGGCTTTCCTCTGGACATATCCAGCTTCAGGCCCATTCCCTGGAATTTTTTATATTCCGCTTCCAGTTCTTCCCGCAGGGTTTCCAGTTCTTCTCTGCTTCTGTCTTTGTACGCCTTCATCTCTTCCTCTTTTCCTGCCGCCTGAAGGCGGCACTAAATTCTGGCCCGAACCGGCGGTTCGGACCGGCCTCTTTTTCCACCGCCTTCAGGCGGCGTTTATTTTATAAAAAAGAAGCTGATTAAACCAAATAATCAGCCCCTTTCCC
>UQVK01000151.1 GCA_900544445.1 uncultured Lachnospiraceae bacterium
AGGAGCTGCCGGCAATCTGCTCCTGCGCCATATGGTTCTGCCGTTGCCAGCGGCATATCGATAGAAAAGAGGAACGCCCGCCCGGCCATTGCCGGCGGGGACAGAGATCCGGAGGAGGTCTGCTGCAGATCCGGATCAGAAAGGCATGGTACGAAAATGAAACAGGATATATATGACCTGACTGTGGAGCATATTCTGGATAATCAGGAAAAAGCCTATCGGCTGGCCTACAGCTACGTGCAGGATAAGGATGCTGCGCTGGATGTGGTACAGGATGCGGCCTGTCAGGCGCTGGAAAAATGCTGGGGGGTGAAAAATGCCGGAGCGCTGAAAACATGGTACTACAGAATAGTAGTAAATGAAGCCCTGCAGTATCTGCGCAAATACCGCAGGGAGATCAGCACCCAGCCGGAGGATATGAGGGAAGAAGCCTATCTGGAGGAAGGCTATGACAGAGCGGATGAGGATGCACAGGTATTTGAACGTGTGCTGAAGCTTCCGCCGGATATGAAAACGGTGGTGCTCCTGCGGTTCTATGAACAGCTGAGCCTTGCGGAGATCGCGAAGGTGACGGACACCAATCTGAATACGGTAAAGTCAAGGTTATATGCAGCGCTGAAGAAGCTGAGAAAGAGTCTGGAGGAAATGGAATATGAGAGAGCCTGAAAACGGAAAACGTACATTTGAACAGATTGAGATCCCGGAAGAGCTGAAGGAAACCGTGGAGCGGGCCGTACATTCCGTGGATAAGAAGAAGTCCGCAGCCCGCTACCGGCAGCGCAGGCTGGTGCGCGCGGCAAGAAACATCGGCGTTGCGGCAGCGGCCGTCCTGCTGTGCATGACGGTTGGGGTGAACACAAATGAGGTGCTGGCAAAGGAGCTGGGACAGCTTCCGGTGATCGGTTCTCTGGTGCGGGTGCTCACGATCACATCCTACCATGAGGAGGATGGCGACCACGATATTACGGTGAACGTGCCGGAAATCGAAGTGGAAGAAACCGGAACTGCCGGTACAGGCGAAGTGCCTCAGACGGAAGAAGCGTCCGGCATGTCGGATGCGGACATTGAAGAGGCGGTGAACGCACAGATTCAGAAGATCGTGGACGATCATGTGGCCCAGGCAAAGGAAAAGTTTGCCGAATACAAGGACGCCTTCTTTGCCACCGGAGGAACCGAGGAAGAATGGGGCGGCCGGACCATGGACATCAACGTGGATTATGAAGTGAAATATCAGGAAGGAAGCGTTGTGTCACTGGTACTTTCCACATTTGAAGGCTGGGTTGCCGCGCAGGAGCTGCGTTATTACTATAATATCGACGTGGCGCAGAACAGGGAGCTGACGCTGAAGGATCTGCTGGGCGAGGATTACGTGAACATCGCAAATGAAAGCATCAGGCGGCAGATGAACGAACGCGTGGCTGCGGATGAGAATCTGGTTTACTGGGGCGTGACGGAGACAGAGAGTTCCATTGACGGATTCGTGACTGTGGATGAAAACACCGATTTCTATATCAACGAAAAGGGAAATCCCGTGGTCTGCTTCGGCGAATATGAGGTAGGACCCGGCTTCATGGGAATCCAGGAATTTGAAATTGAAAAAAACGTGGCCGGACAGGAATGATTCCGGAACGGGCAGGTACAGCAGGCGGCATAAATGCCGCCCGCTGTGCGTTTGAAAAAGCTTTCGGCAGGAGGACCGGGCAGGTTTCTGATGTTGATCAATTGTTGCTTTGGCTGTATAATATCAGTATATTATCAGCGTTTTGTTGTCATAATGCTAAAAGTGTCATAGATATTTCGCACCAAAATGTATTTTGTGATGAAAAAGAAGGGATATTACCGAAGCAAATATGGATAATCAGATGAACCTGAAATGCGGAAAATGCCGCGTGCCGGCGGCAGAAGGAGGTAACCATGCTGAAAGAAATGAACGCGGCGCAAAAGCCGCAGGAGGAGGAACTTCAGGCCAGGCTGGAGGAAGCAAGAAAAAAGCTTTTTGCTCAGCAGATGCAGCTTAAGGAGCATAAGCTTCCTGTGCTTGTGCTGTTTGAAGGCTGGGGCGCTGCCGGAAAGGGAAGCACCATCGGGAAGATCATCAAAAACATTGATCCGCGTTTTTTTAAGGTGGCCACCATGTCCGCGCCCACGGAAGAAGAGCTGCGCAGACCGTTTCTGTACCGTTATTTCATCCAGATTCCCGAAGCGGGAAAGTTTACTTTCCTGGACGGCGGCTGGATGGAGGAGATTACGAAGGAGGTGCTGAACGGCGGGCTGTCGGAGAAGGAGTATATTCAGAGGATCGACAGCGTGAAGCGCTTTGAAAGACAGCTGACGGACAACGGCTATCTTGTGCTGAAATTCTTCTTCCACATCAGTGAGAAGGAGCAGAAAAAGAGAATTGACGCGCTTCTGGAGGAGAAGGATACCGAATGGAGAGTCAGTGAGTATGACCGCTGGCAGAATAAACATTACGACAAATGTCTGAAGGTGTTCGACCGTTATCTGAATGATACCAACGTATCCACCGCACCATGGTATCTGGTTGATGCCCAGTCCAGGAAGTGGGCGCAGCTGCAGGTGCTGGAGACACTCGTTCAGGGCATCGACGTGGCCCTTCAGAACAGCAGCCTGGCGGTGCCGCTTCTGCAGAATACCTTCCCGCTTCAGAAGATGCCGAAGCTGTCGGAAATTCCGCTGGATAAGTTTATGGAGGATGCGGAATATGAGGAGGAGCTGGACCGGCTGCAGAAGAAGCTGGGCGAACTGCATAACCGGCTGTACCGAAAGCGGATTCCGCTGATTATAGCTTACGAGGGATGGGATGCGGCCGGAAAGGGAGGAAATATCAAGCGCATCACAGGAGCGCTGGATCCCAGAGGCTTCGAGGTGCATCCTATCGCCAGTCCGGAGCCGAAGGAGAAGGCACGCCATTATCTCTGGCGTTTCTGGACCAGGCTGCCAAAGACCGGCCACATTGCCATTTTCGACCGCACC
Organism: uncultured Lachnospiraceae bacterium; assembly: GCA_900544445.1. Taxonomy (GTDB): domain Bacteria; phylum Bacillota; class Clostridia; order Lachnospirales; family Lachnospiraceae; genus Eisenbergiella; species Eisenbergiella intestinigallinarum. The sequence continues at coordinate 2,995 of UQVK01000151.1, forward strand.
TGGTACGGCCGGGTGATGGTGGAACGTATCGAGGGCTTCTGTGGCACCAATGACTGGCAGCGGGCTTACAACGAGATCAACGAGTTTGAAAAGGAACTGGTGGACTGGGGCGCTGTGGTCATCAAATTCTGGGTGCAGATCGATAAGGATACCCAGCTTGCGCGCTTTAAAGAGCGCGAAAATACGCCGGAGAAGCGTTGGAAGATCACGGATGAGGACTGGCGCAACCGGGAGAAATGGGAGGAATACGAGTCGGCTATTGATGAGATGATGCAGAAAACCAGTACTGCTTATGCGCCCTGGCATGTGCTGGAATCCGTGGATAAGAAATATGCCCGCATTAAAGCGTTGAAGATCGTGATTGAGGAACTGGAAAAAGTGCTGTAAACTTTATAGGCCTGTCGACGAGGACAGCTTTTCCCGATGGGAAGCGGGGCGGCCGCACTGGTGTGAGGCCGC
>UQVK01000152.1 GCA_900544445.1 uncultured Lachnospiraceae bacterium
CATAATATTTTAGGTGATTTACACAGGAAAGGAGAATATGGCACCATGAAAAAGAATATTTCAATTTCTGAAAGGCCTGAAAATTTTAATGAGGGATTCCTGATGGCCTGCGGCAATATGTCATGGTATGATTTTGTTTTGGGTATGCCTTCACTGGTGTTTGTTGTCACGGGCTGGAAGTCAAACGGAAAGGAAAATGCATGTCTGCATTCCTGGTCTGCCTTTACAGGAAGTGGCCCTGACCATTTCATCTGTGTGTTGTCAAAGGTCAGCAGGAGTGGTCATATGTATCGTTCACTAAAAGAGACTGGAGCGTGTGTATTGAATTTCCCCACTAATGATATTTATGATCGTTGTATTAAAACCATAGGCCATAATGAATTTGAAACAGACGAGATTACAGTTGCAGGTTTGACCGCAGAGCCGGCTTCCAGGGTCAATGCACCGCGGATTAAAGAGTGTTTTTTAAATATTGAATGTGAATATTTGTGGGAGCATGAGTTGTTTGAGGGCAGTCAGGAAGTAGCAATTGGATTAAAAGCTGTCAATGTCTGTATGGATAGCGACCATTATGACCAGCTTAGACTGGGGCGGTATGGAAAGACAGGATTTCTCTTTCAGATTGATCAGCCCTCTAATCCCGAAACGGGTAAGATCACGCACTTTGGACCGGGGATTATTGTAGAAGGTACGTCAGTGCCGTGGACTACGAAGTGACTACCTGTTGCGCTGTGAATGCCCTCTGTGTTTCCCTTGCCCCACCCCCGCCCACCATGCTATACTTAACCTCAGACAGGAGGGCGCCTTTTCATGAGCACAGGGAAAATGACGAAGGAAAAGCTGGTGGAAAACCGGCAGCAGGAGATCATCCGGGCGTGCGAGGAACTGTATGAGCGCATGGAATATGATGAGATCAACATTAAGGAAATCGCGAAGTCCACGTCAATCTGCCGTTCCAATATTTACAATTATTATGAAACCAAGGATGAAATCTTTCTGGATATTTTGAAAAAAGAATACCTTCTGTGGATGGAGGATATGGACAGGCGGATGCGGGAGGATAAAGATGGCGGCCGGGAAAGCTACTGCCGGATTCTGGCGGAGACGGCGGGCAGGCATCCACAGCTTTTAAAGCTGATTTCCATGAACTATATTGCCATCGAAAGGAACTGCTCCCTGGAAAAGCTGACCGCATTCAAGCGGGAGCTCTTGCCGTTTCGGGATATGATGCGGGATGCGCTTGGAAAGTATTTTCCCAATGCGTCAGAGGAAAGGAAGGAGCATTTTCTGCTGGCGCTCCTGTCGCTGATGCAGGGGCTGTATTCCATGACAAATCTGACGGAAAAGCAGCTGGAGGCCATGAAAAGGGCGAACCCGGATTATGTACAGCCTGATTTTGAAAAAAATTTCTGCCAGGCGCTTTTTTCTCTGAGCGCTGAGCTGATCTGATGCCGGATTACATTGGATTTTGAAAATAACGGGAAGAAGCAGTACGGCGCAGCTCTGTGAAGAGGAGCTGCGCCGCCGCATTTCAATGTACAGATTTCAATATATCGCTTTTAAATACAGGTCATTTATGCGCTGGTAAAGGCGTCAATTCTTGTCTGAACATTTTCCTGCAGATTACGATAGAAGAACTGGTAATCATACAGATGATATACGCCATCCGTAAAGATGGACAGGCCTGCCGGATAGTCCTCTGGAGAAACGTCCGGCACCTTCAGCGCACCGCGGGTTTCATCGATATAAGCGCCGGTCAGCTCCGAAATTTCCGAGGTGATCTCACCGCTGTAATCGGTGAAGCAGGCGCCCTGATTCAGACTTTTGTCCGCAGGGGTGCTGTCGGTTTTCCAGTTCAGCGGATTGATAGCATATGTTTTTGTGCCTTCCGGAATCATGAGGGAATCGTTGATGTCCTCGGCTTCGCTGTTGAAGGAAACGATGACGCCGGTATCATTTTCGCCGGAAGCCACTTTCAGGTGAGGATATTCATCCAGATCCTCCTGGGTAATCCGCCAGCCGATGGCATAGCAGGCAACGAGCTGGTCTGCCAGAGTTTCGTCGTCAAAAAGATCCTTCATCAGACGAAGGCACATATCCGCACCCTGGGAAAATCCGGCCAGGATGATGGGGCGTCCCTCGTTATAATTTTCCATGTAATAGAGAAAAGCGTCCCGTACATCCGCATAAGCGGTTTCCAGATAGGGTTCGCGGTCCGCTTCGGGCATTTCGTAGACGTTCAGGCCGATCTGGCGGTAGTAGGGCGAAAAAAAGCGGCTGTCCGCATCGTAGATGCCTTTTTCCATGTTGATGGCACCGACGAAGCTTTCTTTGGTATCCGTGTCGGAGAGAGACATATTGCAGGCGTCATCCGAACCGCCGTACACAGAGGGGCAGATGAAGAAAACATCGGCTGTCTTATCGGTGTCTTCGGTTTCCAGATAGGCCCAGTTTGCGGCATCGGAATAGTCAGGAGCAGCTTCGGCAGAAGCCTCAGCGGTTTCTGCTGTATCAGTCTGCACGGTCTCTGTCTCGGAGACGGTTTCCGCTGCCGCTGTTTCAGAGGCAGCTGTGTCTGATTCATCCGTTTCGGAAACTGCGGTTTCTGAAGTTACAGATTCTGTTTCCACACTCGCTTCCGTTGTTGCTGCCGTATTTCCCGCTGCCGGGGAACAGCCCGCGGCGAGGGAGAGAGAAAGCAGCAGCGCAAGCAGAAAGTAAGGAAGAGAATGCTGATTGCGTCGTTTCATAATATTTTTTCCAGTCCTTTCCAGTAGATTTCCGGGAAACGGCCATAAGACGTTTCCGGCATCCCATTTTAGCATCGTATGAACAGCCTGTCATCCGGAAAAAGCCAGAAGGCTGAAAAAAGGGGCGGGATGCCGGAATTTTAATCTATGGGAAACGACAATAAAATGAACCGTTTCTTACAGCACTCTCTCCAGCACATCGGTCACTTTTTTCACCGGAATGATTTCCAGCTTTTCCTTGACCTCGTCGGCCACATCCTCCAGATCGTCCTGATTGTCATAGGGGATGAAAACCTTCGTGATACCGGCGCGCTGGGCCGCCATCAGCTTTTCCGGAAGGCCGCCGATGGGCATGACGCCGCCGCGCAGGGATACCTCGCCGGTCATGGCGTAGTCGGTATCCACCGCCTTACCCGTAACCAGAGAGGAGAGGGCGGTTACCAGCGTGATGCCGGCGGAAGGGCCGTCCTTGGGCACTGCGCCTGCGGGTACATGGATGTGCAGGTCATGGTCGGTAAAAACCTTTGATTCCTCCGGATACAGGGATTTCACCAGGCTGATGGCGATCTGAACGGATTCCTTCATCACATCGCCGAGTTGTCCGGTGATCAGCACGCCGCCCTTGCCCTCGGTCAGCTTGCTTTCAATGAACAGAATCT
>UQVK01000153.1 GCA_900544445.1 uncultured Lachnospiraceae bacterium
AGCTGATCGGCCGTTCTTTCCTCTTCCTGCCAGTCCAGGAAGCATTCGATCTGACTGCTGCTACAGCCCGCGTCCCGAAGATTTTCCACCACGGCATCCTCCGAGGCATATTTTTCATACAGGGACTGCCGCATCCTCTCCTGCGAGCCCTTTCCGGGAAGGCGGGTACAGCAGCAGCCTCCTGCCAGACGGCGCGTTTCATCCTTTTTCTTCGGAGGGCGTTCTGTGCTTTCTTTTTTCGCATCTTTCATCACATTCTTCACTCATTCCCGTCAGTTATCCTGCGTCACATCGGTTCCGAAATATTTCTCGCTCAGCTCGGAAAGCCTGCCGGATTCGCGCATCTCATCCAGGGCCTCATTCACCGCCGCGAGGAAGCGCTCATTTCCTTTCGGAACGGGTACGAGAGAGGATGTGGTGGAATCCGTCTCCGCCACGATCTTCACTGCTGCGTCCGGATTCACGCTCAGATAGCCGGAGAAAGCGGTCTCCGCATTCAGCGTGGCATCCACGCGTCCGGAAAGCAGCAGTTCCACGCACTGGCTCACAGAATCCACGCTCACCAGCTCGGCGCCGTAGCTCTCCGCCATCCGTCCCCAGCTGCTGGTCAGATTCTGCGCCGCGCGTTTGCCCGCCAGATCCTCAAAGCTGTTGATATCCGTATTGGACTGCGCCACCATCAGCGCGCCGTGCACATAGGTATAGGGCTCTGAAAAGTCATATTTCTCCGCCCGTTCGTCTGAATATTCCACCTCGTTGACCACGATATCCACACGGCCGGAATCCATGGCCGCAAACAGGGAATCCCATTCCGCTTCCATGAACTGCGCCTCCACGCCGAGGTGCTCCGCGATTCCCTGTGCCACCTCCACGTCGAAGCCCACGAGCTCGCCGCTTTCGTCATGATAGCTGTTAGGGGAATAGGTTCCTTCCGTACCGATGATCAGGGTTCCTCTTTCCAGAATCGTATCAAGCAGATCGGTTTCCCCGGAATCGGACGATGTTGTTTCCGCCGCATTCTGTGTTGCTTCTTCGGAAGCTGCTTCACTCGCCGCCGCTTCTGAAACGCTTTCCGCCGCTGTCTGCGCGGTCTGCGTCTCTTCGCTGCTCTGGCCGCAGGCTGAGAGGCTGACCGCTGCCAGCATGCCTGCCAGAAGGAATCCCATTACTTTTCTTTTCCTGTTTTTCATAATTCTCCTCTTTCCGCCGTCTGCAGCGCAGCCGTTTCTAACGGCAGCAGTTTCTAACGACAGCCGTTCCTGACGCCAGCCGACTTTTGACGGCAATCATCTTTTATTTTTACTTATTCAGCTGCAGTGTCCGCATCCTCTTTTTCATGGAAGAGGCGTAAAAATGCTTTCGTCCGTTCCTCCTTCGGATTCCCGAAGAAATCCGCAGAAGCCGCTTCCTCCACCACCACGCCGTTTTCCATGAAGATCACCCGGTTGGAAACGTTTCTTGCAAAGCCCATTTCATGGGTGACCACCAGCATGGTGCGGCCCTCCTGGGCCAGACGGCGCATCACGGCGAGCACCTCTCCGGTCAGCTCCGGGTCCAGCGCGGACGTCGGCTCATCGAAGAAAATGATCTCCGGATCTGTTGCCATCGCGCGGGCGATGGCAACCCGCTGCTGCTGTCCGCCGGAAAGCTGGGCCGGATAGTAATCGTACCGGTCGGAAAGTCCCACCTTATCAAGGGCCTCCCGTCCCGTCTGTTCCGCACGGCTTTTCGGGATCTTCCTCGCCACGATCAGTCCTTCCGTCACATTCTGCAGAGCTGTTTTATTGGCGAACAGGTTGTAATTCTGAAACACGAAGCCTGTGCGTCTGCGCAGCCCCGCCGCTTCTTTGCGGCTCACATGACCGAACCGGTAAAGCTGTCCGTCAAAGGTCATGGTTCCGGCATCCGCCATCTCCAGAAAATTCATACAGCGAAGCAGCGTCGTTTTTCCGGAACCGCTCGGCCCCACAATGGCGATCACATCGCCCCGGTTCACCGTCAGGTCAACGCCCTTCAGGACCTCCAGGCTGCCAAAGGATTTGCGGATTCCCTTCACTTCCAGCATGCTGTCCGTTTCCATTCTGTCTCTTTCCATCCCGTCACCTCCGTTTTCCGCCGTAGAAATCGAGCTTTTTCTCCCCGATCCTCTGCAGCTTCGTCAGCACCGTGCAGAACAGCAGGTAGATGATTCCCACTTCTATGTAAAGCGCCAGCGATTCAAAGGTGCGCGCCACAATCCGCTGCGTCGCCATGAACATCTCCACCACCGTGATATTGGCCGCCAGAGAGGTGTCCTTCACCAGCCCGATGAGGGAATTGGACAGGGGCGGGAATGCAGTACGCATGGCCTGGGGCAGAATGATTCTGCGGATGATCTGCAGATAGCTCATTCCCACACACTGGCCGGCCTCCATCTGTCCGGCGGGAACGGATTCCAGCGCGGCCCGGATGGTCTCCGAGCAGTAGGCTCCCTGATTAATGGAAAATACCAGCACCGCCGCCGGGAACGGGTCAATGAGAATTCCCACGTTCGGCAGGCCGTAAAACACTATGAAAAGCTGTACCAGAAGGGGTGTACCCCGAATTACCCATACGTAAAAACGGGCGAGCTGCTTCAGCCCCTGTATATTGGCAAACTGCACCAGAGCGGTAACGACGGCGATCATGAGCCCGATGGCAAAAGAGATAGCCGTCAGAGGCAGCGTCATCGTCAGCCCCGGTATGAGGATCGTCCCGAAGGATTCAATCATTAAGTCCAGGATCCTGTTGCCGGTCATTGTTTCTGCTCACTTCCTTCCCATTTTTTCATTTCGTATTGTAGTATAGCTCTCACCATCGAAAATAGCAAATATTTATCACGAATGGTCTGCCATAGAATTAAGCTATGGATGCCGTCTGGAGATGTGCTGTGGGAATGTACTGTACAGGTGCATAAAGAAAAACGGCTCCGCTCCAAAGCTTTCCGCTTCAGAATGGAACCGTTCTTCCGGTATTATTTTTAAGGGGGTAACTGCTGCGGCAGGCTAAGCCGCAATCCTATAATTTTTCACCGCGTTCAGAACATCTTCTCTCTCTTCTCTCGGATTTACAAAAAGCAGTTCAAATTCTTTTCCAATGCCAAGCGCAAACACACCGAGAATGGATTTCGCATCCACAGTAACGCTTCCCAGGGTCAAATCATATTCTCCCTCAAACTGTCTCATGGTCTGAACAAAATTCTCCGCATCTTCCGGAGTTTTCAGGTAAATTTTTACAAATTCCATTGTGCCATTCCTCCGATTTTTTAATGCTTAATTCCCTTTTCGACATTATATTAC
>UQVK01000154.1 GCA_900544445.1 uncultured Lachnospiraceae bacterium
TATTCCGGGTCAAACGGGTATTCCAGATCTTTTCGCATGGACAGACTCCTTTACTCGCCCTTTAGCATACCACATTTCGCCATGGGCCGCAATTAATAATCCGTCCATTCCTCTCTGGAAACGCCGGACACACTGTGAAAGCCATAGTAGGAGGCATAGGCCACGTTCACCCAGTAGCCAGGGTCCTCCTGGATGTCGGAATTGTAACCGTCGCTGTACTTCGTCTCAAAGTCCGGCCGCAGCATGGGCACGGTCACATCCGTCACCCCTTCCGCCGCCTTTTCGGTCAGATACACGTCTCTCTCATTGTATTCCCGGTAGATTCTGGCCAGATTAGCGCCGCTGTCCATGTAGGTAAAAAACATTGTGAGAAGCATCACGGAAATCATTCCCGTTTTCAGACTGGCGAAAATAACCTCCTTCTCCGACACGTCCACGAAAAACTGAACCACGGCGACGGTGAGAAAAACGCCCGCCCCAAAATAGGCCCTGGCCTGCGGCTCCGGCGCAAGGACCAGTGCATAGCAGGTGGCCAGAAACACAAAAGCCCACAGAATCCCGTTTCTGGAGTATGCCCATAAAGCCTTCCAGCTTTTTTTCTGGTAATAAACAATGATAAAAAGCAGAAGGCCGATGATCAGAAGGATCAGAAAATTCTCGCGAACCGCAAGCGTGATCTTCTGAAAACGGGCCATATAGCCCAGAAGGCCGGAATGCTCCTCCTCCTTCGCGGCCGCGCGGACCGCGTTTCCAGGCGCAAGCACCATGAATGCCAGACCGATCCCGTTTCCGATCAGACCGGTAATCATCCACAGCCGCAGGCCGCAGCCACCCTTCTTATCCACAGAACCGGCCCCGTTATCCCGGTTCTCCCCCAGCTTTTTCATCCCCTCCGGACTGCCCGCATTTCCGGGCTGACGCTTCCGCTCATACAGGTAAAAGCCGAGGCACAGAAGCACCATCAACAGGCCGCCGCCGGAGGAATTCTCATTGCACCAGCCGGCCAGCACACCGAGAACCGGAAGAAACACCGCCCACAGCGCCGGATGCTTCAGACCGCTCTGTTGTCCGGAAGCGCTCTCCCGCTTCAGCCCGTAACGGTACAGCGTGACGAAGCTCATGATGATGGCAGAGCCCCAGAGGTAATTGCAGGCTCCCGTCTCCCACAGCACCGTCTGGCGGAACACCACGCCAAACATCCACAGAAGCAGATTGATCAGAAGATAAACCGGGATATCATATTTCTTTTTATGCTCCACATTCCAGTAAATCAGCAGAGTGAGCAGAACAAATACAAGGGAATTCGCCACATTGAACACCATCTTGTCCGTCAGCAGAAAAAATCGCAGAATCATATGGCAAACCGAGCGTCCGGTCCACGTCATATACTGGGTATACTCCTGAGCAAAAAGCTCCCCTATGCCGGACGCCTCTGAAACCGTTTTGGAATAAAACAGGTCGTCCGTCATCATGGGCGTCAGAACATTAAAAATGAAAATCAGAACAAACGCCGCAAAAACTGTCAGGCCAAAAAGCAGCCCGCTCCTTTTTTCCTTATCGCTAAAACACTGCCACTTGAAAATGCTCTTCATCGCAAATCCTCTTCGGTAAGGGACATTACCGCTTCATACTCCACATGCCGTCCCTCTGACACATGAAAGCCGTTTGCGCCGTGATTGCAGAATTCCTCCCCAAGCTCCTCCGGAAGGACCGTTCCGGGATGAAACAGAATTTCCAGATTCCGCCCCCTCTTCTGCGCCCTTTCCTTCATGGCGGGGAGCAGCCGCTTCACCCGCGCCGCATCCATATGCCCGCTCATCACCACGCCCCACAGAAACATGGGCGCATTTTCCTTCTGCCAGGACGGATGATTCCTCACCGCCGTTTTTTCCATGCCGGGCGCAAGATAGTTTAAAATCAGATTCTTCACCCAGTTTATGGGACGGTATGTTCTCCACAGGCCGGCGCTTTTCAGATAAGGAAGCACCGGCTCCTTCGTCACCCGGATGTACTCCGTGCGGTAATGCCGCTCCACGATCACCTCCAGAAGCGCCCAGTACACAACCGGAATCATCTGCGTATGCTGATGGCCGTCAAACCGCAGCGGCATATCCGCCCCAAAGGCTTCCCGGAACCGCTCCGTCTGCGCCGAAATCTCCGCCTTCAGCTCCTTTTTCAGCTCCAGAAATACCTTCGGCGTATAATTCCATTTAAAAAGCGTTCCCCAGCTGATGTTGAAATATCCGTTTTCATCCACCAGATGGGGCACCTCTGCCGGGTCCGCCGCGCAGTGCCCCTCCATGAAATTCAGATGCACCGTCAGACGCGGCTTCTTCGGAAAGCTGTCATATTCCGCCTTCAGCTTCACCGCATATTCCTCAAAGCAGGACATGTTGGTCAGGACGCTGACGCCGTCCAGCTTCCCCGCCCGCAGGCAGTTTAAAATATCCTCTGAGGAATGAGGAGATATCGCGTAGTCATCGGCATGGATTTCAATTTGAGGCATGTGAGTCCTCCTCTGTTTCTGTACTATGGCAGGGAGCGAAACATTCGTTTCTTTCTGAATTTTTATCTTTTTCTGAATATTCGTTCTTTTCTGAATATTCCGTATTATCCGAATTATTCATACTATTCTGAATATTCCCTTCTTTCCAGATAAAGGATTCGACAATATATCTGGGCCGGGCCTTTGCTTCCAGATAAATCTTTCCCACATATTCTCCCACGATTCCCAGAGAGAAAATCGTCAACCCGCCCATGAGAAGGGACACCACCAGCGTCGTGGTATATCCGGGAACATTCCTTCCCATGGTCCATTCTGCGATGCAGTAAATGATCATAATCACGCTGAACACACTCACCACGAAGCCCAGCATGGAGATCAGCTGAATCGGCCGGGTGCTCATGGAGGTGATCCCATCCGTCGCCAGAGTCAGCATCTTCCTCAGCGTATATTTGGAGGTCCCCGCCTCCCGCTCCTTCACGTCAAAATAAACCACATCAGACGGAAAGCCCATGGTAGGGATCAGCCCGCGCAGAAACAGATTTACTTCCTTATACTCCGACAGCGCGTCCAGCGCCTTCTTCGAAAGCAGACGGTAATCCGCGTGATTGCTCATCACGTTGCAGCCAAGCAGATGCATCAGACCGTAGAATCCATTAGCGGTCAGCTTCTTAAAAAAACCGTCCGTATTCCGGTCATTCCGGATGCCGTACACAATCTCACAGCCCGCCTGATATTTTTCCAGAAACTGATCCAGAGCCTCGATATCCTGCTGCAGATCCGC
>UQVK01000155.1 GCA_900544445.1 uncultured Lachnospiraceae bacterium
GCGGACAAACGGTTTTCAAGACCGCCTCGTTATGACCACTTCGATACCTCTCCAAGTGTTTTTGCAAAAGAAAAACAGCGGTTTATTTTTCGGAAGAGATCAATTCTCTTCTGTTTCCCGTCGGGAAGGATTCCCGTTTCAGGAACCGCTGTGACATTACCTTTGGAAGCATCTGTTCTGTTCGAACTTTGTGTTCCTCAGCAGTGCAAAAGTTATTATAGCGAAAAAGGTATATTGTGTCAACACATTTTTTTATAAATTTGAAAAAAGTTTTGAAAGGACGAATATTTCCCGCAGATACCGCATATACAGGGCATCTGCGGCCATGTCACAGAGGCGCTTTTTCGGAAAAGGGATTATTTTTTTCCAGAAAGCCCTCTGCCGTGATCAAATCCTCCGGCGTGGTGATCTTGATGTTTTCATAGGAAGCGGAAAACAGTTTAATCGGGTGATGCAACAGGGTTTCAACCGCCATGGCATCATCTGTGACCGGAATTCCTTCTGCGGCGAGCCGGTCCGCCTCCTGCTGGAGCCGCCCATAAGCTGTCCGGATCAGGGATGCCTCAAAAACCTGGGGCGTCTGCATCAGCCAGACACGATCGCGCCTGGGTGTGGACACGGAAAAAGCGTTCTCATCCGCAATACGGATGGTATCCTTCACCGGCATGGCTGCAACGCAGGCCTGATATTCACGCACCGTTTCCAGCGCGCGTTCCAGAATATCCTGAGTCACGAAGGGTCTTGCGCCGTCGTGAATGAAAATATAATCGCAATCCGCAGACACCGCCTTCAGACCGTTTGCCACGGAATGGTATCGTTCCCTGCCCCCTGCAATGACAGCGGTGACCTTGGTAAAGCCGAACGCCTCCACGATCTCCTGCCTGCAGCGCGCTTCCTCTCCCGCCTCGGTTACCAGAACAATTTCATCGATAAAGCTGTCCTGAAAAACTTTCAGCGCATAGCAGATCAGCGGCCGTCCTTCCAGAAGCATATACTGTTTGGGAACGTCGCTGTGCATACGCGTTCCCCGCCCGGCTGCAAGAACGACAGCCGCTGTTTTTTCTTTTTTCATCCTGCCTGTTTCCTTTCCAGATCTTCCAAAGCCGATGCTTCCTGCTTCACCGTTCGCCCAGCTTCAGGGAGGGGATGGCGTTTAAGTCCCAGCCGTGCCTGGTTCCCCGGATATATTCATAGTACCCCGCAGAGCCGATCATGGCAGCGTTGTCCGTACAGAAAATGGGAGACGGATGGTAAAAGGAGATTCCCCTTTCGCCACAGGCCTTTTCGAATGCCGCGCGAAGCGAGGAATTGGATGCGACACCTCCGGCGATGGCAAACTTTTTGATGCCAAAGCGCTCCGCCGCTTCCATGGAATGCTCCACCAGCACGTCCGTCACCGCTTTCTGAAAGGACGCCGCCACATCCGCATGGTTGACTTCAATGCCCTTCATTTCACAGGAGTTCAGATAATTCAGGACCGCCGACTTCAGTCCGCTGAAACTGAAATCATACTCGTTTCCCTCTCCTCCCACTTTTGCCCGTGGGAAGGCGATGGCGTCCGGATTCCCCTCTCTTGAAATTTTATCGATCTTCGGACCGCCAGGATAGCCGAGTCCGATGGCTCTCGCCACCTTGTCAAAGGCCTCTCCCGCCGCGTCGTCCCTGGTTCTTCCGATGATCTCATATTCCCCGTAATCCTTCACCACCACCAGGTGGGAGTGGCCTCCGGATACCACAAGACAGAGGAAAGGCGGCTCCAGATCCGGGTTTTCAATATAATTCGCGCTGATATGGCCTTCGATGTGGTGTACGCCGACCAGCGGCTTGTCCGCCGCAAACGCAATGGCCTTCGCCGCAGAAACTCCCACAAGAAGCGCTCCCACCAGCCCGGGGCCATAGGTGACGGCCACCGCAGTGATTTCGGGCAGGGATACCCCCGCGTCGGAAAGGGCCTTTTCAATCACCTGATTGATTTTTTCAATATGCTTTCTGGATGCGATCTCCGGCACCACCCCTCCATAGACGGTGTGAAGGTCGATCTGAGAATATATGACGTTGGAAAGAACCTCCCTGCCGTTTCGAACCACGGCCGCCGCGGTTTCGTCACAGGAGGTTTCCACCGCCAGGATCGTGACATTTTCTTTTTCCATGTTTTTTATCCTCGCGGCCGAATGGCCGCATCAATTCATGTAAGAAGAATCGCGTGAGCGATTCCAGCTTCATCAATTTCCGTCTTCTTCAAATAAAAGATCGATGCTCTTGCCGTCCTTTCCCGCTACGGCGGCAGGAAAAATTTTCCGCACGCCATCCATGTAATCCTCGGGACGGATGAGGGAAGGACTGTAGTGGGTCAGCCACATCTGCTTCACGCGGGCACGTTTTGCCATGTCGGCCGCCTCAAGAAAGGTCATATGCTTGTACTCTTTCGCCTTGTCCTTCTTTTCCGGCTCTCCGTACATTCCCTCACAGATGAACAGATCGGCTTCCGCCGCATTTTTCACGATTCCTTCTGTCGGTCTGGTATCCGTGCAGTAGGTCAGCTTGATTCCCTTTCGGGGAGGACCGAGAACCATATCGGGCGTGTAAACCGTTTCCGGGGTTTCGATGGTTTCCCCCTTCTGCAGCCTGCTCCAGTAGGGCTTGGGAATCTGAAGCTCCTGCGCCTTTTCCAGCTGGAAGCGCCCTGCGCGTTCCACCACGATGCTGTAGCCATAGCAGGTCACGTTATGGTTCACCCGGAACGCTTCGATGCGGAAGCCATCGAAGACAAAGGACTGCTCCGGTTCCGTAATTTCATTATATATAATAGGAAAAGGCAGCTCCGGGGCGATCACACGCAGCGCATTCACCACCCGGGTGAGCCCTTTCGGCCCGATCAGAAGCAAAGGCTCCGTCCGCTCCGCATTTCCCATGGTCAGGAGCATACCGGGCAGGCCGCTGATATGATCTGCGTGATAATGGGTAAAGCAGATGATATCAATCGGCTTGGGGCTCCAGCCCTTTTCCTTCATGGCGATCTGCGTGCCTTCCCCGCAGTCGATCAGAATACTTTTTCCATTGTAACGGGCCATAAGCGAGGTCAGCCACCTCTGAGGAAGCGGCATCATCCCGCCCGTTCCCAATAAACATACATCCAGCATATTTATCCTCCATTCCGAAGCGTTTCCACGCTGAGGAACGCGCGCCGAATCTCCAATTCGGCGCTGCGATCACAGGATTTGTGACGCTTCGGCACAAATCCGGATTGGAAAATGCGC
>UQVK01000156.1 GCA_900544445.1 uncultured Lachnospiraceae bacterium
CCGGTGATGGAGGCGGTCGCCCTGCTTGGAAAAATCATGTTTGACACCGGGAATTTCCCGATTATTCTGGTCACTTTCCTCTGGGCGGTTCAGACGGGCGTTTACTGCTTTTACAGCGCCCAGTATGACAGGCGCGGGGCCGGAGAGTGAGAAAAGCGGATTGCTGTCTGACCTGCACCGTTCACAAAGCTGTGGATGCGTTTCCCTCCCGAATATGATAAAATAAGGAAAAGTACGACAGGCCGGAGTGGCGAAAGAGAGGCAAAATGGAGGGAATATGAAGATTACGGTAAGAGAAGAAGAGGAGCGGGATTACAGACGTTCTGAAGAAATCATCCGGGAGGCATTTTCTTATCCGGGGAGAGTCGAACGGGGCGGCATCGGCTGCCCCTATGAGCACTGGATGGTGCATGAGCTGAGAAAGCGGGACGGGGCGGGAATCAGCCTGGTGGCGGAGGCGGACGGCGTGCCCGCGGGTTATGTGGCATGCAGCCGGGCGCAGGTTCTGGTGGGAGATACGGACGCGCTTCCTGTGGTAAACATCGGCCCCATCGGCGTCCTGCCCGAATATCAAAGAAAAGGAATCGGGAAGGCTTTGTTTCATGCGGTGCTGGAGAGGGCGGCTGAGGCAGGGCATGGAGCGGTCATGTTTTTCGGACGGCCTGAATACTGTCCGCAGATCGGCTTTGTGGAGGCGGGAAATTACGGCGTCTCCGACCGGTTTGGGGAGATTTCCCCCGCGTTTCTGTGCATGGAGCTGAAGGAGGGCTATCTCTCCGCAGCCAGGGGCGGCAGATTCTTTGATTCCGATATTTATGATGAGAGACGGCACCGGGATGAGGTGCGGGAATTTGACGAAGCCTTTGAAGGGAAAAAATAGCGAGAGAACGACACATGGAACGAAAAAGATGAAAAAAATCATTCTGGTATTTAAAACCCATTTCGATATCGGGTTTACAGATCTTTCATCACGGGTGATCGATAATTACGCGAAAGGGATGCTGGAAGAGGTGATAGAGACCTGTGAAAAGACCCGGGATATGGGAAAGCTGCGGTATGTCTGGACCATGCCTGCCTGGCCGCTTCTGCACATCGTTCAGAACTGTGCGTCCGAACTGAAGGAGAAGCTGGATGCGCTGATTGAAAACGGGCAGGTGGCCTGGCATGCCCTTCCCTTCACCTCGCATACGGATTTCTGCAGTCAGAAGGAATATCTGGAAGGATTGAAATACAGCCGTCTGCTGGCGGACCTGTACCATAAGCCCTGCCCGGTTTCCGCCAAGATGACCGACGTTCCGGGCCACAGCATCATGCTGCCCGACTTGCTGCATCAGGCGGGAGTCCGTTTCCTGCATCTGGGATGCAATGAATTTGCCACGCCGCCACAGGTGCCGGGTCTGTTTTTCTGGGAAGGTCCGGGAAAAAGAAGGGTGCTTACCATGTACAGCCCGGGCGGATATGGAACGGGCCTGACTCCGCCTGAGGACTGGCCGTTTCCGGTCTGGATGGCGCTGATGCACACCTATGACAATAAGGGGCCTCAGTCGGCGGATGTGATCCGGAAGCTGGTGAAACAGGCGAAGGAGCTCTATCCGGATGCGGAGGTTGTCTGCGGAACCATGGATGATTTTTACCGGGAGCTGGCGGCGTATGATCTGAGCGGCGTTCCGGTGGTGGCAGGCGATCTGGCGGATACCTGGATTCACGGTGTGGGCGCGTATCCGCTGGAAGTATCCAGGGTACGCAGAAGCAGGCGGAAGATGGAAGGACTGCAGGCTCTGTGGCTCGGAAAGTGGCTGGACAACGGACAGACGGCGGATCAGGCCGGAGAAGAGAATGCGGAGCGGTGTCTGGAGCAATACTATGAACAGGTCGCTCTGTTTGAGGAACACACCTGGGGCGCGGATGTGAAAACCTGGCTCGGACCTGACCGGGCATATGAGAAGGAAGCCTTTCTGGAGACGAAGGACAGCGAAGCCTGCCGGTTTATGGAGCGTTCCTGGGAGGAACAGCGGAAACGGGCACAGAAGGCAGTAGCGTGTGTGAAGGAGCTGGAAGGGATTCTGGAGCCGGAAACGCTTCCGGAAGCGGACAAGACAGCAGAAGAAGATACCCGCTGGCTTTTCTGCGGAAGGAAACAGCCCTATACCGGCTGGGTCAGGCTGCCGGAGCAATGGGAAGGACGCCCGGTTCTGGTGGATGAGGCGGAAGCGGTATGTGGATGGATCGGCGGAAGCTGGTGCTGTTATGTGGAAAAACTGCCCGGATTTACCAGCGTTGCTGTGCGGCTGTCAGATGACAAAATGGCGGTCGAAAATGTGTCGCATCAGGAAAAGACCGCTTTCCCTGCAGGTACGGCGGCGGACGGGCTGCTTTCTCTGGAAAATCATCGTTACCGCCTGATTTTCTGTAAGGATACGGGAGCGGTGATTTCCCTTTGGGACAAGAAGCTGCAGTGCGCGCTTTTAAAGGGAAACGCGCATCAAAGCGCTCTGGCTTATCAGTACGATAAATACGGCTATGACGATATCAATGAGTACCTGAGGCATTATGGTTACCATTTTACCACCTGGGGAATCCAGGACTATGGAAGAGAGAATTATCCGGTCTGCCCGCATGAGACATTTGTTCCGGCCTTTGTCCGGTATGAACTGACAGAAGACAGGGTTCGTTTCTTCTACAGCTCGCAGAAGGACGGAAGTGCAGGCCGGTATGGAAACGCGGAGGAAATGGAACTTTCCATCACCCTTCCGGCGGCGGGAGATGAGATTTTTATGGAACTTTTCCTGAAAAACAAGCAGGAAAGCCCTTTTGTGGAGTCCGGTTCATTCCGGATCCTTCCCGGAGAAAAGCCCTTAAGCTGGCGGATGCAGAAGGGCGGCGTCCTGCTGGATCCGGAAAAGGACATCGTTTTGAGGCGGCGGAAAACGGAAGTATTTCAGTCAACCTGTTCAACAACATGTGGGGGACCAATTTCCCACAGTGGATGGGCGGTGATCTGCACTACTCCTTCGTGCTGGAGGGACTTTCCCGCGAAGAGGAGGCGGAGCTGTCTGACCGGCTGAACCGCAGCCCGGAGGAGGTACGGCTCACGAAAAAGAGTCTGGGAAGCCTTCCCCTGAAGCTTCCGGC
>UQVK01000157.1 GCA_900544445.1 uncultured Lachnospiraceae bacterium
TCCGCATTCTGGAAGGCTCCATTACCATTTCTCTGGATTCGGTTTTTCTCACCGCCCGTGCCGGGGATCTGATTCTGATCGAGGAAGGGGTCATCCACGGCGGCACGCCTGAGCATTGTGTCTATGAATGTGCGGTCTTTGATCCCAACATACTTGCGCACACGGACGCCTGCAAGCGCTATGTCCGCCTGACGACCCGTCATCAGATTCAATTATATAACTATTTTCAGGCGGACGATCCCCGTTCTGCCCCGCTTCTTGCCGCTGCGGAAAGGCTGTTCCCCGCTATCCGCTGGCCCCATGCCGGAAGCGAGCTTCTCACTCTGGGCGCCCTGTATGAATTCTTCGGCCGTCTTTTTGAGGGGGAGCTTTACAGCGAGTCACGGGAAGAATCTGTCAGCCTGCGGCGGAAGATGGATGTGCTCAAGCCCGTTCTGGAATACATCGACGCCAATTACGCCTCCCCCATCACCCTCTCTGACCTTTCGCGGCTGGCGGGGATGAGTCCCAAGTATTTCTGCCGTTTTTTCCGGGCGGCCCTGCACCGCACACCCGTGGACTATCTGAACTATTACCGGATCGAACGCGCCTGCCACATCCTTACCACCACGGAACTCCCGGTGACGGAGGTGGCCTACCGCTGCGGCTTCAACGACAGCAGCTATTTCGTGAAAACCTTCCGCAAATATATGGGAATAACGCCGCGCGCTTATGCGCACAGGAGTTGATTTTTTCTACTCCGGCTTCACCCCAAGCGCCATCAGCCGCTCCTGCAGGCGCTCCACCGGAAGCTCCCTGGGCTGCAGTCCGCCCGAAACGCAGAGCGCCGCTGCGATGCCCGCCGCCTGCCCCATGTTGGCACAGATGGGCATGACGCGGTAGTTGGAATGGGCCAGATGGGTGCCGGAAATGCACCGCCCTGCCAGAAGCAGGCCGTCCACCTTCTGCGGCACCAGACAGCCATAGGGAATCGTATAGCCCTTCGGCTGACTGAATTTTTTCTGGCAGCCCGTTTCATCCAGCCCTGCGCCCGTGATGTTATGTACGTCAAAATTGAAGTGCGCATTCGCCACCGCCCAGTCCGGGAAAACGCGGGCTGACAGAATGTCCTGCTCCGTAATCGTGCGCATTCCGATGAAATGCCTCGTCTCCCGCACGCCGATCTGTGATGCTGTTTTCATCACATAGCTGTTCTCAAAGCCCGGAACATGCTTCTGCAGAAATTCCATGATTTCCGGAAGCTGCTCCCGGCACTGGATATAGGCTGCCGTCAGGTCGTCCGCATTGGTGCCGTCCACTCCGGTCACGTTTGTCATGTTCAGCGTGACCACGCCGGGGAAAACGGACGGGTAAACGAGCACATGCCCGGCAGGTGCAGGGATGCACGCTCTCGCCAGCTTCTGAATGTCCCCCTCCGGCACCTCATAGCTTTCTTCGAACGCATACACATATTCCATGCGCTCCACGTCCACGCCTCCCACCTGCACCATCAGGGTCATGGGCTGCATGGCGCCGTCGCTTTCTCTTCCCTTAAAATAGGATGCTCCCGCTCTGGCCGCGATATCCCCGTCCCCAGTGCAGTCAATGGACACCTTCGCGCGGATCAGGCTCCTTCCGCTCTTGTTTTCCACGAAAACTCCGGCAAGCCGGTCTTCTTCCAGATACGGTTCACACGCCATCGTGTTTAAAAGCAGCTTTACGCCCGCTTCCCGCATCATCTGCAGCGCTCTGGTTTTCATCGTTTCATGGTCGATGTATTTGCGCATTTCCTGATCGTTCAGCTTCGGATTTTTTCCGTAAACATGGTGGGTGCGCTCCACAATCTCTTCGTAAATTCCCCCTGTGGTATTTCCCGTCCAGTGGCTCATAAGCCCTGTCGTCGCCACGCCGCCGATATCCGAGCTTCCTTCCACCAGAAGGGTCTTCGCCCCTTCCCTCGCGGCGCTGATAGCGGCTCCCCAGCCGGCAGGCCCTGCCCCCAGAACCAGTACGTCCACCGTGTCATATACCGGTGTCTCCCTCTGCATCTCCAGCACTCTGTTTTCTTCCATTCTCACTTTTCCTCCACATTTCGTTTTTCTGTCCTTTGTTTTCCCGCATCAGGCAGCATTTTCATCTGTCTTTATTGTACCAGTTCTCTCGTAAAATACCTTCTGATTCCGGTTCAAAACCTAAACAATCGTGCACAGTTTTAATTGCAGGGCGCGACCTCCCATGCTATAGTGAAACTATAGTGAAGTGGAAACTTTCCGGCCGGGAATGAGCCTGGAAATGTACCGGGGAATTCGATCTCGGATATGGAGAATGACATGAGGAAAATCACATGATTGAACAGCTTCTGCGGGATATTGCCGCTTACTTTGATTATCTGCATGATTTTCATAAACTCTTTGCCGCTTTTCACAATGCTTCCATCCCTCTTGGGAATCACATGGCGGCCCTTTCCAGATATAACATCAACAGCAATCCCTACTGTCTCTATGTCAAATCCAGCGATACCGCCTGGACGCGCTGCATCAGGCGGCAGCCAAAGGTATATAAGAAATGTGAAGAGGGGCCTTTTTGCGGCACCTGCTATGCGGGCATGGGAGAATACGTGTATCCCATCCTGGATGACGGGAAGGTACTGGGCTTTGTTGACGTGAGCGGCTACTGTTTTGACCGGAACCGCTCTCTTTCCCGCCTCCGCCGGACGGCGGAAGTCTATGGACTGTCCGAAGAATCCCTGCGCACCCTTTTTCTGAAAAAATACAAAGCCCCCGCTTTTAGACAACGTCCCATAAGGAAGTAAAAAGTGTTTTGGTCGGAACCGGTGTGTCAAGTCACGCCGGTTCCGATTCGTTTAGGGACTCCCTTCCAATCTTCAAAGGGATGCGGATTTGCCCCACATAGGTAAAATACAGGTCGATTCGCACCTGCTTTCTTCCATTCTCCCTTACCGGGCTGTGTACCACAATCTTGCTCACAAGTTCATTGAGGATGGCGGCGTCAAGTTCCGGAATATCCAGGTATTTGTCCACCAGCTTCAGAAACTCATTCACATCGGAAACCTGCCCAGCCTGTGCTTCAATTTCCAGTTCCAGTACAGAGGCAAGCTGTGCAATCTTCGCC
>UQVK01000158.1 GCA_900544445.1 uncultured Lachnospiraceae bacterium
CACGCTTCTTTCCACCGTTGCCCCATTCCGGTCCGTATAGAAAATATCCATCGTCAGCTCCGTACAGGCCGGATCATAAGGAATGAAATAAATCATGCCGGCCTTCCAGTTCCCGTTTTCCTCTTCCAGATAGTGGACGCTGGCGCTGAAACCATCTTCATATTCCACACGGCCGGAAATATGAATCTTCAGCGTTTCCGGCTGTACCGTTCCTTCCGGTATCTCAAACAGGATTCCACCGTTTTCAGATACGATGCTTTTCGCGATCTGATCCGCTGCAGAAAGCGATCCCTCTAAAACGGCATCTCCATCCCCTCCGTTTTCTGTCTCCGTCTGCACGGGAAGATCCTGGACCGGACCCGCCGTTACACTGCCGCTGCAGAATACCGCCATCGCGGCAGCCATCATCCAAATTGTTGTCTGCATCCTCCCCCTCCTGTTCCTCTTCCTTTTTCGCTGCACGGCCTGCTCCCGCATGCAGCCTGTGTATCGGCTATCCCACAATCCTTCTCACCGACAAAATGGTCTTGTAGGTTGCATTTCCGTACTTAATGCCCGTTTTCACACTGCTGGCATGAACGATCCTGCCATTCCCCAGGTATATGGCCACATGCCCCGCATAACAGATCAGATCACCCGGCTGAGCCTCCGCGTAGGAAACTTCCCGTCCCGCGCTTCTCTGTTCAGAAGAGGTTCTTGGGATGCTGTAGCCCAACGCCTTGTAAACCGACTGGGTGAAACCGGAGCAATCCGCGCCCTCCGTCAGGCTGGTACCTCCGGGCACATAGGGATTTCCCACAAACTGACAGGCATAATTGGCAATCTCCACACCTTTGGAATAGCTGCTGGAAGAAGAGGATGAGGAACCGGAAGAGGAGGAGTCTGACGCCTTTTCCGATTCTTTTTGACTTTCCTGCTCCGACGCGCTGGAAGACTCGCTCGCTTTCTTCTTTTCTTCCTCCGCTTTCCTGCTCTCCTCCGCCTTACGGCTTTCTTCCTCCGCTTTTCGCTGCGCCTCTTCCTCTTCTGCCCGTTTGGACTCCTCCTCAGCGGCAATCTGCTGTATCTCCGCGTTCTGCTGTTCGATTTTTTCCCTGTATGCGGCGGCCTGTTCCTCAGCCCGCGCAAGATCCGCTTCGTAATCCGCTGAAATCGCCTTCTGTTCATCCAGAGAGGTCTGAAGGGACGCTTCCTCCTGCTCCAGCTCATACTGCGCCGCCTCCAGGTCCGACTTCCTGGTTTCCAGCTCCTCCTTCAGATCCGCGACCTCCTGCACGGTAGCCGCATAATCATCCAGCATCTTTCGATCGTAGCTGTAAATTTCCTGTACATATTCCGCCTTGTTCAGAAGATCCCCCCAGCTCTTTGCCTCCAGAAGGATCTGAATGTAGCTGTTTTCTCCTTTTTCGTAGAGGTACTGAATCCTCTTCTTCATGGCGGTGTACTGTTCTTCTTCCTTCTTTTTGGCCGCGTCGTAATCCTCCTGGGCCTGTACGATCTGATCCTCCGTATCGGCGATCTCTTCCTCCATCAGATCCACGCTGACCATAATCTCGGCAATCTGGCTGGTCAGTTCTTCGATCTGGGCATCCACATCTTCCTTCTCTCCGGACAGGTCGCTGATCTGATCGTTAATGGCATCCAGTTCATCCTGGGTGCTGTTCTTCTGATTTTCCTTTTCCTGCCTCTGTTTTTTCAGTTCGCTGCTGCTGGTTGCGGATACGGGCTGAACCGACGAAAACGCAACCATGAGAATCAAAAACAGACTGAAAAGTTTCTTTCGCATATCC
Source organism: uncultured Lachnospiraceae bacterium (assembly GCA_900544445.1). Taxonomy (GTDB): domain Bacteria; phylum Bacillota; class Clostridia; order Lachnospirales; family Lachnospiraceae; genus Eisenbergiella; species Eisenbergiella intestinigallinarum. Next base: position 1,791 of record UQVK01000158.1, read on the forward strand.
TGTCCCTTCTTTATCGCAGCAGTCTACAGATCACAGTTCTTAACGGTTCTCGGGAACGGGATCACGTCCCGGATGTTGCCCATGCCGGTCAGGTACATCACGCAGCGCTCAAAGCCGAGGCCGAAGCCTGCATGGCGGGCGGAGCCGTAACGTCTCAGATCCAGGTAAAATTCATAGTCCTCCCGCTTCAGTCCAAGCTCGTCCATTCTCTTTTCCAGGAGCTCCAGCTTGTCCTCTCTCTGGCTTCCTCCGATGATCTCTCCGATTCCGGGCACCAGGCAGTCCATGGCAGCAACGGTTTTTCCATCCTCGTTCAGCTTCATATAGAAAGCCTTGATCTCCTTCGGATAATCGGTCACGAATACCGGACGTTTGAATTCCTTTTCCGTCAGATAACGCTCATGCTCCGTCTGAAGGTCGCTTCCCCAGTGTACCTTATATTCGAATTCATCGTTGTGCTTTTCCAGAATCTCGATGGCTTCCGTATAGGTCACATGACCGAATTCGGAATCCAGCACATGCTGCAGCCGCTCGATCAGGCCCTTGTCCACGAACTGGTTGAAAAATGCCATCTCCTCCGGCGCGTTTTCCAGAACATAGCGGATGATGTATTTCAGCATGCTTTCCGCCAGAATCATGTCGTCCTTCAGGTCAGCGAAACACATCTCCGGCTCGATCATCCAGAACTCAGCGGCATGGCGGGTGGTGTTGGAATTTTCCGCGCGGAAGGTGGGGCCGAAGGTATAAACGTTGCGGAAGGCAAATGCATAGGTTTCCGCGTCGAGCTGGCCGCTCACCGTCAGGTTGGTGGGCTTTCCGAAGAAATCCTGGCTGTAGTCCACCTTTCCGTCCTCCGTCTTCGGCACATTCTCCAGATCCAGGGTGGTCACCTGGAACATTTCTCCTGCACCCTCGCAGTCGCTTCCGGTGATCAGCGGCGTGTGCACATAAACGAAGCCTCTCTCCTGGAAAAAGCGGTGAATGGCGTACGCCGCAAGGGAACGGACACGGAATACCGCCTGGAAGGTATTGGTTCTCGCACGAAGGTGAGAAATGGTGCGAAGGTATTCAAAACTGTGGCGTTTCTTCTGAAGCGGATAATCGGACGGGGAAGCGCCCTCTACAACAACCTCCTCCGCCTGCATCTCAAGCGGCTGCTTTGCGCCGGGCGTCACCACGATGGTTCCGGTCACAATCACGG
>UQVK01000159.1 GCA_900544445.1 uncultured Lachnospiraceae bacterium
TTCTTACCAAAAAGGAGTCATTTTCTTCCAAAGACACAAACTTTTTTACACTACCAGTCCCGGCTGCGTTGTCATAATCATAATAAAAAGGAGGTGTGAAAACAGGCGGTTGCCACCTCCCTTTTCACACCTCTCTTCATAATTCCGTCAGGCTTTAGCCGCTTCTGCATCCTCCGCGCCGTCCTCTTCAGGCTCGTCGATCGGAGCGTTATGCGCCAAGCCAACGGAAACAACTACGGCCTCCGGATCGGTCATCAGATGAACATCCTTGTCGGAAGCGATCGGAAGATCCTTCACCTTAATGGAATCGCCGACCTTCATCTCTGCCACATCCACTTCCACCTTTTCTACCAGTGCAGAAGGAAGCGCTCTGTAGGAGATCTCGTTCAGATGCTGCTCTACGATGCCTTCTGCTACTTTATCATGCCCAAGCAGAATGATTTCCGCTACGGAATGGATCATCTCACCGCTTACCAGTGCCTGGAAGTCAATTTCCATCACTTCATTTTTCAGATGATTGATATCTATTTCCTTGATCAGAACGTCCATGTTTTCGCCGTCCACATCAAGCTGGATTCTGCTGCCCTTGCCGCTGGTCTTAAGAAGACGGTCCAGTGCAGTTCTTTCAATCTTTACCGGAATGGAACCTTCGATCTTTTTACCGAATACGTTACCGGTTACAAAACCTTCTCTTCTCAGTCTTTTCGCCTTGACGTCCATGCTTCTTTTTTCAGCTTTTAAAGTATTCATTTGACTTTTCCTCCATAAAACTGAATGCTTAGCAGGCTTGTGCTTGTCGGCTCGTTTGGGTCAATAAGCAGGTCTTGTTAAGTATCATTTCCTTGTTACGATTTTATTATAGCACCGGATGTCAAGAAACTATGAGGTAAAAACATGGAAAATATTGAAGGAAAAATGGATTATCAGATACAAATGGAAGTAAAGTTGTCTGAAATAGATATGACAAGAGGCAGCCGCCTGCTTCCTCAGCGGCTGCCCCCTGCTGGAAATTCCTGTTTATTAATTATTAAAAACTGTACCCTGGAAACGTCAGGGTTTCTTTCAGTCATCATAATCCATCTCATAACTCACCACTTCCCCGGTGGAAGCGTTGATTTCATAGGAATACTCCGTCCAGCCCATCTTCCACTCAATTTCGTATACGGCCATTCCATGCTCATAATCAAACCCGGTTTCCATACGGCGGGTATCGCTCTCCGAAACCCCTGCATGCTGCAGGGCGGCCTGCTTTGCGGCCTCTGCCGTAATATACTCCGTTCCGGCGGCTGAGGCCGTTCCCGTATTGGAGGAAACGCTTCCGACGGTGCTTCCGGAGCCGTTGCCTGTGCCGGACGCATGCTGCTCAACATCATAATATTCTGCGTCATGATCATAGGAAAGAATGGTTCCGCTCACTGCGTCGATGTCGTAGTCGTATTCCATATTTCTCTGGTAGAACTCCACTTCGTATTCCGCACGGCCATCGTCATAATCCAGGTGTGTGCGGATAAAGGTTACGCTGTCGGCGGAAAGGCCTGCATTTTCCAGCGCGATCTGCTGCGCCTTTTCACTGCCGATATAATTTCCGGAGGGAGCGGCAAGCGCGACGCCTCCGGCAAAAAGCAGGGCGCCAAGCGCGAATGCGGAGGCGGTCATCATCATTTTCTTTCTGGTCATCTTCATCATATCTGTTTCCTTCCTTTCAAAATAAGATGTGTGGTTGAATATCAGACGGCCCATGATGTCGGGCCTGTTGCTTTTCATGTCTGTATCATAACCGGGAAAGATTAAAGAAACATTAAAATGGAATAAGATGATTGAGAAGCTGGAGAGAGTGAGGTATCCTGATTAACGGTTGCTTTCCCCGATCCGTGAAAAGTAACTCGGCCTGACCGTTCAACTCCGAAACCGGAAAACCGGAATTTTTTTCTTGTGTCCAGACCCGCAGGATGCTACAATATAAACAGGCATAAATTTCTGTGAAGCCGTTCGGCTTTGGCGGGTCTCCGCCATCTGTTCATTCTGACATTCATTTCGGAAACTCTATGCTGATTTTCAATTCCCAATGCTGTAACCCATAGACAAACGGCAGGAGTGAAGAAAGAGGATGCCGCTCCTGCCGCCAATGCGCAGGGACTGTGCCGCGCACCGGCCTGTGTTCCCATTTGTGCGGGAAAGGAGCTTATCATGAATGAAACGTTGCAGACAAAAAGAACGTATAAGGATTCCGTTTTCCGGATGCTGTACAGCAGAAAGGAGGAGCTGCTTTCGCTGTACAATGCGCTGAACGGAACGGATTACCAGGACCCGGAGCGGCTTGAGGTCACCACCCTGGAGAACGCCATCTATATGAATATGAAGAATGACGTTTCTTTTCTTCTGGATGCGGAGATGATGCTGTACGAGCATCAATCCACCTGGAATCCGAACATGCCTCTGCGGGATCTGATTTATATTACGCGGCTTCTGGAAAAATATGTGAACAGGGAATCGCTGTACGCATCCACACTGGTAAGGATACCGGCTCCCCATTTTGTAGTCTTTTATAATGGAAGTTCTGACGCGTCGGAGGATGTTATTTTAAAGCTGTCAGATGCGTTTGAAGAAAGAAAGGGGAGCCAACAGGAAAAGAAAGAGCCTGAGCTGGAACTGAAGGTACATTTTCTGAACATCAACCAGGGCCATAATGAGGAACTGATGAAAAGGTGCCGGACGCTGCGGGAATACAGTGAGTTTGTGAGCCGCATCAGGCGGTATGCAGCAGGAAAGACAGCGATTGAAGAAGCAGTGGACAGGGCGGTAACGGAATGTATCGCGGAAGGGATCCTGGCGGATTTCCTGAGAAGCCAGAGAGCGGAGGTGGTTGCTGTGTCAATTTTCGAGTATAACGAGGAAGAGGAACTGAAGAAGTTTGGCCGGGC
>UQVK01000160.1 GCA_900544445.1 uncultured Lachnospiraceae bacterium
CTTCGGCGCAAATCCTGATTGAAAAATGCGCTATCGAGCGCATTTTTCAATCTTCAATACCTCCTGCAGATTTTCCATCCGTTTCCGAATGCTCTCCGCAAATTCCTGTTCCGATAACGCAGGATCCCTCGTCGTCTTCCAGATTTCACAGGGAAGATTTTTGCACTGTGCGCAGGATGTCCGTTTTTTCCAGTTCACCGCGCAGTCATAGATGGGGCAGGCCTTTCCCTCCGGCGCATGAAAAACCCTTCCGCAGCTCTCGTTGCAGCCTGCACAGACATTTTCATAAAACCCGCATTCTGTACATTCCGTTCCGCAGCAGGTAAGCTGTCTCCCCAACTGCTGCCCCTTTGCTGCAGCTCCTTTGTGCATCAGGCAGTCATCAATCCCTTCGTATTTCATCGTTTCATCCCCCTCTCTTTTCAGGTATACCGCTCCAGCGTCCTTTCCAGTTCCATCCGTATTTTCTCCCTCAGTTCTTCCGGTTCCAGCAGTTCCACCCGGTCACGGAAGGAAAGCAGCCAGGTGAGCAGATTTTCCTCGTCCGTATAATCCGCAGAAAACAGAAGTCTCCCGTCCGGCTGTTCCTGAAAACAGGCCGCCCCGAACTCCTCTACCAGCCGCCACTTGCATCCGGCGTCAAACAGCGCTTTTACATGGATCCCGCCCGGAAAGATTCTTTCATTGCTCAGATCCGGCAGGGGTACCAGTCTCTTGTCAAACGTTCGCTCTGACGGACGCAGCTCCTCCATCCGGTTCAGCTTGAACAGCCGGAAGTCCTTCCGCAGCCTGCACCAGCCCCAGACATACCAGCTGGACCAGCGGAAGATCAGATAATAAGGCTCGATGATCCGCCAGCTCTCTCCCTTTGGCGCATAATACAGAAACTGAAGCTCCCGGCAACCGTCAATGGCACTTCGGATCAGCTCGATTTGGGGTGCCAGAGAGTCCTTATACCAGGAGGACAGATCGATGAGCACGGACTGATCCCCTGTCATAAAATTGGAAGAACCAACGGAAAGCTTCTCCATGAGCTGTCCGTAACGATTCGTGCCGTTGACGCTGTCCAGACTGCGGAGCCCTGCCAGAATGTCCCGCATCTCTTCTCCGGTCAGAAGAGTCCGGTCCATCCGAAAATTCTCCATGATGGATATTCCTCCGTTTGTCCCCTGTCTGGTCTGAATCGGAATCCCCGCCCGGCACAGCGCATCAATATCCCGCCCGATGGTACGTCGGGACACTTCGAAGCGTTCCGCCAGTTCCGGTGCGGTGACGGTATCCTTCTGCAGCAGAATGGATAAAATGCCGATCATTCGGTCGATTTTCATGCGTACCTCCCTTCCGGAACGCTGGCAGCACATCTCTCGCCCAACCTTCTTTATCATATCTCATGAAACATGACACCTGTATGTCCTGTTTCCATTATAACAAATATTTAGTCGAAAAAAAGCGGCGCCGTAAAGCGCCGCCTGGTTTCCCGTACACCTGAACTGCCTGCCATCCGGCATGCAGTCCGGCCTTCAAATATTCTGTTCATAGATAATATTCCGGATCGTCCCCCGTGCCAGCCCGTACCTGACCGCCAGTTCCTCCACCGATATCCCGGCAAGGAAGCTTTTTCTGATTTCCAGATTTCTTCTGCGGTAATATCCCTGGGAGCCGTTTCCCTCTCCCCAGTCCTTCCTCGGCGTTGTTTTCGGAATGTATACAACCTCGCCCTCGATATAGGCTTGGATCGCTTCCAGAAGATTTTCCGGTAAAATATCCGCTGCATTTCTGTATCCCATTTCTGCCGCTCCTTATTTGTCCGCAACCGCGCGGAAACGCCGCCTTTCTTTTTCAGAAAGACGCGTCCGCATCCTGCCTGTTACACAAATAAGTGCAGAATGAGCCGATCTGCTTTTTCCGCCCATACAGAACTCGGAGCCTTCCGCCTTACGGCGGATCAGTCTCCGCGATCACACAGATCTGTCATTCTGCATGGGCTCTCACCTGGCTGAGACCATTCCTCAGTTCCAGCAAAACGAGTATATTTTTCACTTCCGTTTCACCTCCCCCTTTTCAAAAACAGGCGCGGCCGAAGCCACGCCTGCAAAATCCGAAATTTTTTTCTGTGCGTATTATGCGCCTGCCTGATATGCATCTGCGCATGATACGCTTATCCCGGTACGATTTACAGCTGAGGACCAGCAGAAACCAGAGCCTTTCCGGCCTCGTTTCCTTCGTACTTGGAGAAGTTCTTGATGAATCTGGAAGCCAGATCCTTTGCCTTGGTCTCCCACTCGGACGCATCTGCATAGGTGTCACGAGGGTCAAGGATGTTGGTGTCAACACCAGGAAGCTCGGTGGGTACTTCAATGTTGAAGTAAGGGATCTTCTTGGTGGGAGCCTTCAGAATGTCTCCGTTCAGGATCGCATCGATGATTCCGCGGGTATCCTTGATGGAGATACGCTTTCCGGTGCCGTTCCATCCGGTGTTAACCAGATAAGCCTTGGCGCCGCTCTGCTGCATTCTCTTTACCAGCTCTTCCGCATACTTGGTCGGATGCAGCTCCAGGAAGGCCTGTCCGAAACAGGCGGAGAAGGTAGGAGTGGGCTCGGTGATTCCGCGCTCGGTTCCGGCAAGCTTTGCGGTGAATCCGGACA
>UQVK01000161.1 GCA_900544445.1 uncultured Lachnospiraceae bacterium
TTCTTACCAAAAAGGAGTCATTTTCTTCCAAAGACACAAACTTTTTTACACTACCACTTTTCCTTTTTCAATAGCGAGAGGGGGATTCGAACCCTCGACACTACGGGTATGAACCGTATGCTCTAGCCAACTGAGCTATCTCGCCATATATATGGGACCTATAGGGCTCGAACCTATGACCCTCTGCTTGTAAGGCAGATGCTCTCCCAGCTGAGCTAAGATCCCATGTCTCACAAGTTTCAGGATTTTGTCTCACCCGCAACCTGCTCGATTAGTATACAAAAATCAGGGCAACTTGTCAACAACTTTTTTTACTTTTTTTCTCCTTTTTTTACCCGCACAGGATTCCCTTTTTTTCTTATGATTGCCTGCCGCCTTCTGATGGTGTATGATGGCAGAAGGACAGGCCGCAAGAGGCGCGGCGGAAGGGGGACAGATTGTAATGAGAATCTGGACATCGTCTGATACAATGGGGAAAAAACACTATGCGCTGTGCATGATCGGAGGGATACTCGGAATTGTACTGCTTGCCATGATTCTGATTTGTGCCGGCATTTATGTCGGATTTCATGAAAGATGGCAGATGGAGGAGATATCTCTTGCCCTGTGTCTTGGGGTTACGGCCCTTTGCGTCGGCCTGGCGTACCGGCTGGGACAGCAGTCCCTGAAAAACAGGCTGATTTTCTGCCTGGATGAAGAGGACCGTCTGTTCGTGGTGGAAGCAGGAAAGTATATAAGAACGGGAAGTGGTCTGACCGGATATATTTCTCTGGCACACAGGACGCAGAAGGAGATCGGGGAGCTGACAGCTCCCGGCGGTCTGCTGGAACGCGGAATGAGCAGAGAGGGAAGCCTTACCGGTCAGGAGCCACAGATTATTTCCGTAGAGCAGATCCGGGAAAGGGAGAAAAGCTACCGGGTGGTGTGTCGACTGAAATACCCGAATCAGGGGGAAGGAAAACGGACGTATGCGATCATGAAGGGTTATGAGGATGAGAACGGTCTTATATGGGAATTGGAAAGACGCAGAAAAAGCTGAGCAGAATGGCGTTCCTGCCCGCTTTTTATCAACAGTCCGGCTTGCATATCAGACCGGAAACGAATTATAATAATTTACGTATGAACGGGTAAAAGAGAGAGCGGCAAAGCAAAGCTTTGTTATGCTCCGGAATGGAGAGTTATATGAGAATTGGAATGGGATATGACGTACATCGTCTTGTGGAAAACAGAAAGCTGATCATCGGAGGTGTGGAAATCCCTTATGAAAAAGGGCTTCTGGGCCATTCGGATGCGGATGTGCTTCTGCATGCGGTGATGGACGCGCTTCTGGGCGCAGCAGCGCTGGGGGATATCGGAAAGCATTTCCCGGATACGGACCCGGCGTACAGCGGAATCAGCAGTTTGAAGCTTCTGGAACGGGTGGGAGAACTTCTGGAGGAGCACAGCTTTCTGATTGAAAATATCGACGCCACCATCATCGCCCAGGAACCAAAGATGCGTCCTCATATCGATACCATGCGGGAAAATATCGCGCGTGCGCTGGGGATTGATGTCAGTCAGATTAATGTGAAGGCGACGACGGAAGAGGGGCTGGGTTTTACCGGAAACAAAGAAGGCATTTCCTCTCAGGCTGTCTGCCTTCTGAATACGCCCTACGGGCTTTATTCGGAAGAGGTGGGAAAACCTGCCTGCTCCGGCTGCGGCGGCTGTCCGAAGCAGTAGGGGAAGAAGGATCACTCCATGGAGTAATCCGTTCTGAGAACCAGAATTTCATGGTTGTCAAAGGTGATGGATTCGGGGGTATCTGTGCTGTAGTCATAGGGAGTGAAGAATTTTACCGCAGCCTGGTCGGAAAGCCCGTCAAGATACTGAGTGGCCATGCCGACGGGCGTTCCGTCCCGATAGTAGATACAGGCAAGTTCTATACCGCTGAAGGTCCGTTTGGAAGAATTGGTTACGGAAACGAGGATATTGCCGTCAACGCCGACGTTGGAGACGATGTCCAGGCTGCTGCCGTAATTGATACAGTCATAGTCCAGATCAATTTCTCCGGATTCCATGGTCAGCTCATAATGGTCATAGGGAACAGGTTTATTGTCCTGATCCGCAGGGGCAGGAATGGTGACGGCCGACCTGCCGCCTGCGGGACAGCTGGACCGCCAGCGTTCCTCAATGGAAAGCATCTGATCGTCTGTGTCATAATAGATGACCTGAAAGCGGAGATTGACATCTGTCAGATTTTCATTCTCACAGATCAGGAGAAGATTGTTGGAAAGAGGATATTCCCGGATGGTGATGGCGGCATTTCTTTGTTCCGTTTCCTGGCTTTCCAGCTCTTCCGGGCTGAGCGCATCGGAACCGGTATCTGCCAAAGCCTCCGCCCGGGGCGTTTCTTCGGCGGCCATATTTTCTGTGGCCATGTCGTCCGTTGCAGATGACAGATAGCCGGATAAAAATTCGGTGCCTTCAAAGGGAGGAAAAAGAAGGAAGGAGGCGGCCACGGAAAAGACGGAAATCAGGATACCAGCCGCCGCTGTTTTTCTGTGCTGGCGCCTGACCAGCGCATAGACCGCAAGAAGAATGGCACAGATATCCAGAAGGAGGCCGAGAGGAGATGCGG
>UQVK01000162.1 GCA_900544445.1 uncultured Lachnospiraceae bacterium
AAAAAAGGGCGCCGGAAGGCGTCTGGTTGGAATAACAGTTTATAAGTTTAACCTGCTTTTACGGTGTAAATGCTTGATTGTCTGATGGGAATCAGTTAAAATGGGAGAGAAAGGGTGTAGTGCTTATGAAATTTGAAAGGTTTTTACGGGGAGAACAGCACCAGTACATTACGAGCATGCGGCCTGTTCTCAGTAAAAGGGCTTTATTCAGCGATACAACGGGAAATTTCATATCACCGGCTGAGCCGGCGCCATACAGTGAAGTGACCATACGTTTCCGGTCCAAAAAAAATAACCTGGACCGTGTATTTCTGGTATGTCAGGGTGAGAGGAATCTGATGTTCAAGGTTTCGTCAGATTCCCTTTTTGACTATTATGAAGTGAAATACCAGCTTGATAACGAGAAAATCACCTATTATTTTGAGATACAGGCCGGCAGGGCGAAATGCTACTATGATACCAGAGGTGTAGTGAAGCAGACGGAGGCACATTATTACTTCTGCATCATTCCGGGATTTTCCACACCGGACTGGGCGAAGGGCGCGGTCATGTATCAGATCATGGTGGACCGTTTCTGTAATGGGGATCCCTCCAACGATGTGCTTACGGGGGAATATCAGTATATCGGCGATAAGTCCGTGCGGGTGGAGGACTGGTACCGGTATCCGGCGCAGATGGACGTCCGGAATTTTTACGGAGGCGACCTGCAGGGCGTCCTGGACAAAATGGATTATCTGCAGGATCTGGGGATCGATGTGATTTATTTTAATCCGCTGTTCGTATCTCCCTCCAATCACGGTTATGATATTCAGGATTATGACAATGTGGATCCGCATAAGGGAAGAATCGTCAGCGACGAGGGTGATCTCCTTGCGGACTGGCAGACGGAGAACCGATTTGCAACCCGGTATATCGACCGTGTGACGAATCCGAAGAATCTGGAAGCGAGCAACCAGCTGTTCATCGAACTGGTGGAGGAAGCGCACAGAAGAGGAATGCGGGTCATTATTGACGGCGTATTCAATCACTGCGGCTCCTTCAACAAATGGCTGGACAGGGAACGGATCTATGAGGGCAGAGAGGGCTATGCCAAGGGCGCTTTCATTGACCGGGACAGCCCGTATCATAACTTTTTTATGTTCCATGATGAGAATCGTTTTCCTTATAACACCACCTATGACGGCTGGTGGGGGCATGATACGCTTCCCAAGCTGAATTATGAAAACTCCAGAGAACTGTATGAATACATCATGAGAATCGGAGCAAAGTGGGTTTCTCCGCCGTTCAACGCGGACGGCTGGAGGCTGGATGTGGCCGCCGACTTGGGCCGGTCGCCGGAGTTCAACCACCGGTTCTGGCGGGATTTCCGCCGTTCGGTGAAAAACGCGAACCCCAACGCGATCATTCTGGCGGAGCACTATGGAGATCCCTCCTCCTGGCTGCAGGGCGACCAGTGGGACACGGTGATGAACTACGACGCCTTCATGGAGCCGGTCACCTGGTTTTTGACGGGCATGCAGAAGCACAGCGACGACTACCGGCAGGACCTTCTGGGGAATGCGGAAAGCTTCTGGGGAGCGATGGGCTATCACACCGCCTGCTTTGCCACCCCATCCCTGTTTGTTGCGATGAACGAGCTGTCCAATCATGACCATTCCCGCTTCCTCACCCGGACGAACAGAAAGGTGGGACGGATGAATACTCTCGGGCCGGATGCGGCAGGCGAGGGCGTGAACAGGGCGGTGATGCGGGAGGCTGTGCTGATCCAGATGACCTGGCCCGGCGCGCCCACCATTTACTACGGCGATGAGGCCGGACTCTGCGGCTTCACCGATCCGGACAACCGCAGAACCTATCCGTGGGGCCGGGAGGATCAGGACCTGATCGCTTACCATAAGGCGGTGATCCGGATGCACAAGGAAAATGAGGAGTTCAAAACCGGATCGATCAAGTGGATGCTGTCCGATTACAATATGATCGGCTATGCCAGATTTACCCGCGATAATCACTCCGCCATCCTCATCAACAACAATGACCATGAGGTGACAAAGGAGGTTTCCGTCTGGGAGCTTGGCATTCCGAGAGATGCGAAGATGACCCGGCTGATGCTGACGGATCGGAACGGTTTTTCCACGGAGCCGGTGGAGTATCCGCTGAGAGCGGGAAAGGTGACCGTAACCCTTCCTCCCGAATCCGGCATCGTGCTCCAGTACCGCGATCCTGTCCGCGGGAAGCGCGAGGATGCGCACAACAGCAGAAAAAATTTCTTGCAATTCACGTAAAACTATGATTAAATAGATATGCTGACGGGCACAGGTGAATGTCGGAGACGATATCCGCCTGTATCCCGCAAAGATATTCCGGGATATTTCCCCGGAAGGAGATACGGCTTCCAAATGGCATCGTATTTCTGATATATGGATGGATTCCCGAGTGGCCAAAGGGGACAGACTGTAAATCTGCTGCAAATTGCTTCGGTGGTTCGAATCCACCTCCATCCATTTCCATG